>PIVK01000001.1 GCA_003354135.1 Rhodospirillales bacterium
AAAACGGCCGGAGGCACATTCCACGCCCCCGGCCGCCGAATTTCACGTGTTGGGTGTCGCTTACCCGTGGACGCCCAGCTTCTCGCGCCAGCCCGGGAAGAGATTGTCGGAGTCGTGCTCGAAGGACTCGAAGGCGCCTTTCAGTTCCGGATGGTCCTGGGCGTAGGTGACGAGGTCGACCCCCGCCATCCAGGCGTCGCAGGCCTGTTTCAGCGACTTGGCGCCCGCGGTACCGCCGTCCTTGTGGCCGAAGGCCCCACCACCCGAGGTCTGGATGATGTTGCAATGGCCAAGATTGTCGAAGAAGCCCGGCAGCCGGAGCGCGTTCATGCCGCCCGAAATGATGGGCGTCGTCGCCTTCATGCCCTGCCAAGTCTGGTGATAGTAGAGGCCGTCAGCCTCGTCCTGATCCAGCATGAAGGCCAGGAGCTTGTCGGCCGGGTCGCCTTCCATCTTGCCGTAGCCCATGGTGCCGGTGTGGATGCCCGACGCGCCCTGCATGCGCGACATCTTCATATGCACAAGCGCGTTGTAGCCGCGCTGGGCCTGGGGGCTGGTCACCGCGCCGTGGCCGGCCCGGTGGTAGTGCAGGAACTGGCCGGGGAACTGGCGCCGGCAGGTGGTGACCGTCGCAGGGCCGCCGACATAGCCGTCGACCAGGAAGGCCACGTGGTCGGCGTATTCGCCGAAGGTCTCCAGGATGTACTCGCCGCGCCGGATCATCTCGAAGGGGTCGTCGGCGGTGATGTTGGCCGAGAACAGCTTGGCCTCGCCGGTGTCGTCCTGGGCCCGCTTCATGGCGTCGGCGATCAGCGGCATCACCTCCTTTATCGGCGCGAAGACCTGGTTGCCCTGGGGCTCGTCGTTCTTGATGAAGTCGCCGCCAAGCCAGAACATGTAGCAGGCGTCGGCGAAGGGCCGGGGACGGAGGCCCAGCTTGGGCTTGATGATGGTCCCGGCCACCATGCCGCCGTTGTCCATGTCGCGGCCCAGGACCCGCCACATGTCGCGGATGTTCATGGCCGGGCCGTCGAAGAGGCGCAGATAGGCCGGCGGGACGTAGAAGTCGAGCATCTTGGCGTATTCGATGTCGCCCATGCCTTGGTTGTTGCCGATGGTCAGCGTCAGGAAGGACACCATCATCGCCCGGCCGTCGATCAGGTTGCGGTCGAAGAGATCGATCGGATAGGCGATCTTCATCAGCTCCTCGGCCTCGTCGATCTCGTAGACGATGGCGTCCACGCCCTTGGTGAAGTCGTCGGTGGTGCAGACATCAACGTTGGTGCCGGTCGAAGACTCGGCAGCGAAGTGAGCCGCAGACTCCAGATACGCATGACCCTCTTGGGGCTTCATCAGGTAGGCGCAGAGCACATGCCGGCCGGCCTCGATGAGCTCGTTCTCATTGAGACTCAGATCGGCGTAGCGGTTGGACTGGTCGAGAAGGGCCATTTGTCTAATCTCCGGAATTATCGGTCTTAACGCATGGTGGTTCGGAAACGCCCCGACTGGTTTCGGCTCGTTTACGCGATATAATATACAGAAGCTCGCGTCATAAGGAAAATGATGTTTTCTAATATTTAAGATAAGATATACTTATGACATGAACATCACCCTGCGTCAGCTCCGCGCCTTTGCCGAGGTCGCCCGCCGCGAAAGCTTCACCCGCGCCGCCGAAGCCCTGCATCTGACCCAGCCCGCCGTCTCCATGCAGATCAAGCAGCTGGAGGACCTTCTGGGCATCCCCTTGTTCGAGCACTTCGGGCGGCGCATCGTGCTCACCGAGGCCGGGCGCGAGGTCCAGCACTATGCCCGCGCCGTCTCCGAGCAGTTGGACGAACTGGCGCTTGTCTTGGACGGCCTCAAGGGGCTGGAGCGCGGGCGCTTAAGGATCGCCGCCATCACGACCGCCAACTATTTCGTGCCCAAGCTCTTGGCCGCGTTCGGTACGCACCATCCCGGAGTCACGGTGAGCCTGGACATCGGCAACCGGGAAATGGTGCTCCAGCGCTTGGGCGAAAACGACGCCGATCTTGCGATCATGGGACGTCCGCCGGGCGGGCGGAACCTGGAGGCCAAGGCCTTCCTCGACAACCCGTTGATCATCGCGGCGCCCCCGGACCATCCGCTGGCGGGACAGACCGCCATCCCGCTCAAGCGTCTTGAGGACGAGACCTTCCTCCTGCGCGAGCCCGGCTCGGGGACGCGCAACGCCATGGAGCGCTTCTTCAAGAGCCACGGGCTCAGGCTCACCACGGGGATGGAAATCTCCAGCCTGGTGGCCATCAAGCAGGGGGTCGCCGCCGGCCTCGGCCTGGCCCTGGTGCAACGCCACGCGCTGGAGATGGAACTGGCGCTGGGCCGGGTCGCGGTGCTCGACGTCGAGGGCTTCCCCATCCGCCGCCACTGGTACGTGGCGCACCGCCGGGGGCGGCGCCTATCGGCCTCGGCCGACGCCTTCCACCGCTTCATCCTTGAGGAGGGTGCGGGGGTGTTGGCCTCCTCGGATTCCGGCCGCACAAATATTTAAGCAACAGAATTTTTAGAAGCCTTTTTCCGAAAACATTTCTGGCCTTTCCGCCGCTTAGGCGCTATCTCCCCGGGAGCTACGAGCCCCAATCCAAGAAAACCCGGCAACGACAAACAACCGACACCAACAGTATGACCCAATCCAACGACCCCATCGGGGGACGGCGCACCTTCGCTATCATCTCGCACCCCGACGCGGGCAAGACCACTTTGACCGAGAAGCTCCTGCTGTTCGGCAACGCCATCCAGATGGCGGGCGCGGTCAAGGCGCGCGGCGAACGGCGCCACGCCCATTCGGACTGGATGAAGGTGGAGCGCGAGCGCGGCATCTCGGTTACCTCATCGGTCATGACCTATGAATACAGTGGCCACACTTTCAATCTCCTGGACACGCCGGGCCACGAGGACTTCAGCGAAGACACCTACCGCACCCTGTCGGCCGTCGATTCCGCGGTCATGGTGATTGATGCCGCCAAGGGCATCGAAGCGCAGACCCGCAAGCTGTTCGAGGTCTGCCGCCTGCGGGACGTCCCCATCATCACCTTCGTCAACAAGCTCGACCGCGAGGGGCGCGACCCCTTCGATATCCTGGACGAGATAGAGCAAACCCTGGCGCTCGACGTCACCCCCGCCAGCTGGCCCATCGGCATGGGCCGCGACTTCCTCGGTTGCTATGACCTGTTCGACGACAAATTGGTCTTGACGGAGCGCAAGGGCGGCCGATCGGACGAAACGGCACAAAGTTGCTCGGGACTCGACGATCCCAAGCTGGATGGGATGCTGCCGGAATACGCGGCGCGGAAACTACGCGACGAGGTGGAGATGGCGCACGGGCTCTGCCCCCAGTTCAACCTGAATTCCTATCTCGAAGGCCACATGACGCCGGTCTACTTCGGCAGTGCCTTGAACAACTTCGGGGTCCACGAGTTGCTGGACGGACTGGCCCGCATGGCGCCGCCGCCCACCCCCAGGCCCACCACCATCCGTGCCGTCGAGGCGACAGAGGACAAGGTAACCGGGTTCGTATTCAAGATCCAAGCCAACATGGACCCAAAGCACCGCGACCGTATCGCCTTTGTGCGCCTCTGTTCGGGGCATTTCAAGCGCGGCATGAAGCTCCGGCACGTGCGCTCGGGCAAGACCCTCACCGTCCACAACCCCGTGCTGTTCCTGGCCCGCGACCGGGAATTGGCCGAGGATGCCTGGGCGGGAGACATCATCGGCATCCCCAACCACGGAAACCTGCACATCGGCGACGGGCTGACGGAAGGAGAGGAACTCCACTTCACCGGCATCCCCAACTTCGCTCCCGAAATCCTGCAAACCGTGCGTCCCGAAGACCCCATGCGGGCCAAGCATCTGGGTAAGGCCCTGCAGCAACTAGCCGAGGAAGGGGCGGCCAGCGTCTTCAAGCCGCGCATGGCCGCCGACTGGATCGTCGGCGCGGTGGGCAGCCTGCAATTCGACGTCCTGGCCGAGCGAATTTGTACTGAATACAACATCCCGGTGCGATTCGAATCCTCGCCGCTCCACACCGCGCGCTGGATCGAGGCCGACGATCACCAAACCCTGAAGAAATTCACCGATTCCATGAGAGCCAGCATGGCGGACGACCACCACGGCGCGCCCATATTCCTGGTCCGCAACGCCTGGCACCTCGACAAGGCAACCGAGGACTGGCCCGGCGTGCGCCTGCTGGAGACCAAGGAACAGATCCACTAGAGCGCAAACTGGAAACCTTCACACAAATCTTGTGATGACCGTCATAGATGGGTGCCGGCGCAATCCGATAGCTTGGGTTATTAGCAATCATGTGGAAATCGGGTCATGACGGTTCACGAACTCTACACAACACATATCCGGTGGCAGACCGATCTCGAAACCCGGATAGCCAACCGCAAGGGTCCGCTTCCGGCCAAGGGGCAATTGAACACACCGCTTCACCGGTGGCTGAAGACCGAGCACCCCCGCCTCGGCGGCACCCCTGAATACCAGACCCTGGCCACAGTCAATGCCGTCTACGAGACGCGATTCGAGGAAGCGCTCGACATGGTGCGGGCCGGGAGCGACCTCCGGGCGTTGCTGCTGCTTGATCAGATCTGGAATGAGGTCTCGGATTCGTTGCTTACGGCTTTGCTGAGAGCCGCACCCGAAGCGGCTTGAAATCCGGCTACCGGTGATAAAGGCCCGTTAGGGTTATCTCATCGATGATATGGCTTTCGGCCAAGCGCTCCAACTCGCGGCAGGTCGCATCCACCGGCAGCGTCGAATGGTCGGCGTCCAACGCCATCAGGCGAAATTTAAATGGTGCTTGGCGTGGTGGTGATGCGGCGAACGGCTTGACCCTTTTAGGCCCCGGTCGCAAGTTGGGCCGGTCATGGCACCTCTGATCGACGAAGCCCGGCTCAGACAGCTGCACGCACGCCTCATGGAGGAGATCCGCCACGAGGCCGCAGACACCCAGGCCTATACCGGGCGCGCCGCCTTCTCGGAGATGGTCATGAACGCCATGGACACCGTAGACCGGCGGTGCTTCTTGCCCGAGGAGGCAGCCTATACGGCCTACGTCAACCGACCGCTGCCCCTCGACCATGGGCAGACCATCAGCCAGCCCTATATTGTCGCCCTGATGACCGACCTGCTGGGGCTGGCCCCCGGGGATCGGGTGCTCGAGGTCGGCACCGGGTCCGGTTACCAGGCAGCGGTTCTGGCCCAATTGGCAGCCGAGATCTATTCTATCGAGACGGTGGAGGACCTGGCCCGGAGCGCGCGCCGGCGGCTGCATGATCTGGGCTATGCCAACATCCACGTGCGCCACGGCGACGGCTGGCAGGGCTGGCCGGACGAAGCGCCCTTCGACGGCATAATTGTCACAGCCGCGCCTGAGGAATCCCCCCCCCGTCTGGTCGACCAGTTGGCCCCCGGCGGGCGCTTGGTGGTGCCGGTGGGCCGGGTCTTCGAAACCCAGACGCTGATGCTCTGCATCAAGGATGCGGAAACCGGAGAGCTCCGCTCCGAGCCCGTGCTGCCAGTGGCTTTCGTGCCGATGGTGAAACCTAAAGTCTGAGCTTCCAGGCCGGAAGGCCGGCAAGTTACAACTTCTGGCGCAACCCGGAGCTCCGGTTCACTTCGATGGACGCTCTGAGGCGCAGATGGGCCGGCTTAAGGAGCACCGCGAATTAACCGTCATGGTAGACAAGAGCGGCAATGTCCTGGTAGAGGGCCATCACGTGGGGCGGCTGGAAGGTTTCCGCTACAAGCCGGACCGCAGCGAAACGGGCGCCGCGGCCAAGGCCGTGATCGGCGCCGCGATGAAGGCACTGAGAGGAAACGTGGCCATGGATCTGGGGGAACTGGAAACCGACGGAGCGGAGGCTTTCGGGCTGGCGCCGGACGGAACGCTGACCTGGCGCGGTGAGGCCGTGGCCCGGCTCACCAAGGGTTCCGACCTCTTGAAACCCCTTTTGGAACCGATAGATTTCGATCTTTTGGAAGCGGTCGACAAGGAACGCATCCACCGGCGCCTCGCCAGCTGGTTCGAGGATCATGTCAAGGAACGCCTGGGATTGCTCATTGATTTGAGCACATCCGACGACTTTAAAGGCGCGGCGCAGGGCCTCGCCTTCCAGCTGGGCCAGGCCCTGGGCTCCATCCCCAGGCGCCATGTGCGTGAGCAGATCGACGGACTGACTCAGACCGACCGGAAAACACTCCGCGAGTTTGGTCTGCGCATGGGACGCGAAAGCATCTACCTGCCGGCCCTGCTCAAGCCCGCCTCCGTGCATTTGCGCGCGCTCCTGTGGTCGCTCTGGAACGACAAGGAGGGTCTCGCCCCACCGGCAGACGGGCGCATGTCGGTAAAGACAGACCCCGCCATGCCCACCGCCTTTCTGGAAGCCGTCGGCTACCACACGCTGGGGCCGCTGGCACTTAGGATCGATATCCTGGAGCGCATGGCCTCCCGGCTCTGGACCCTGTCGCGCTCTGGACCTTTCGAGATGCCGGTCGACCTGCTCAACTTGGTCGGCTGCTCGGTCGAGGACATGAAGGGCGTAATGAAGGCGCTGGGCTATGAAAGCCACACCAAGACCGTGCCCGCAGAGCCAAAGGCAGCCGAAGACCCCGGGGAGGAAACAGCCTCGGCGCCGAATGCGGAGCCGGAGGCCGGCGTGGCGGCCACGGAGGCAGATGAAGCCGCGCCGGAACCTGAAGCCGATGCGGAGACTGGGACCGAGACCGGCGTGGCGGCCACGGAGGCAGATGAAGCCGCACCGAAACCCGAAGCCGATGCGGAGACTGGGACCGAGACCGGCGTGGCGGCCACGGAGGCAGATGAAGCCGCGCCGAAACCCGAAGCCGATGCGGAGACTGGGACCGAGACCGAGACCAAGGAAATCGTGCTTTACAGGTTCGCCCCACGCCGGGCCCGCAAGCGCCCCCCCCCGAGCAGAGACAGGGAAAGGACCAAGGACAAGGGGGCTCAAGACAAGAGGCGGGAAAAACCTCCGGCCACGGGCAAGAAGGGCAAGGGCAAGGGCAAAGACGAAGCCGATCCGAGAACCCATACCAGCACGCCTAAGAAACCGTCGAAACAGGTCTACGACCCGGACTCCCCCTTTGCCAAGCTCAAGGACCTTTTGCCCAAGGCATGAGTGTGGGGACCTTGCGTATCGACAAGTGGCTTTTCTTTGCCCGATTCTGCAAGAGCCGCACCCTTGCCGGGAAGATGGTCGCCGGCGGCAAGGTCCGACTCAACGACAACCCTATCGCCAAGGCCCATGTGGAAGTGAAGCCCGACGATGTGCTGACTTTTCCTCTCGGACCCCATATCCGCATCATCAAGGTCGTAGAACTGGGGACCCAGCGTGGTCCGGCCCCCGAGGCCCGGACCCTCTATGAGGACCTGGACCCGCCGGACGCCAAGTCCAAACCTGACCGCCCACCCCAGGTCGCGCCACGCGAGCCCGGGTCCGGCCGCCCGACCAAGGCCCAGCGGCGCGCCACGGACCGGCTGAGGCCCGGGGCGGACTGAGAGAGGCGACAGCCGGCAGCTTCAACCGTCTGAATGCCAGCGCCGCAGAAGTTCGACATCGACGTGCGTTTTGCCGAAAACGTCGCCCTCCAGGACCTCAAACGGGATGCCCGGGTCTCCGAGGTCACTGAGCACGGCCCGTGCGCCGATAAAGGTCTCGTCCGCGGTATAGGTGGCGACGGTAATGACTGTCCCGACGCCCGCCGCGTTGGCCGATTCTAATCCGTTCGCCGAATCCTCGATCGCCAGGCAGACGTCGGGAGCAAGGTTCAATGCGTGCAGGACATAGCTGTAAATGTCGGGCGCCGGCTTCTTGTGGGCCACGCAGTCTCCGGCGCCGATGACCTCAAATCGCGCGAGGACATCCGTTCCCGCTGTTGCGGCAAACAAAGCCTCGACGTTGCCGGGACTGGTCGTGGTGGCAATGGCGAGCCGAAGTCCGGAATCGAATGCCTCGCCGATGAGCCGCTCCACCCCAGGCCGCAACGGAATGCACCCCCCACCAGCCAAGCGTTCTCCGAACAGGGTCGTCTTGCGCTCATGGAGACGTTGGGCGAAGGCTTCCAAGTCCTCGCCGTCCGGGGTGCTGAATCCGATCTCCTTCAGATAGCGCAGTAGGCGCTCCCGTCCGCCGGCGGTGGCGAGCAGGCCCTTGTACCGGCCCCGATCCCAAACCCAGGGATATCCGGCTTCCGAAAAGGCCGCGTTGAAAGCTTGACGGTGGACCTCCTCGGTGTCGGCCACGGTCCCGTCAACGTCAAAGATAAGGGCCTCAAGCCCCAAGAGCCTACTCCCCCTTCGCGGAAACCGGAGGCGTCATGGACAGGGCGGCTTGATAGCCCGCCGCGTCTTCGCGGGTGGTGGAGGCCGTCATTCGCATGACCTCGGTCATTTTCGGCGTCGCATCATGGCCCCCCGGAACCAATTCGTAGAAGCGCCGTGTCATTACGCCTTCGTGGTCCGAGTCAACCTGGCGACGGGAAAAGAAAGACTGGTTCTTGAACAATCCGTCCAGGTTCTCCAGAACCCGGATCTCGTCGGCGCGTCGGGCGAAAACCGTGCAAAGCCCGTCGTTCCTCAGGGTCAGAAAGAAAATTCCGGTGTCCGTTTTCAGAAGCCACACTCGGCCTTCCCCGCCGCCGAGGTAGATCCGCGGCATGTCGCCTTTCATCTCGGGCAGGTAAAGCTCGCCGCCCTTTTCAAGCTTGATCGTCAGCGCCGCCGGATCGCGAAAGTGCTTGAGGCAGGTCCGTTCAAAGAACTGCACCGCGACGTCGGCGTTGGCGTCCTGGGCGGCCCGGGCCTTTGTGGCCCCGAAATCAGCAGCCACGAGACCCAGCGCCAAGGCCAGGCTCAACAGTTGAATCGGCATTCCGCGTCCTTTCAACCCGATTTCCGATGGGCTCGCAATTGAACGCAAAGCGGCCGCGAATGCAAGGCCCCATGCACGAGAGCGCGATCGGAATAATCCGAGTCACTTCGTGTCGCGGCTTATTCCATGAAAAGCCCTCTATTTCAAAAAGATAAAGCGGATTCACGTGAGAATTCGACGCCACGAAACGGCTTCGATTTCTCACGATCCGCACTAATGACTCCCCCGGCATCAAACGAACATGGTAATTGGATGACCACGCAAACCCTCGTGAGGTCATGCCATGCCGAAACATCGTCTTGTCGGGGCCGCTTTTGCCCTGGCACTGCTTTTCACCGTTCCCCTGGCCGCAGCACCGAGGGGCCAGTTGCAGATGGTCGACATCCAACCGGGCCAAGGGGCCGAGGCCCGGCCCGGCGATACCGTAGAGGTGCATTACACTGGCTGGCTTATGGACGGAACCCAGTTCGATTCCAGCCATGACCGGGGCCGGCCGATGGAAATCACCCTCGGCCTAGGCAAAGTCATCCCGGGCTGGGAGCTCGGACTCCAGGGGATGAAAAAGGGGGGTAAACGCCAGCTGATCATCCCGCCCGAACTTGCTTACGGCGCGCGCCGCATAGGGGACGTCATTCCGCCCAGTTCAACACTGAAGTTCGAGGTCGAACTGGTCGAAGTAACACCACACAAGTTCATCAACATCGACAACAGCCGGCTCGCCGCCATGCTCAAGGGCGGCACCAAGATCGTCGATATCCGCCGGCCCGAAGAATGGAAGAAAACCGGGGTTGTGAAGGGAAGCAGACTGATCACCCTTTTCGACAAGCAAGGCAAAACAAATTTCAATTTCATCGAGGAGTTGACCGCCTTCGCGAAGCCCGACGAATCGGTGATCTTGATCTGCCGCACCGGCAACCGGACCCTTGTCGCCGCGCACTATTTGACAAAGCAGGTCGGGTACCAGACCGTTTACAACGTCAAGGACGGGATCAGCCGCTGGATCAAGGACGGAAATCCGGTCGCGGCCTGCGGGTCCTGCTGACCACGGAAATCCGGATTTCCAGACATCCGGTTACACAAGCTTTTGAAAATAGAGGACGATTCACGACATAAACCGAGTCACGGCAATGACGCGGTTTATGTCGATCCTGCTCTGGCGGGTAGGGACGGACCGGCCCCTTGCTGGACCCTATCGGGGACTGGGCGGAGTTTCTGGCGGCGGGCCTGGGACGGACCTTGAAACAGCAAAACCGGGACCGAAGACAGGAGCGCCGACCCGTGGCAACAGCAGGTAGAAGCACTTCGGCGAGGGGTTGAGTAAGGTGTCCCCGGAATTGCCGCAGCCAAAGCAGAAAACCCAAATAATAAAGAAATAACCTCCCTCATCTTCTCATCCTCGACATTATGGAATGATGGACAAATGAACCAAGTCACTCCATGTAAGGTATAAAACAAAAACAACTGCTATTGCGACCTCACCCCTAAACAACCATTTCATTGTTGTGCCTGATTTTATTGACCCAAAAATCCGTCTCAGTATCTGGTGACAAATCTTCCACCCATCGGATTTCGGAATTGGCAATAGATTTAATATGCCTAATTTCGATGAAACAATGGCTGTCAATAACATAAGCCTCGCCGCAGCAGGTTCGTATATGGATGCGATGGCTCCCCAAGAATCAGAGGACCATTTCGTCCAACTCAAATAGATTGTGCGTATCGTCACCAGAAGGTCATCGGCGAACGATTGTTGAACCAATACGACCTGACCTTCATAAACGGCTGGAATGCCTTGCATGGATACAATAATAAAAACAACGATCACAGAGAACGCCAAACTGGAAAATGGCCCGGCCAATGCGGTGGCAATCTCTTTATTGAACGCAGCATCCCCTCCATATTTTGCTCTCACGTAACCGCCAATAGGCAACAAGCATACTTTCCAAGATGCACCAATCCCTGAAAATCTGAACAAGGTCGGTCCTAAACCAAGGGAAACGATTTCAATTTCGACACCCACCCACCGGGCAACTATAAAATGTCCTCCTGAATGAATAAGAACAACCAAGTTCACCAAGACCAGGAGTGGGATCACGTAGGACAAGAAGATTTCCATGCCTGCCATTCGGGAATTCCTTCTCTACACCCCAAACATCTTCATCACCAAGGTGGTTGATGACCTTGTACCGCACCCGGTTTCCTGGACACAAGTTTGTCATGCGGCGTGTCTGACTGACAACGCCGCGTTCCACCGCTCCCTGGCCTGATTGGGGCTCAGGAAGCCGTTCTTTTCCACCAGCCATTGTTCGTTGTACCGGTCCACGAGCTAGCGGATGGCATCCCGCAGTTCGTCAAGGTTCCGAGTTCCGGGGACACCTTCCCTAATTGACCTCTCCGCCCCCGCCTTAACCTCCCCCCGTGGCGAGACCGGCGCGCGTCGCGGCGCCTGCGTGAAAAACGCGATCAGGATGGCGAGCATATTTCAGGCTCCTCAGTGCAGGATGGCCAGTTCCATATCGTTGTCCTCGGCCGTGCGGACCACATGGGCCTCGCTTTCGGCCACAAACAAAAGCGTCCCGTCGGCGGCATAGACGGCAACGGCGGTGCCGTCCTCGGTCTGAACGGAGCGGGTGTAAAGCAGGTCGCCGAGACGCCAGCAGGCCAGATCGAAGGCCGACGTGCGGGCATCCAAGGTCTTGGAGAGCATGCGAAGCGCGGTTTGAAGGGTCTGCATGGCGTCCTCTCCACCTGATCAACCTGTTCCAGACCGCGAGCCTACGCATTCGCGCCATCACGGTCGAATAAACACCCGGTGAGGAAAATCACGTTTCGGCTCACGGAAATGTGAGAATCAGTCCTCCACCGACGCTGTCGGTTTCCGCCAGCTTGTTGAGTTTGGAATGGAACGGTTCCTGAGGGATGACCGCGAGTTCCCGTATCTTTGTCAACCCGCGTCATCTCACCTACGAGATCACCCCGCCCCAGGAAGGCGATGGTCCGCCCACCCGTAGCGGTGCAGCCCGGACCCGTGGCGTTTGAGCCACGCTTTGGCCGTCTTGGCATCCGGGGTCAGGGTCTCCACCGTCCGCCAGAAACGGGGCGAATGGTCGGAAACCTTGAGATGGGCGATCTCGTGTGCCACCACGTAGTCGAGAACATGTTCCGGGGCCAGGATCAAACGCCAGCAGAAGCTGAGATTTCCGTTGGCCGAACAGGACCCCCAGCGCGATCGGGTGTCGCGTACGGTGATGCGGCCGTGCCGGCGACCCAGCAGCAGCGATTTCTCGCGGGCACGCGCCTCGCAGACACGTTTTGCCTCCGCACGCAGCCAATCCCGCAGCCGCCGGGGCAGATGCTCCGCCCGTCCCGTGACTACGATTTCTTGTCCATCACGCCATACGCCACCCCGGGCCCGAAGAGCGTGGCGCACGACATGGAGCCGGCCGAGATAAGGGATCTCAACGCCGTCTTCGAAGGGAACGCGCGGCGGGACCTTCTCCAGGCGCGCGAGGATCCATCCTCCCTTGCGCCTGACCATGTCGAGCGCCTCGCACTCCGGCACGCCCCAGGGCAGCGTCACCACGGCACCCCCGGCCGAGGGGTCGATGCGAAGCGTCAGCCGCCGCGCCCGGCGGTTGTGGCGCACCCTGAGCGGAATGGTGTGCTCTTCGATATCGATCAGATGGGTCGTTTCAGGCCGACCAGTCGACAATGTGATCCTCCAGATCTCCTACCAGTTTCTCGGAGATGGCCCGCCCCCTAACCGACTGCCCAGCCCGAGCCACCGAGGCGGAATCTCCCGTCTTGAGCGGGTGCCAATCGGGCAGGTCCTTGCCTTCGGCCAGCAAACGGTAGGCGCAGGTCGACGGCATCCAGCGCAGTTCCCCAACGTTGTCATGCGCGAGCGGCACACAGTCCAACGCATAGCGCAGGCGTTCGTCGTAGTGGGCGCAGCGGCAGGTTTCGAGGTCGAGGAAACGGCAGGCAACGTTGGTGAATGCCAGTTCGCCGGTGTCCGGATTCTCAAGCTTCTCCAGGCAGCACTTGCCGCAGCCGTCGCAAAGCCTCTCCCATTCCTGTAAGCTCATTTCCTCCAACCGCTTGGCTTGCCAATAAAAATCCTCAGCCATCGTCTTCTCTATCGATCAAGTGGACAAAGGAGCCCAAAACCCGGCCCGCCCTGAGTCCGGCAGGTCCCTTATCGGTACCTTCGGCGTCACTGCAGGTAAAGAGGGCTTGGCCGGCGTCTTCCTTAAGGGCCGTGGCGTAATGGAACTCGTGGCCCGCGAAGACTCCGCCTGCGCCCCCCAGGGGGCCATCGGTCATGAGCCGGGCGCGACGGTAGCCGAGGGTCAGGCGGCGCTCGGCGAAGGACGTCTCCAACGGCAACAGCTCTGCCATGGCGTGCCGGTCGCCGTCGGCATCCACCAGCCCCCGGCCCAGGACCATATAGCCTCCGCATTCGCCCAGGATCGCCGCCCCCTCCGCCGCCTTGGCCCTGAGGCCGCCGAGAAAGGCTTCCGCCCCGGCCAGACGCCCCGCATGGAGCTCCGGATACCCCCCCGGCAGATAGACGGCATCCGCATCCGGGTTCGGCCCCTGGTCTCCGAGCGGCGAAAAGAAGCTGAGCTCGGCGCCCGCCGCTCGCCATCCCTCGACGACGTGGGGATAGCGGAAGGCAAAAGCGTCATCAGCGGCCACCGCGATCCGCTGGCCGAGGGGAGGAAGAGGCGGCGGCAGAGGCTCTCCCGAAGACGCGCTGCCGGACGCGGCGAGACCGGTCAATGCCGCGATGTCAACAGCGTCCCCCACCAACTTCGCCGCCCGATCCAGGACGTCATCAAGATCAGGGTGTTCGAGAGCCTGAACCAATCCCAAGTGCCTGCTCGGCAGCTCCAGGTCGTCAATACGTCCGACCCAGCCCAGCACCGGGACGTCCGGGACAGCGTCCCGGCAGGCCTGCGTCAGCACCCGGGCGTGCTTTTCCCCCGCCACCCGGTTGAAGACCACCCCGGCCACCTTGACGTCCTTTCGGTGGGTGGCGAAGCCCCGCACCAGAGCCGCCACCGAGCCCCCCTGGGCGCGGGTGTCCACCACCAGCACCACCGGCCAGCCCAGCACCGTTGCCAGGTCAGCGGTGGAACCGCTCGTCGCCGTCGCGCCGTCGAACAGCCCCATGACGCCCTCGCAGATGCAAAGTTCGGCCCCTTGCGACCACTGCCCCACCAGGGCGGTGAGACGTGCCGGGTTCATGGCCCAGGAATCGAGGTTGACGCAGGGCCGTCCAGCCGCCTCTTCGTGGAAAGCGGGATCAATGTAATCCGGGCCGGCCTTGAAGGAAGCCACGCGCCTCTTGGCCCGCGCCAAATGGCGCAACAGCCCCAAAGTAAGGACGGTCTTGCCGCTGCCCGAGGACGGCGCGGCGATGATCAGGCCTTTGGTCAAAGCAGTTCCCGGATGCGGGCCGCCATCTCGCCGGGACTGGTGCCGTGGCCGAAATGGGCCTGGAATCGACCGTCCGGACCCATGATATAGGTGTTGGACGTGTGGTCGATCAAATAGTCGTCCGGGTCTGCCCCTTCTTTGTCCATCTTGATGTAGTAGACCCGGTAGGCCTTGGCGACGGACATCACCTGGTCCGGCGTCCCGGTGAGGCCCCGGAAACGGGTATCGAAATACTGGAGATAGTCCTTCATGTATTCGGGACGGTCGCGTTCGGGGTCCACGGAAATAAAGATCGGGACGATCTTGTCCGCCGCCGGACCGAGGATTGACAAGGTCTCGGTGATGGCGGTCAAGGAAGTCGGGCAAATATCGGGGCAGAAGGTGTACCCGAAATAAACCAGCATGAACTTGCCCCGGTAGGTTTCGTCCGTAACTTCCCGTCCATCCTGGTCAACGAGGGTAAAAGGCCCGCCGATTCTGGGAACCCCTGGGGCTTGAGAGACCTGTTGAGTGCCCGCTTGCTGCGGCACAAGCCAGAAACGGCCTGCCAGAACAGCCGCGGCGACAATCACCGCCGCAGCGATATAAAAGGCCTTCCGGTTCATGGGTCCCCGCTCCCCGGTTCTTGATCAGACGGCAAGCCGCCACGCCATGTAGGATAATACCACAGCGTTCAGCATCAAGAGCGGAGGTGCCGCTTTGGCTGTAATTTCCCGCCATCGGCTGCCCGCCATGTGCCCCGCCGCTCCCACGGCCAGCAGGGCCGGCACCGTGCCGGCCGCGAATCCCAACATGACAAAGGCCCCCGTCACCATGCCTCCCGACGAGGCCGCCGCGGCCAAGGCCCCGTAAAGCAGCCCGCAGGGCAGGAAACCGAGGGCCAGTCCCAGACCGTAGCCCCGCAATCCTGTCGGGCCGTCGAACAAAGGTCGCAGCCGGTCTCCCACCATGCGCCGCCACCAGCTTTCGCCACCCAAGGCCAGCCACGGCAGGACAACACCCAGGCGCTGTAGCCCGTAGCCCAGGAAGAACAGGGCCGCCACCAGGAGCAGAACGGCCGACAGGGATCGGAGCCCCGTCAGATCAACGAATCCGCTTGCCAGCCCCGCGGCTGCGGCGCCAAGCCCGGCATAGGTCGTCACCCGCCCCAAATGGTAGGGGATCAGAGCCGCACCGCTCAACCGGTGCCAGTCCCGCATTTCACCCACCGACCTTGCTTCCAGGCGTGCCACCGTCTGGGCCAGCACGAAGGGCCCGCACATGGCGACGCAATGGCCGGCCGATCCCACCAGGCCGGCCAGGAACAGGCTGGCGATGAGGCCCGAATTATCCTCCACCGCCACCCGGCAGATGGCCGCACCCTCGGCTATCAGTTCGAATAGAAGAGCGTCTTGTTCCAAGATTTCCCCATCCCCCGAGACGAATTCCGCAGTATTATGGGAAGGTGGAACGGAAAAGGCTAGATTTGTGCCATGGCGGCAAAGAGAAAACCCAGCGATCTGAAAAAAGGCTGGACCACCGGGGCTTGTGCCACGGCGGCGGCGGTCGCCGCCTTCGAGGGGTTGCTGACCGGCCGCTTCCCCGATCCCGTGCGCATCCATCTGCCCCGCGGAGAGACGCCGATGTTCCCCCTCAGCCGCAGCGATCTCGGCCAAGGAACCGCCTGTGCGGGCGTGATCAAGGACGCCGGAGATGATCCCGACATCACCCAGGGGGCCGAGATCGTCGTTACCGTAGCCCGCGACGCACCCGGTCGCGGGACAGTCTTCAAGGCCGGTGAGGGCGTGGGCACGGTCACCCGCCCCGGCCTGCCGGTTCCGCCCGGCGAACCCGCCATAAACCCGGTCCCGCGCCGAATGATAACCGAGCACTTGGCCGACATTGCAGTCCGGCTCGATACCGCACCGGATGTGGAGGTCACGATCTCCATCCCCGGGGGCGAACGATTGGCCCGGAAGACTCTGAACGGGCGTCTCGGCATCGAAGGGGGCCTCAGCATCCTGGGAACCACCGGCATCGTGACCCCTTATTCCTGCTCGGCCTGGATCGAAGCCATGCGTCAGGGGCTCGACGTGGCGGTGGCCTCCGGCCTGACCCATGTGGCGGGAAGTACGGGCAGGACGTCGGAGGCGGCCGTGCAGCGGCTCTTGGGGCTTTCCGACACGGCATTGATCGAGATGGGCAATTTCGTAAACGGGCTCCTGAAGGCGCTGCAGGACCGTCCGGTGGAGCGCCTCACATTGGCCGGCGGCTTCGGGAAGTTGGCCAAACTGGCCCAGGGCTGCACCAATCTTCATTCCAAGGTTTCCCGCGCCGATCTGGAAGGTCTTAGGGGCATGCTTGCGGATCTCGGCGCCGACGCCGGCATCCGGGCCCGGGCGGAACGCTGCGAAACGGCGGCCCAGCTTCTGGCGTTGGCCCGGGAATGCAATCTGGCGTTGGGCGACCGGGTGGCGGACATGGCCCGCGAGGTCGCGCGTTCCCGTGTGCCGTCGGGGACCAGAATCGACATCGCGGTGTTCGACCGCGGCGGGGACTTGGTGGGCCGTGCCGAGTAAGCGGATCCTGTTGCTGGGCGGCACGGCGGAGGCCGCCGACCTGGCGCGGCGCCTGGCCGAGACGCTGGCGGCCCCGGACGGTGTCATCGTATCCCTGGCCGGCCTGGTGAAACCCCGCCGGCCCCTGCCCTGCCCGATGCGTGTCGGCGGGTTCGGCGGAGTGGAGGGTCTTGAGACCTATCTCCAAAACGAAGAAATCGGCCTGGTGGTCGACGCCACCCACCCTTTTGCCGCCACCATCTCGGCCCACGCCCGGCAGGCCTGCGACCGCACCCGGATCCCCCGGCTGACCCTGGCCCGCCCCCCCTGGACGGCCGGACCCGGGGATGCCTGGCAAGAGGTCGAAAGCTTCGAAGGCGCGGCTGCGGCCCTATCCGACCGCGCGCAGCGCGCCTTACTGGCACTCGGACGGCGCAGGTTAACGGTCTTCGCCGGTCTGACCGGGATCCGATTCACGGTCCGGCTGCTAGAGCACGATCGACATAAACCGAGTCATTGCCGTGACTCGGTTTATGTCGTGAATCGTCCTCTATTTCAAAAAGATAGAGCGGATTCACGCGAGAATTCGGCGCCACGAAGTGGCTTCGATTTCTCACGATCCGCTCTAGCAGCACCCGCCGATCCCCTGCCGCTGGCGGATTATGAGGTCATTACCGGACATCCTCCCTATTCGCTGGAGGAGGAACGCCGGTTAATGCAGGAGAAACGTATCGATACCCTGGTCATCAAGCAGAGCGGCGGGGCGGCGGGGCAGGCCAAGCTGACGGCAGCCCGCGAACTGGGGGTTCACGTCATCCTTGTTGCGCGGCCGGAGGCCGAACCGGGAGAATGCGTTGCCACGGCCGACGAGGCCTTGGCCTGGATCACGGGGTCGGCCAGGCCATCGAGGATATTGGCTTCAAAATCCGGTCATCCTTTTCCCGGTCGCAGGATGTGAGGATGGGCCGGATCGTAGAGGTGAGAGTCCTTGAAGTCCGCCGCCCCCAGCACCTCCCCCACCAGGATCAGGGCCGTGCGGGTGATGCCGGCCGCCTTCACCTTATCCCGGATGTCGGAAAGCCGACCCCGGATCACCCTTTGGTCCGGCCAGCTGGCCCGGTAGACAACGGCCGCCGGGCAGTCGGCGCCGTAAAACGGGGCCAATTCGGTCACCACGTGGGACAGGTTGTTGATCGAAAGATGGATGGCGAGCGTCGCCCGGCTAGCCCCCAGGGTCTTCAGGTCCTCGGTCGGCGGCATGGCCGAGCTTTTGACCGCCGTACGAGTCAGGATCACGGTCTGGCTGACCTCGGGTAGGGTCAGCTCGCACCCCAGCGCCGCGGCGGCGGCCGCGTAGGCCGGCACCCCCGGCGTGATGTCATAGGCGATCCCCAGAGCGTCCAGGCGGCGCATCTGTTCGGCGATGGCGCCATAGAGCGAGGGATCGCCCGAATGGACCCGCGCCACGTCCCGCCCAGCACCGGAGGCAGCCTTCATTTCCGCGATGATCTCGTCCAGCGTCATCGAGGCCGTATCGACCACGCGCGCCCCCTCGGGCGCCTCGGCCACCACCTCGGTCGACACCAGCGAACCCGCATAGAGCACAACAGGACAGCTTTTGATAAGCTCAAGGCCCCGCACCGTGATCAGGTCCGCTGCGCCCGGCCCGGCACCGATGAAGTGGACGATCATGAACACCCCTCCACCTTGCCCGAGGAACGGCATCGTTGATGGGCAACTCCGTTCATCCCCATACCTCCCTTATCCCCTTTTTCTTATGCCCGCTCCATCTTAGCCGCATAGCCCCGGGGCGTGTAGACCCAGCGGCGGGAGCCCCGCGCGATGACCCGGGTCTGACGGTTGCCGACTACGACCAGGGTCAGCATGTCGGCATGGTCGGGCGTCAGGGTTTCAAGGTCGATGACGTCGACCGCCTCCTCCGGGCGGCCCAGGTTGCGGGCCAGGACCACCGGTGTTTCCGGCGGACGGTGCGCCAGCAGGATCTCGCGGGCCCGGGCCAGCTGGGTCCGGCGGCGCTTGGAGACCGGATTGTAGAGCGCGACCACGAAATCGCCGCTTGCCGCCGCTCCGAGACGGCGCTCGATCTCTTCCCACGGGGTCAACAAGTCGGAAAGGGAAACCAGGCAAAAGTCGTGGCCGAAGGGGGCGCCGATGCGCGCGCCCGCCGCCTGGAAGGCCGAAATGCCCGGCACCACCCGGATATCAAGGCGGTTCCAGTCGTCCCGGTCCTCGCGGTCCAGCAATTCGAAAGTCAGGGCCGCCAGGGCGTAGATACCGGCGTCACCGGAACAGACCAGCGACACCGTACGCCCCTCCGCCGCGAGGTCGAGGGCCATCCGCACCCGGGTTTCCTCCTGGGTCATGGCCGACTGGTGCAGGCGTTTGCCCGCCGTGAGGTCGGCAACCAGATCGAGGTAGAGCTGATAGCCCACCACGTCCGTGGAAGCACGCAGGGCTTCCGTCGCCTCCGGCGCCCGCCAAAGCTCCGCCCCCGGCCCGACGCCGACGACAAACAGCCGCCCCCGTGCTTTCCCGACCACTTCGGCGTCGACGGACTGCGGCGCTCGGGCCACCGCACAGGTGGCGCGCGGCCCTTTGGCCTTGGGGACGACCAGGGCTCCCTCCGGCCCGGCCGCCGCCAGGGCCGCGCCTTCTGCAACGCCGTGACAACCAACCTCGGCGAACACCACCTCTGAGGGGGTGGCGAGACGAGGCGTTTCCGCTTCCAATTCCGCCGCCGTGAAAAAGCGAGCCGGGACCCCCAGGCGCTCGGCCAGCCCATGCACCGCCGCCTCGTCGGCTTTCAGGTCCAGAGACACGACGCAGGCGACCGAGGCCGGCGCCAGCCGGTGAGCGGTGAGGGTGTCGAAGGCCAGCCGGGTCAGGGCATCGAGGTCGGTCCCGCGCTCGCAGCCCACGCCGAGCGTCAGGGTCGGCGGGTGCATGACCAAGTCGTCCCCGGGCTCGGTCACCACATGATCCGTGACGACGACCGCCGGGCTCGCGCCATCCGTAAAGGTGGTTGCAGAGGTGCCGGGCCAGCCCGCCGCGCCCGTAAGCCCCACCGGTTTCCCGGCCAACAGACGGGCAGAGATCCCCCTGGCGGCCTCCCGATTGGCCACCGTCCAGCCAGGTGGCGGATCGTCCAGCGCCACGCCCAAGCCCACCTCGCCCGCTGTTGTCAGAGCCGCCGTTCCTCCGGTGACCGAGGCAATCGTCCGCGCCAAGCGGTTAGCCCCGCCGTGCCCGCCCAGCAGCGGCACCACCGAGCGTCCGTCTTCCGATACCGCCAGCACCGGCGGTTCGGTCCGTTTGTCTTGAAGCAGCGCCGACAGGGCGCGAATGACGATCCCGGCCGCGCAGATCCCAACCACCGGACGGCCCTGGCGGAACAGGTCCTGCAACAGGACGACGGCCCGCCCCCGGCCCTCGAAGACCTCGGCGCCCGGCAGATGGCTTTGCAGGTGCGTTGCCAGATCCGACCCCCGGGGAGTCAGGGCCACCAGGGCGGCATTTTCGGGCACCGGTTCCAAGATTTTCGTATCGGCAGACCGGACCAGAACCATGGAGAAATAGGGGGCATCGTCCGGAGCATCGGCGAACGGCAGGACGGTCTCGTCCCCGAGCCCGGCCCGGGCCACGTAGCGGGCCGTCTTGTCGACACCCAGTCGCTTGAGAACCTGTTTTAACTTGGGCATGTGACGCCCCACCTTCATCAGGGCGCAGGCGTCGCTGCCGTGGAGTCGAGCGACGAGTTCGTCTTCCGGCAAGGTCGCCGGGAGAACAGCGAAGACCTCGTTCCGCGTCACCAGAGGCAGGCCGGCTGTCGCCGCACAGGCCGTCACCGAGGTCACACCGGGCACCACCCGAACGGGAAACCGCAGTTTCAGGCGTTCAAAGAGGTACATGAAAGAGCCATAGAAAAACGGGTCCCCGACACAGAGCACCGCCACGTCACGGCCCTCTTCGAGGTGCGCCGAGATCTTCGCCGCCCCCTCGTCATAGACGGTCTCGGCGGGGGCATCTCCGGGCACCATGGCGGTACGCATGACGATCTCGATTCGACCTTCCGGGATGTGGGGGGCGGCGACGGTGCGGGCCATACTCTCCCCCTCCTCGGGCGCCAGGTAGGCAATCACCGGCACAGCGCGGAGAATCCGTTGCCCCTTAACCGTCAGCAGGTCCGGGTCGCCCGGTCCGATTCCGATTCCGAAAAGGATTCCGCTCATGGTTTTCTTGCCGCGAGCTGGGTCACGGGGGCCTTTGCCTCCCAGATGGTAAGGCTGCCGGTGGTTTTGGGACGGCTGATCGCGATTCGGCGCAGGTCGCCGCCGTGGATCTGGTGGAAATCGAGGAGGCGCCGTTCGGCCTCGATAGTGACCGCGTTGGCCACCAGGCGACCCCCGGGCCCGAGCACTTTCCAGCAGGCTTCCAGCAAGCCGTCCCGCGACACCCCGCCGCCGACGAACACGGCGTCGGGGCCGCCCGGCGCTTGAGCCAGTGCGGGCGGCGCATCGCCTTTCACAACTTCCAGTCCGGGTACGCCCAGTGTTGCCGCATTCCCGGCGATGGTGGCGCAACGGTTCGGATTGGTTTCGATGGCCGCGGCGCGGCAACCGCGGGCGGCACGCATCCATTCGATGGCGATGGAGCCACACCCCGCACCGACATCCCACAAGAGTTCTCCCGGCTGCGGCCCCAAGGCCGTCAGGGTGACGGCACGCACCTCGCGCTTAGTTAGCTGGCCGTCATGGACAAAGGCGTCGTCCGGCAGGCCCGGCACTCGGGGACGCATGACGGCGTCGGGACCGGGGAGGCATTCGACGGCGATGGTGTTGAGCGCCGCACATTTCTCATGCGTCCAACCCTCGGCGGTCCCCTCGACCCGGGCCTCTTTCTCGCCGCCCATGTGTTCCAGAACCGTGAGTCGCGAGGGGCCGAATCCGCGCTGACGCAGCACCCCGGCCACCTCGGCCGGAGTCCCGGCGTCGCGGCTCAAGACGATCAGCCGGGCTCTAGGAGCAATGTAAAGGTTGAAGCCCTCGACCGGGCGCCCGTGCAGGGTCACCAGCTCGACGTCCGGCTGCGACCACAGCATACGCGCACAAGCCTGGCTCAAGGCGCCGGGAACGGGAATGACCCGCATTTCCTCCGGCAAAAATCGGCGCTGCAGGTTGGCCCCGGCGCCGAAACACATGGGATCACCCGAGGCCAGGACCACCACCCGTTTGCCGCGCCATGTCTCCATCACGTCCATGGCGGCCTCCAGGCCGTCCTTCCAGGTCAGGCGTTGGGCGGAGGTTGCGGGCACGAAGACCTGGTGGCGGTCGCCGCCGACGAGAAGTTCGGCGCCGTCCACCAAGGTGCGTGCAATCGGCGTCAGGCTCTCCAGTCCCTCGTCACCGATGCCGATGATGCTGATCCAGGGTGTCATGGCGTGCCTTTCGCAACCGCATTGACGCAGGCGGCGGCGAGCGCCGAACCGCCGCACCGCCCGGTCAGCGTGATGTAGGGAACCGACCCCGCGTGATCGATCAGCGCCTGCTTGGACTCGGCGGCACCGACGAAACCAACCGGCATGCCAACGATCAGGGCGGGCTTCGGCGCACCGTCCTCCAGCATCTCCAGCAAGCGGAACAACGCCGTCGGCGCATTGCCAATCACCGCCACGGCGCCGTCCAGATGTTCCATCCAGTGTTCGACCCCGACCGCCGAACGCGTGGTCGCGGCGGCCCGGGCTTCCTCGCGCACGCCCGGCGCGTTGAGGAAACAGAACACCCCGTTGCCCGCCGGAAGGCGGTCGCGGATAATGCCGTGGGCCACCATCTCGACATCGGCAAGAACGGAGGCACCGGTTTCCAGGGCCGCCCGCCCCGCGACCACGGCCCCTTTGGAATAGGCGAGACGGTGCGCCACCTCAACATCGCCCGAGGTATGAATCAGACGCTCCGCCACCGGGATCATATCAGCGGGCAGAGCCGAAAAGTCAGCCTCTTCGGCGATGGCCGCGAACGAAAGGCGGTAGATCTCGACCGGGTTCCGCACATAATCGAAATTCGCCGCCATGGAACCTGCCTCCATCACTCTTCATCGTGGTGGTGGTGATCATGATCGTGGTCGGTACCGATGCCACGCACGTGATGGTGATGGCCTGCCTGGGGGGCGCCGATATCCTTCTCGTAGCCGACGATGCGCTCCCGGTACTTGCAGAGCCCGCAATTCATGGCGTTGCCGCCCTGGAGTGCCTCCTGCACCCGATCGACAAAACAATCGACAACATTGGGATGGTCGTTGAGGTAACCGGCCTTGAGGAATTCCGTGTCCGGGTTGGCGGCCGCCACCTCGTCCGTCCAGTCGTAGATGCGCCGGACCAGGATGCCGGTAAACAGGAAATAAGGGAAGACGATGATCCGCCGGTATCCGAGCTGCACCGCCTTCTTCAGTCCCTCGTCGACCAGGGGATAGGCGACGCCCGAGTAGCTGACCTCGGCCCAGCCGAACCCCATGCCCTCCCAGAGCATGCGGGCCACCTTGGAGACGTTGGAGTTGGCGTCCGGGTCGTTGGTTCCGCGTCCGACGGCCATCAGCAACGTATCTTTGCGGTCCATCCGGGTTGCGGCCGCGCGCTCCGCCTCCTCGATTCGCTCGCGGGCCGCGTCCAGAAGCCTGGCTTCGACCGCCAGTTCGCGCCCGAAGATCAAATCGATCTCCGGGTTTTCGTGGCCGAATTCGTGCAGTTCGGAAGGCAGGTCGTTCTTCACATGGCCGGCGGCAAACAGCATGCCGGGAACGGCGACGATACGTTCCGCCCCGCACGCCTTGAGAGCTTCGAGCCCAGTCCGGATGACCGGCTTGGCGAATTCCAGGAAGCCGCTCTCGACATCGAAATCGGGAAGGCGTTGCTTCAGATGTCCCGACAACTGATTGAATTCGTCGACGGCACCGACGTCGCGGCTGCCGTGGCCGCAAATCATGACGGCGGTCTTCTGGGTCATGGCGCCTGGTCCCTGCCTCCGAGCGTCCCGATATCGTGACGCGCCTGGTCCTGAGCCTTCGGGCGCGTGGAGAGGCGTACTATACAGATTCTTCGCCTGCCCGGAAGGAAAACCGAGGCTATTCTTCCCGCACCATCGTGGTGGTGCTGGGCGGCAGGACCGTAGCCCGGGATTCGTAGGCCTTGGCCTCGGCGACGCGGCCCATGGCCTTCAAGAGGGAAGCATAGTTCCTGAGGCCGGTAACCAGGCTCGGGTGGCCGGGATCGAAGATCTTTTCCTTGATGGTGAGCGCCTGTTTCAACAGGGGCTCGGCGGCCTTCAGGTCGCCCCGTTTTTTATGCAGCAGGGCCAGGTTGTTGAGATCGGTCGCCACCCCCGGATGGTCGGCACCCAGTGCTATCTCATCGATTTTCAAGGCCTCGCGGTAGAGGGGCTCTGCAGCGTCATAGTTGCCTTGCGAATACTGCAGCAGGGCCAGGTTGTTGATGGCCGTCGCCAGATCCGGGTGGTCGGACCCCAGCAGGCTGCGCAGGTTGCCGACAGCTCGCTCGAAAGACAGTGTCGCCCCCGCCAGATTGCCGGCCTGGTAGGCCGCCGTGCCATGCTTGTTGAGAAATTCCGCCATCTGCTCTTCATCGTCGACGGGCAGGAGATCGATCGCCTTGCGGTAATAGTGTTCGGCCTGAGCGTAGTTCATCTGAGCGAATTCCAGGTCGGCGGCCAACGCCATGGCAGCCGCCGCCGTTTCCAGATGTTTGACCGCGCTCTCGTAGAGCACCTGGCCTTCCTCGCCGTCCCTCCCCCCCACCTGGTTGAGCAATTCCACCGTCTGCGGAAAGTCCCCGTAGACCAAAGATCCGCGGGCGCGGTCCAGAAGCGGTTGCAGGGTTGCGTTGACGGACGACAAGGTGTTCAGCCGTTCCCTCAGGCTTTCGAACAGCTTGGCGAAATCGCGGCTTTGGGAATCCCGGTCCTTGGCCGCTACGCCCTTGGCGTCGAGAATCGCTTGATAGGCCATCAACGCCTGGTTGACAGAAGGCGCCGCCGACTGGGGTGTTGGCTGCGGGACGGCGGGGGCGGGGGCGGCGTAGGCCAGCCACTCCTGGGACGGCGCCGCCAGCTGGGGTGTTGGCTGGGGGACGGGGGCAGCGGGGGCGGCGGGGGCCGGCCACTCCTGGGACGGCTGCGGTTGCGGGGGAGGTGCCGCCATTTCCGGCTCGCGGCGTTCCTGGGGCTGGCCGTCGCGGCGGGTGATCTTCAACGCAAGAAACGCACCGAGCCCGACCGCGACCACCGTCACCACGACGATGAAACCGAAAAGGATCATAAGTTCAGTTGCCATCGCCCCGGCTCATCCTATCTCTTACTCTGATTTTTGCTTTTTGAATCAAGACATAAGGCGGTTATATCATGGCATGGGGCACTCCGCCCGACAACTAAAATCTCCGCCCCGGAGGTTGAACGCAGGAGGCGTGACCATTGCCATTGACCCCTCGGGGTCCTCCCTCCAGACTGACCTGCATGTTTACTTTCGGTGTCCTCGGCGGATCCCAGCATCTGGACCCACTCGTGTTCCTTTTGATCGCGCTCGGCGTGGAAGCCTACCTTGGCGAGATCCACCGTTTGGTGCCCGGCGTCCGCCACCCGGTAGAGCTTATTGGCGCCCTGACGGGCTGGCTGAACGCTAAACTCAACCGCGAGAACCGGAGCGAGATGGATCGCGCCGCGCGGGGAGCCCTGGCGGTCCTCTTCGTAGTTCTGCTCTGCCTCGCCATCGGGATCTGTGTCGCCTGGCTGACCCTGAACCACGCCTTCGGTTGGATCGTGGAAACCTTGTTGCTGGTGATGCTGTTGGCTCAGCGGGGACTCTACGAGCACGTGCGAACGGTGGGTATCAAGCTGGGCCGCGAGGGGCTGGAGCCGGCCCGCAGCGCCGTCTCGCACATCGTCGGACGGGACCCGCGCCAGCTGGACGAACACGGCGTGGCACGGGCGGCCATTGAATCGTGTGCCGAAAACTTCGGTGACGGGGTCGTTGCTCCGGTCTTTTGGTACGTGCTGTTCGGCTTTCCGGGGCTGTTGGTCTATAAGGGGGTCAACACCATGGACAGTATGATCGGGCACATGACGCCACACCACAAGGCCTTCGGCATGACAGCCGCCAGGCTCGACGATATCCTGAACCTGATCCCGGCCCGCTTGGCCGGACTGTTCTTGACGCTGGCGGCGGTATTCGTACCCACGGCACATCCGGGCATGGCCTTGAAGGTGATGCTGCGGGACTCGGGAAAGCACCGTTCGCCCAATGCCGGCTGGCCGGAAGGGGCGGCGGCGGGAGCCCTCAACCTGACCCTGGCCGGGCCGCGGCGCTATTCCCAACGCACGGTGAGCGATCCCTGGATCGGCGACGGTACGGCGCGCGCAACCGCACAAGACATCGGTCGCATGCTCTACCTCTATTTCGTAGCCTGCCTGCTCAACGGCATCTGGGTCGCGGCCATTGCAATGGTCCGCTTCAGCTCGCCGGGCTGATCCCGGGCTATCGGGCGGCGGCCAGCAGTCCGTCCAAGTCACAGTGTTCACCCATATGGTCGGCCAAGCGGTCCAGTGCTGATTCGATGCGAACCTCGTATGCGACGGCGCCGATGCGCCCCGCCCGCAGCCTCGCTAGAAAGGCTTGGCGGAAACCGTCGCCGGCGAAGATTCCGTGGAGATAGGACCCCATGACGGCACCGTCGGCCGAGACCGCTCCTTCGGGTCTGTCGCCCTCCAGGGTAATCCAGGGACGCGCCATCCCGGGCCCAATGGTGCGGCCCATGTGCATCTCGTAGCCGCCAACGGCTTCCTCCGACACGGTTTCCCGTCCGGAAACCTCCCGCAGTATCTTCGCGCCCTCAAGGACCGTATCCACATCCAATAGCCCGAGGCCATCGGCGGAAGCGGGCGCGCCTTCGATCCCGTCCGGATCTTCGACGCGCCCCCCCAACATCTGGAAGCCGCCGCACAACCCCACCACCAGCCCACCCCGGCGCCGATGGGCCGCGATGTCGATGTCCCATCCCTGTCCACGCAAGAAACCCAGGTCCGCGAGTGTCGCCTTGGAGCCCGGGATAAGCACCACGTCTACATCTCCCGGCAGTGCCGCGCCAGGCTCGATAATCTCCACGGTCACATCGGGTTCGGCGGCCAAGGGGTCAAGGTCGTCAAAATTGGCGATCCGTGCCAGCCTGGGCACAGCAATCTTGATGGCACCTCCGGTTTCCCGAGAGCAATCGGCCCGGTCCAGAGCCATAGAATCCTCCTTAGGCAGCCAAGCGGCTTCGGGAAGGTGGGGCAGGACGCCGAAACACTGTAGGCCGGTCCAGGTGCCGATCAAGGAAATGGCGGGCTCAAAGAGGGTGGGATCGCCACGGAAACGATTAATGAGATAGCCGACCAAGCGAGACTTCTCGGCGTCATTCAACAGCGCATAGGTGCCGACGAGAGAGGCAATCACCCCGCCGCGATCGATGTCGCCGACCAGCAGCACCGGGATATCGGCGGCTTCGGCGAACCCCATGTTGGCGATGTCCGCTTTGCGTAGGTTCACTTCCGCCGCACTGCCCGCTCCCTCAGCGATCACCAAGTCGGCATCTTGGCCGACGATTTGGAAGCTTTCCATCACCCGGGGAAGAAGTCTTGGTTTCCAGGCATGGTACTCACGGGCCTTGACGTTCCCTTCGACCTTACCCTGCACCACCACCTGGGCGCCGATATCGGTCGTGGGTTTAAGAAGCACTGGATTCATGTGGACGTTGCTGGGCACGCCGGCGGCACGTGCCTGCAGGGCCTGAGCCCGTCCGATCTCGCCCCCGTCTTGGGTCACGGCGGCATTGTTGGACATGTTCTGGGGCTTGAAGGGTCGAACGGCAAGGCCGCGCCGGGCAAAGACGCGGCAAAGCCCGGCCACGACGAGAGACTTGCCCACATCGGAGCCGGTCCCCTGAACCATCAGGGCCCGGAAGTGGCGTTTGTTATTCGACGACAAGCTCCGCCCTCAGCCCGTCCGCCTTGGCGTTGCTGAACTTGCCCTCGAGCACGATAGCCTCCGGCGTGGCACCGAAGTCGTAGAAGGCGTGGTTCCAGTCATTCCGCCGGGCAAAAACAGAGCCCTCGACAGAGCCGCCGCCGAACAAACCAGCGGCGCGCGAAAAGGCAATGATGTCCGCGCCTAGATTTGTCGTCGTGGATGCCTCCATGCCAGCCCCCACATTGATCACCGTGATCTCGGCATCGGCCCCCAGTTTTCCCTGGTGCTTGAGGATGGAACGGACCGCACCGGCCGAGCGCAGGACGAGAACAACTTCCGCCACTTGGCCGCCAATCTGCAAGCCGAAGCTGGCGCCTCCCATGGTGTAGAAGGCAGGGTAACCCCAGTTTCCGCTGGCGTCGCGCGCCACCAGAACCCCGTGGCCACCTTCCGCCCCGATCAGAAATCCGCCCTTAATGACGCTGGGGAAGACAACGACGCCTTTAGCCGTCTTTAAGGCATCCTTGAAGATTTTCAGCGGCTCTTCCGTGCTGGAGAGGAAATCTTGAACGGTCCACTTGGCTTTGTCGACCAGCCTTTCCGCTTCCAAGACTTTCGATTCGGCATGCGCCGATCGGGCCACGGCCAACAGCAGGACGGCCGCCACGACCCGAACTATTTTCATTTTCATTTTCATTCCCCGATCTCCTTTCCGGCCTCCTGGTTGCAGCCTTGATACGCCGGAAAACCCAAGAAACGGTTAACCTTAAGGGGGACAACCCGGCGTTTCTTCCTCTCCGGTTAAGAAGGGGTCATGTGCGGTCTTGTGGGGATCGCCGCCTACTCGGATGACGCGTCGCCGGTGAACGGTGATGAACTGTTGCCGCGACCCGAATTATTTTCATTTTCATTCCCTGATCTCCTTATCCGGTCTCCTGGTTGCACTTGATACGCCGGAAAACCCAAGAAACGGTTAACCTTAAGGGGGACAACCCGGAGTTTCTTCCTCTACGGTTAAGAAGGGGTCATGTGCGGTCTCGTGGGGATCGCCGCCTATTCGGATGACGCGCCGCCGGCGCGTGGCCCCGACGGGGCCCGCGCGGCTGGGCGGAGAAAGTTCTGGAATCCTTTGAGGTTAACCCGCCGCCAGAATTTCTCGGAAATAGGCGATGGTTTTTTCCAGTCCCTGTTCCAACGGTACCGTCGGCTGCCAGCCGAGCTTGGCTTTCGCCAAGGTGATGTCCGGGCAGCGCTGGGTTGGATCGTCCTCGGGCAGCGGTTTTTCGACCAAATTCGAGGCCGAGCCGGTAATGGCGATGATCTTTTCCGCCAGCTCGCGGATAGTGAATTCGTCCGGGTTGCCCAGGTTCATGGGGCCCGTCATCTCGTTGTCCGCCTCCATGAAGCGGATGAAACCTTCGATCAGGTCATCCACATAGCAGAAAGAACGAGTCTGGCTAGCATCGCCGTACAGCGTGATGGGATCGCCGCGCAAGGCCTGAACAATGAAGTTGGAGACCACCCGGCCGTCGTTGGGGTGCATGCGCGGCCCGTAGGTGTTGAAAATCCGCGCCACCCGGATCTTGAGACCGTACTGGCGCCAATAGTCGAAGAACAAGGTCTCCGCGCAGCGCTTACCCTCGTCGTAGCAGCCACGCGGCCCGATGGGATTGACGTTACCCCGGTAATTTTCGGGTTGAGGATGGACCTCCGGGTCGCCGTAGATTTCACTGGTCGAGGCCTGGAGAATCTTGGCTTGCGTGCGTTTGGCCAGCCCTAGCATGTTGATTGCCCCATGGACCGCAGTCTTGGTCGTCTGTACGGGGTCAAACTGATAGTGGATCGGCGAGGCCGGACAGGCCAGGTTGTAGATCTCGTCCACCTCCACATAGAGCGGGAAGGTGATGTCGTGGCGCATGACCTCGAAATGCGGGTCTTCCAGAAGGTGCAGAACGTTTTCCTTGGAGCCGGTGAAGAAATTATCGACGCAAAGCACGTTCCGGCCCCCGGCCAGCAACCGTTCGCAGAGGTGCGAGCCGAGAAACCCCGCCCCACCGGTGACCAAAGCCTTGATACGATATGGCATTCTTGCTCCCCCAGGAAATCTGCCGGAACGCTAGCATTCCGGCCCCGTCGGGAAAAGCCTTATCAAAGATTAGGCGTAGAGAAAACGCTGCTCCCCCCCCTCTAGGACCAGACAGGTGAGGCGGCCCGTGACATAGGCTCCCGTATCGATGCCGATTCGGTTGGCCCGCACGGTCGGATAGAGATCGACGGTATGGCCGTGAACCACGACATGGCCGTGATCGCGCGAATCGAGGAGGAAACGGCTGCGAATCCAGAGAAGGTCTTGCTCGGTCTGTTCCTCCAGGGCGACCCCGGGCCGAATTCCCGCGTGGACGAACAGGTAATCCCCCTCCACGTGATAGAGCGAGAGACTGCGGTAGAAATCAAGGTGGGCGAGGGGCAGATTGGCACGGAATTCTTCTGCGGTTCCGCTAAAAGTGATCCTCCCGAGAATCAGGCTGGCGACATCGACGTCATAGCTGTGGAGCGTCTGCCGTCCCCCGTTGACCAGCCAGACATCACCGCCTGCCCCTCCGATGTCAAGAAAGTTAAGCAGCAGATGTTCGTGGTTTCCCATCAGAAAGACCGGTTCGAATCCCTCCGGCCCCCCTCCCAGCGCGAGATCGATGACACCCGCCGAATCCGGCCCTCGATCGACGTAGTCCCCAAGATGAACGATCACCTTGCGCTTGGGGGCCCCGGTCTCGGCGTCCTCAGCGATCTCGCGGTACAGACGGACCAGGAGATCTGCCCGGCCGTGGATGTCACCGATGGCATAGACGCGGGTCCCGTCGGGAACCCGTGGCTGACCTTTTCCAGCGTCTAGTTGTATCGTTGCCATCACCGGGAATATGATGGCTAAGTGACCGCTCCGCAACAAGGAGTGGCGCGAATAGGGTTCAAGCGGAGGAACGGGACGCGATCGTACGATGACCAAGCCGACGGTGATACCGGGTCAAGGAAGTCAGGAAGGCGAGGAAGACCTTCTCCTCAAGCATATGCACCAAGTGGCCGAGAGCCGCGGCGGCCGCTATGCCGTTCATTTGCACCTGTCGAAACTCAAGGCATCGAACCGCACGCCGCATTTCCTGCGAATCGCCGCGCGTTCCTTCGAAAACCTGGAGAGTTCCCACGACGCGGCGCTATTCCGCATGACCAACCAGGATCTTGTCCTCTCGTGCCGTGACGTCCCCATCGACGAAATCGACGAGGTCCTGTTTAAGGTCCGCACGCTATTTTCCGACGACCCCATGACGGCGGCCCAGGAGGGGTCCTTGGACGACCGTTTCACCACTTGGTACGACTTGGCACAGGAAGAAGACCTCGCCAACTTCAAGAAGGCGATTGCCAACCTCCAGGTTCAGGCGGAACACATCAAGGATGAGCGGGAGCGGGCCAAGAAGGCCGTAGAGGCGGCGCGTGGTATGGCGGGCAAACCGCTGACGCCTAAAAACCTCGTCGGCATCAACCAGATTTTACAGAGCACGCGCATCTCGGACCTGGTGCGCCAGCAGGCTGCGGTTCGCATTTTGCCGCCGGACCACGGGGAGATCCTGTTCCGGGAGTACTTCGTTTCCATGGCCGACCTGCAGAAGAGAGTGGCTCCGAATGTCAATCTGTTCTCGTCCAACTGGTTGTTCCAATACCTCACCGAGACCGTGGACAAGCGGATGCTGGTTATCGTCGGGCGGCTTGATTTCTCCCGTGCCAAAGGCCCCATCAGCCTCAACCTCAACATTTCCACTGTGCTCAGCCAGGAATTTCAGAATTTTCACCACGTGGTGGGCGAGTATACGGACAAGGTTGTGGTGGAGATCCAGCTCAACGACATCTTCGCCGATGTGGCCAACTTCCATTACGCTCGCGAGATTCTGCAATCCTGCGGCTACCGCGTGCTCATCGACGGTCTGACGCCGCTGTCGCTGCAGTTCTTCGACCCCGGCGTGTTGATGGCGGACTACGTCAAGATCACCTGGGGTCCCGAATACGCCGGTGATGTCCCGCCCAAACGGCTGGCGGAGATGCACGAAACGATCACCAGTGCAGGGAAGGACGCCGTGGTGCTGACCCGCGTCGATTCGGAAACTGCAATCAAATGGGGCCTGAAACTAGGCATCCAAAGATTCCAGGGTTACTTCGTGGATAAGCTGGTTGAACGCATGGTTGAAAAGGGGATTGTCTGATGGCCGAGCTCCCCTGCCAGGAAAACCTGCTGCTCGATTACCTGCGGCGTTTGGAGAGCCAGAAGGAAGGCCGCAAGGCCGTGCGCATCATGCTGTCGGGCCTGAGGCCCTTCAACCGCCGCAAACAGCATATCCGAGCCGCCGTTTCCAGCTTCGAGCCCCTGGTCGAGGACTTGAGGGGACAGCTCTTTTCCCTGAAGTCCCTGGACTTGATGTTCATTTTCAAAACCAGCGCCCTGCCTCAGGTGGAGACGGTGGTCCAGAAGATCCGTTTTCTGTTCAGCGACGACCCCCTATTGGAGAACGAGGCGGGCTCGGACAAGAAATTCGTCGTCTGGTTCGACGTCGCAGAACAGTTCGAAGAGATTCTCCATACGGTGCAGGACCTGGTGGAGGCCAAAACCAGACAGGTCTCCGAAGCCACGGAGCACCGCATGGACACCCGCGCCATGCTCAAGGCCCGCCAGGAAAAGGGCGAACCCCTGACGCCTGCGGTGCTGGCCCGGGTCGAACAGGCACTGATCAGCGCCGACCTGTCCAATCTGGTGCGGCGCCAGTTCATCTGTGCCTTCGACCAGAAAATGCGCCCCGAGCCCTTCTTCAGTGAGCTGTTCATCTCGATATCGGATCTCCGGGAGACGGTGGTTCCGGGTGTGAGCCTGACGGCCAACCGCTGGCTGTTCCAACACTTTACCGAAACCCTCGACCGGCGCATGTTGGCCATGCTGTCCAAGACCGACCGCATCACCATCTCGGGGGACATCAGTTTCAACCTCAACGTCAACACCCTACTCTCGAATGAATTCCTTACCTTCGACGACAACATCACGGCGTCGCGGCGGGGATCCATGATCGTCGAGTTGCAGCAGGTGGACATCTTCGCCGATCTCGGCGCTTTCATATTCGCCCGCGAGTTCATGCAGGATAAGGGCTATCGCATCTGCCTCGACGGCCTGAACCATCAGACCCTGGAGATCGTCGACCGCGAGCGCCTCGGGGTAGACCTGATGAAGATCATCTGGAGCCCCGAACTGGTTGACCGCGGCAGCGAGATGCACAACAAAATCCGCCATCTGATCCACAAGGCGGGCGAGAATCGCGTCGTCCTGTGCCGGGTCGACAACCGCGAGGCCATCGACTTCGGGCGTTCAGTGGGCATCACGCTCTATCAGGGCCGCCACGTCGAGAACCTGATCGCCGAGGACAACCGGCGCAAGGATCTGTTCAAGATCAAGCGTCGCATCGAGCGGTCCTCCGAAGGCAAGAAGAAGCGAAAGAAGCCGCTCGAATGATGCCAGAGCCGTCGTCCGTAATTTCCGTCGAGGACTTGACCAAACACTTCGGGACCGTAGTCGCCGTGGACGGTATTTCCTTCGACATCGCCAAAGGCTCGACGACGGCATTGCTCGGCGGCAACGGCGCGGGAAAAACGACCACCATCTCCATCCTTCTTGGTCTGTTGCTACCGACCTCGGGACGGGTTGCGGTGCTGGACGAGGACATGCTGCACCACCGCCACCGGGTTCTGGGGCGCATGAACTTCTCCTCACCTTACGTCGACCTGCCCCAAAGGCTGACCGTGCGCGAGAACCTGACCGTTTACGGCCATCTCTACCGGTTGAGCGAACTTGGGGAGCGCATCGAGACGGTCGCCCGGGACCTCGACATCGCCCAGTTCCTGAGCCGCCCGACCCGCAACCTGTCGGCCGGGCAGAAGACCCGTGTGGCGCTTGCCAAGGCCCTGCTCAACGAACCCGAACTGTTATTGTTCGACGAACCCACGGCATCGCTCGACCCCGACACCGGGGATTGGGTGCGGAGCTACCTGGAGGCCTACCGCGAACGTTCGGGCGCCACCATCTTGCTGGCGTCCCACAACATGGGCGAGGTGGAGCGGCTCTGCGACATGGTGCTGATGATGCGGGAAGGCAAGATTGTCGATAAGGGCTCCCCGGCCGAACTTCTGCACCGCTATGGCCGGCGCACCCTGGAGGAGGTGTTCCTCGATATCGCGCGCAATCGGCGAACCGGGAGTGACGGATGAGGAAGGCCGAATTTTCCTGGCGGCGCGTCTGGGCGATCATGCTCCGCCACCTTTACGTCTTACGCTCGTCGTGGCCCCGTCTCCTGGAAATTGCCTACTGGCCGATGGTGCAGATGATCACGTGGGGCTTCATCACCACCTTCTTCGTCCAGCATTCGTCCTGGGTGGCCCAGGCGGTGGGAGTCCTGATCTCGGCGGTGCTGTTGTGGGACGTGCTGTTCCGCGCCAATCTCGGCGTCGCGCTGACCTTCATGGAGGAGATGTGGGCCCGCAACCTGGGCCAGCTCTTCGTCAGCCCCCTCAGGCCGCTCGAGATGGTGGCGGCGCTGACGGGCATGAGCCTGCTGCGCACCATCCTCAGCGTGACCCCGGCGGCTTTGCTGGCATTACCGCTCTACGACGTCTGGGTGTTTTCCCTGGGACCGCCGCTGATCGCCTTTTTCATCAACGTGCTGGTGATGGGCTGGTGCGTCGGGCTCCTGGTGTCGTCCCTGGTGCTGCGCTTCGGCCTGGGAGCGGAGAGTTTAGCCTGGGTTGCCATCTTCGCCGTGGCGCCACTGTCGGGCATCTATTATCCCGTCGACGTGCTGCCCGGCTGGCTGCAACCGGTGGCCTGGAGCTTACCCAGTTCTTATGTTTTCGAGGGTATGCGAGCGGTGCTCTACGACAACGTCTTCCGCTGGGACCTCCTGTGGGGTGCCGTGGCATTCAATGCACTTTACCTCGCCCTCACGACCGCCTTGTTCCTCTACACCTTCCACGTGGCACGCCAGCGGGGTCTGCTGATGCAGCAGGGGGAATAGTCAGTCCTTGCCGGTCTTGTAGCGCAGCAACGCCGCCAGACCGGCTAGTCCTCATTTCCGCTCACCCCGGCCTCGGAGAAGGTCGCCATGCCGGTGTGGCACGCCAGCGCCGCCTGTACCAGCGCCACCGCCACCGCCCCGCCGGAGCCTTCCCCCAGACGCATACCGAGATCAAGAAGTGCCTTCTTGCCGAGTTGTTTCAGGAGCCGCTGGTGTCCCGGTTCGGCCGAGGCGTGACCGATCTGGCAGTGAGCCAGCGCGCCGGGCTGCGTCGCCTCCAGGGCAGCGGCGGCCGCGGTCGAGACATAGCCGTCCAGCATCACCGGTATCCGCCTCAGGCGAGCCTGCACGACGGCACCCGCCATCGCCGCAAGTTCGCGTCCGCCGACATGGCGCAGGACCTCCAGCCCGTCGGTCATGGCCTCCTTGTGTTTCGCCACCCCGTCCGACACTACCCGGGCCTTGGCGGCCAGCGCCACGCCTCCGACCCCCGTGCCGGGGCCGGTCCAAAAGGCCCCGTCTTCGCCGTAAAGCGCGTGGCACACGGCTGCGGCTGCCGTGGTATTCCCGATCCCCATCTCGCCGACCACCAGCAGGTCGGCGTCGGGTTCCACGGCGTTCATGCCATAGGCAACGGCTTCCAGAAAGGCGGCTTCGTCCATGGCCGGGGCTTCGGTGAAGTCGTTGACCGGATCGTCGATGGCCATGGCGCCGATCCTGAGTTCGATTCCGAAGGCATTGCAGATCTGGTTGATAGCGGCACCGCCTGCCTTGAAATTAGCGACCATCTGGTGGGTCACCGCCGCCGGGTAGGCCGATACCCCCTTCTCCGTCACCCCGTGGCTGCCGGCGAAGACGACCGCCATGGGCCGGTCGAGGATCGGCGGGTAGCGCCCCTGCCAGGCGGCGAGCCAAGCCGACAGCATTTCAAGCCGCCCGAGGGCGCCTGGAGGCTTGGTCAGTTGCGGCTCACGCTCGGCCGCGGCCAAGGCCGCCTCACGGTCAGGGCCGGGCAGGCCGCCCAACAAGCTGCGGATGTCGTCGATAGTGCGCACGGGCGTGCTCCCTTCTTTGCAAGGCGATCCTCCTCACCTATAACCCCGGGACGACGTTGTCGAAAGGGGGAATGGCACACGTGGCAAGCAAAGGCGCTTGGTGGACCGACATCAAAACGGCGTTCGCATTCCTGACGCGGCTGCCCGTGCGCCTGCCCGGGTCTCCGCCGCCCCTGGCCGAAGCCGCCTGGGCGTTTCCGCTGGTGGGACTCCCGGTCGGGCTCACGGGCGGGCTGGTGCTGCTGCTCTTCGCCTGGATCGGGCTTCACCCGCTGGCCTGCGCCCTGCTGGCCCTTGCGGCCCAGGCCTGGTTGACCGGCGCCCTGCACGAGGACGGACTGGCCGACGTCGCCGACGGTTTCGGCGGCGGAGCGGACCGAACCGCCAAACTTCACATCATGCGGGATTCCAGGATTGGCACCTTCGGCGTCCTGGCCCTGGTCTTCAGCGTCGGCCTACGCGCGGCGGCACTGGCCGGCTACCTCGGGCTGGGGGTGGCGGTTTTCGCACTGGTGGCAGCGGGGGCCGCGTCGCGAGGTGTTCTGCCGATGGTAATGTTCGTCCTGCCCGCCGTCCGCGACGGGGGTCTGAGCAAGAATGCAGGAACACCCAAAGCGGGCGACGCCGTGGCGGCGCTGATCATCGGCTGGGCGCTGGGCGTGGCGGTTTTGGTTCCAGTCCTGGGATTCGAGGCGGCAGCCGGCATCTGGTTTTCCAGCATGGCCGCAGCCGCATTCGTGGCTTGGCTCGCCAAGCGCCGGATCGGCGGCCAGACCGGCGACGTGCTGGGCGCCTGCCAACAGGCGGCCGAAATCACCATGTTGCTGGCGGTGGGGGTGGTGGCGTGAGCAAGGATATGGGGATCGTGACCCGCTGGTGGTGGGTCCGCCATGCCCCCGTAACAGGATGGGACGGTATCATCTACGGCGACGAGGATGTGTCTTGCGACACCTCCGACAGGTCCCGCTTCGAGGCCCTGGCAAAAGCGCTGCCCGACGGGGCCGTCTGGGTCACCAGCCATCTGGCGCGGGCGGTCGAAACCGCACGGGCCATTGCGGAGGCCGGCCTCCCGGCAGGCAATCCGATCCAGGTCCCCGATCTCAAGGAACAGGGGTTCGGCGACTGGCAGGGGCAGCGCTGGGACGACCTGCGCCGGGCGGACGGCGGCAAATACGCGGCCTTTTGGGAGGACCCGGCCCACAATGCAGCCCCCGGTGGGGAGAGCTTCGCCGACCTGATGCAGCGCACCGGCCGTGCCGTCGAACACCTGAACGGAGAACAGGCCGGGCGCGATATCATTGCCGTGGCCCACGGCGGCACCATCCGCGCAGCCCTAGCCCTGGCGTTGGAAATCTCCCCGGTGCGGGCCCTGGGCATCAAGATCTCCAACCTATCTCTGACCCGCATCGAGCACATCTCGGGCGGCATCCTGAATGGTCACGGCGGGACTTGGCGGGTGAGTGGGGTGAATTTGAAACCCTAGGGGTCCATACGATAGAGCGGATACACGCGAGAATTCGGTGCCGCGGAACGGCTTCGATTTCTCACGACCCGTTCTGGTGTATTTCCCGTCATAAGGAGCCTAAACCTTTCGTGGTATGCTGTAATCGGAACCAACAGGAAGAACCGCCGTGCACATCGAAAGACCTTTGCCTCCTGTCACCCTGGTCCTGGGCGGCGTGCGCTCGGGGAAGAGCGTCTACGCCGAGCAACTGGTCACGTCGCAGGGCAATGGCATCTATCTCGCGACGGCGGAGGCGAGGGACGAGGAAATGGCCCAGCGCATTGAACAGCACAAGGAACGGCGCGGCGAGGTCTGGACTACGGTTGAGGAACCGCTCGATCTGCTGCTGAGGCTGGAAAAACTGTCCAGACCGAAAACGCCCGTGCTTGTCGACTGCCTGACCCTGTGGCTCAGCAACCTCATGGAAGCGGGCCAGGATGTGACGTTCGAAACCGAACGTCTGCTGCGCTGTCTGCCGACACTCGTTGGACCCGTGGTCCTGGTCAGCAACGAAATTGGGCTGGGGGGTATCGCGGGCGACCCCCCGACACGGCGCTTCGCCGATAGCCTGGGCCTGTTGAACCAGACGGTCGGGTTGACCGCCGACAAGGTGGTGCTGATCACCGCCGGCCTTCCGGTGGTGCTGAAGGACGTGGAGAGGGTGAGAAAGGCCTAAGTCCCCTCGTCTTCCCCCCGGCTTTGTGATAGACGGGGGTCATGAAGCTGACATCCAAGATTCCCGCGACTGTTGTTACCGGCTTCCTTGGCTCGGGCAAGACGACCTTGATCCGTCACCTCATCGACACAGCCGCCGGGCGGCGTCTGGCCCTGATCATCAACGAATTCGGAGACCTGGGGCTGGACCGCGAGATCCTGACCGGTTGTGGAGTCGAAGGCTGCCGCGAGGACGACATCGTCGAGCTCGCGAACGGCTGCATCTGCTGCACGGTCGCCGACGAATTTCTGCCCACCATGAAGAAACTGATCGAAAGGCCGGAGCCCCCGGACCACATCGTCATCGAGACTTCGGGTCTCGCGCTCCCCAAGCCTTTGGTCAAAGCCTTCAACTGGCCCGAGATTCGGTCGCGCGTCACCGTAGACGGCGTGGTGACGGTGGTTGACGCCCCGGCCGTTTTCGAGGGCCGGTTTGCCGGGGACATCGAAGCCCTGCGGGCGGAACGCGAGGCTGACCCGGCACTCGATCACGAGACGCCGTTGGAAGAGCTGTTCGAAGACCAACTGGCGGCCGCCGACCTGGTGATTCTCAACAAGAAGGACCTGGTGGACATGGTCGCTCTGAATACGGTCAAGGCCCGGATCGCCCAAGAGACCGGCCCCGGAGTCAAAGTGGTGGAAGCCAGCCACGGCAAGCTGGACCCACGCGTCGTCCTGGGGTTGGAAGCCGCCGTCGAGACGGTGATCGACGACCGCAGCACGCACCATGACCATGATCACGACCACGACGACTTCGAGAGTTTTGTCGTCGCCATCGGCCCGGTTTTCAGCCCCGAGACCTTGGAAGCAAAGCTGAGCCAAGCCATTGCCGCCCACGACGTGCTGCGGGTCAAGGGTTTCGTCGAGGTGCCGGGAAAGGCCATGCGCCATGTTGTCCAGGCGGTCGGGGGGCGCATTCAACGCTATTACGACCGGCCCTGGAAATCGGATGAAACCCGGGCAAGCCGGCTCGTGGTCATCGGCCAGAGCGGGCTCGACCGTGCCGCCATCGAAGCGGCCCTGACCGGCTGATTCTCCCTCATGCACCTGCTCGCCGCCCAACCCGGAGGCGTTTCCGACGGATCGGAGGCGGTTGATCTTAGCCAAGACCCGGGCGACATCATCGTTCTATCGGCGGCGGACAGCGATCTGGCCTGCCTGGCGGCGGCACACGGAGGATTAGGGAAGGCCGCCCCCAAACTCAGGCTGGCAAGCCTACTGCACCTCGGTCATCACATGTCGGTCGACCTCTATGTCGAAAGGATTATTGCCAAGGCAAAGCTCGTCATCGTCCGCATGCTGGGCGGGCGGGGCTATTGGGCTTACGGGGTCGAGCAGGTGGCGGAAGTGTGCCGCGAGACAGGCATCCCGGTCGCCTTCCTGCCCGGCGACGACCAGCCGGATGCCGAACTGGCGGGTTTTTCCAGCGTGACACCGGAGGCCGGGCACCGGCTCTGGCAGTATCTGGTGCACGGCGGGGTGGAGAACGCGACCCAGTTCTTGCGCTTCGCCGCCTTCCTCAGCGGGAACGAGACCGAATGGCGGGAGCCTGCACCGCTGCTGCGGGCCGGGCTTTATCTACCGGGAACGACGGACACGGACCTGGAATCGGTCAAGGCAACTTGGGAGCCGAAGAACCCGGTGGCAGCGCTGGTCTTTTACCGGGCCCTGATGCAGGCCGGAAACCTGAAGGCGGTGGATGCCCTGATCGATGGGCTGAGAAACGTTGGGCTCAATCCTCTACCCCTTTACGCCGCCAGCCTCAAAGATCCGGTGGCTGGCGCCACCCTCTCTAAGGCCTTGAACGACGCCCCGCCGGATGTGGTTCTTAACGCAACCGGGTTCGCCGTGTCGGCCCCGGGGGCCGAGCGGACGAAAAGCCCGCTGGACGCTTGCGGAGCTCCGGTTCTGCAAGTGGTCTTCGCCGGCACCACCCGGGAAGCATGGCAGGAAGGCGCCTGGGGTTTAGACGCGCGGGATATCGCCATGAACGTGGCGTTGCCCGAAGTGGATGGACGGGTCCTAACGCGCGCTGTCAGCTTTAAGGGGCTGACCCGACGCGACGAAGCGACCCAATGCGACATCACCGGCTACGAACCGGAACCCGACCGGGTGCGCTTCGTCTGCGATCTGACGGCGGGATGGGCGCGGCTCGGGCGGACGCCGCCCGAAGAACGCAGGGTCGCCCTCGTGCTCGCCAACTATCCCAACCGCGACGGGCGTATCGGCAACGGGGTCGGCCTCGATACCCCCGCCGGGACCGTTACCGTGCTGCAAGCCCTGAAGACCGCCGGGTATAGGGTCGATGACATTCCCAAGGATGGGGACGCCCTGGTGGAGCGCCTTCAGGAAGGCCCGACCAATGCCGAACTGCGCGAGGGCCGGATCATCCGCGAGGACATCAACCTGGAAGTTTACCGCGAGGCGTTCGGAAAACACGGGGAGACCCCGCGGCGCAGGATGATCAAACGTTGGGGACCACCGGAGAAAGCGGACGGCATGATGTGCCGCCTCGCCTACGCCGTTCCCGCCTACCGTTGCGGCAACGTGGCTGTCTGCCTACAGCCGGCACGCGGCTACAACGTCGACCCGACCGCCAGCTACCACGACCCGGACCTGCCGCCGACTCACGACTATTTTGCCTTCTACACCTGGGTCCGCGAGGTCTTCGATGCCCATGCGGTCATCCACATGGGCAAGCACGGGAACCTCGAATGGCTGCCGGGCAAGTCCCTGGCTCTGTCGGGCGACTGCTTCCCCGAGATGATGCTGGGGGCCATGCCCCATCTCTACCCGTTTATCGTCAACGACCCCGGGGAAGGCACCCAGGCCAAAAGGCGCACTTCGGCCGTCATCATCGGTCACCTGACCCCGCCCCTGACCCGGGCCGAAAGTTATGGCCCCCTAAAGGACCTCGAACAATTGATCGACGAGTACTACGAAGCGGCGGGCGTAGATCCCCGGCGGCTCAAGGTGCTGTCCGAGGAGATCCTGTCCCTCACGGTGACCACCGGCATCGGTGCCGATTGCGGGATTGGTAATGACGAGGATTCGGACAGTGCGCTAAGGAAGCTCGACAACTATCTCTGCGAACTGAAAGAGCTGCAGATCCGCGACGGCCTGCATGTGTTCGGGGAAAGCCCCGAGGGCCGACTGCTCACCGACCTTCTGGTGGCCTTGGTCCGGGTGCCGCGGAACCGTGGAGAAGACGGGGACGCTTCGCTTCACCGGGCGCTGGCCGACGACCTGGAACTCGGCTTCGACCCGCTGGATTGCGACATGGCCGCACCCTGGGAAGGACCCCGCCCCGAGATCCTGCACGGCGACAGCCCCTGGCGGACCGCAGGCGATACAGTGGAGTTGCTGGAGGGCCTGGCGGTGCGCCTGGTCTCCGGCGAGGTTGCTCCCGACCTGACCTGGACCCGCACGGCGGCCGTTCTCGAAACCCTGGAGATTCGCATCCGGCCCGCCGTCGAAGCCTGTGGTGATGCGGAGATTAAAGCCCTTCTGAAAGGCCTCGACGGGCGCTTCGTTGCCCCCGGACCTTCCGGCGCCCCGACCCGCGGGCGACCCGACATCCTACCCACGGGGCGCAATTTTTACTCGGTCGACACCCGCGCCGTGCCGACCCCCGCCGCTTGGCAGCTCGGCTGGAAGTCGGCAGGGCTGTTGATTGAACGCCACGCGCAGGACCACGGAGACTGGCCCCGGGCACTCGCCATCTCGGCCTGGGGGACCTCCAACATGCGCACCGGCGGCGACGATATCGCCCAAGCGCTGGCCCTGATGGGGGTGCGCCCGACCTGGGACGCGGCCAGCCGCCGTGTCACCGGCTTCGAGGTGCTGCCTTTGGGCGTGCTGGACCGGCCGCGTGTCGACGTGACGCTCCGGGTGTCCGGGTTTTTCCGTGACGCGTTCCCGGGACTGATCGACCTTTTCGACTCGGCGGCCCGCGCCGTGGCGGATCTCGACGAACCAACCGAGATGAACCCCTTGGCCGCCCGTGTGGCCGAGGAAAGGGCCCGGCTGGCCGACTCGGGGATCGACGAGGAACAGGCAACGCTGCGCGCAGGGTTCCGAGTGTTCGGCTCAATGCCCGGGGCGTATGGCGCCGGCCTACAAGCCCTGATCGACGAAAAGGGATGGGAGACCGACGCCGATCTCGCCCGCGCCTACGTCGCCTGGGGCGGATATGCCTACGGCGGGACGGCAGGCGGCGAAGCGGCACATGGGCTGTTTGAGGAACGGCTGAAACGGGTCGAAGCGGTGGTTCAGAACCAGGACAACCGGGAACACGACCTGCTCGACTCGGACGACTATTACCAGTTCGAAGGGGGCCTGACGGCGGCGGTACGAGTGCTGTCCGGCCACCAGCCCGCCACCTACCACCCCGACCACTCGCGCCCCGAAACCCCCCGCATCCGCACGCTGGAGGAAGAGGTCGCCCGCGTAGTCCGCGCCCGGGTGGTGAACCCCAAATGGATCGCGGGCGTCATGCGCCACGGTTACAAAGGCGCCTTCGAGATGGCGGCCACCGTCGACTACCTTTTCGCCTTCGCCGCGACGGCACGGTGCGTCGCCGATCATCACTTCGACGCCGTTTTCCAGGCCTATCTCGACGACGACCATGTCAGACGGTTCCTCGAAGACCACAACCCCCAGGCGCTGAAGGAGATGGCCGACCGGCTGATCGAGGCCCAGAACCGCGGCCTGTGGCGGCCGCGGCTCAATTCGACGCAGGGGACGTTGGAGGAGCTGAGCGGCGGCAACACCCGATTCTGACCTGACCCCTTCCTCGCCTGCCGGTGATGCCTGCAGGATTTCCCTCATGAGCAATGTGCGATTTGGGGATCCTAGGCCGCTCTCTTTTCAGGCGCGTTTCCGGAAAGGGTATTTTTGTAACCGGATGTTTCACTCGGGGGCGGAGGCCGCCACCACCTCCAGGAAACTTTCGCCATACCTCTCGAGCTTGGCTTCCCCCACGCCCGACAATCGGGCAAAGCCGGCGTGGTCGGTGGGACGGGTCCGGGCCATTTCGACGAGCGTCGTGTCGTGGAGAATGACGTATGGCGGCACACCTTGGGCCTGGGCGAGTTTCAGGCGATGCGCACGAAGGGCCTGGAACAGGGCTTCGTCGGCCGGGTCATCGAGGGTCAGACGAGCCTTGGCGGCGGCCGTCTTGGGCGCGCGTTTCCTAACCGGGTCCTTGCGCAGTTCCACCGTCTGCTCGCCGCGCAGCACGGGCCGGCAGCCGGGACCCAGCCTCAATCCCCCATGCCCCTCGACATCAACCACCAGGAGGCCCAGCGCCACCAACTGGCGCAGAACGGACCGCCATTCCGCCTTGGAGAATTCGGTCCCGATGCCGTGGGTGCTTAAGGTGTCATGGCCGAATTTGCGGATCTTGTCGGTGTCGGCTCCCAACAGGACGTCGATGATGTGGGCAGCGCCGAAGATTTCATCCGTGCGATAGACGCAGCTCAAGACTTTCTGCGCCGCCTCCGTACCGTCGAAGGTCTCCACCGGCTCCAGGCAGGTGTCGCAGTTGCCGCATGTTTCGGGCCGCGTCTCGTCGAAGTAGTCCAACAGCACCTGGCGCCGGCAGCGTGCGGTTTCGCAATACCCCAAAAGGGCGTTCATCTTCTGACGCTCGACGTGCTTCTGGCGTTTGCCCGCGTCCGAACTTTCGATGAATTGCATCTGGCGCGCCATGTCCTGGGTGCCGTAGACCATCCAGGCGTCGGACGGCAGGCCGTCGCGTCCGGCGCGGCCCGTCTCCTGGTAATAGGCTTCCAGGCTCTTGGGCAGATCCATATGGGCCACGAAGCGAACGTCGGGCTTATCGATGCCCATGCCGAAGGCGATGGTCGCCACCATGATCATCGTGTCCTCTTTGAGGAAGCGGTCCTGATTGGCGGCACGCACGCCCGCATTGAGGCCCGCGTGGTAGGGCAGCGCCGTGAACCCATTCTCCCTTAACCAGGCCGCCGTGTCCTCGACCTTGGCCCGGCTGAGGCAATAGACGATGCCGGACGAGCGTGCATGATCGGCCTTGAGGAATCGCAGCAACTGGTCGCGCGGGTTGTTTTTTGGCGTCACGCGATAACGGATGTTGGGCCTATCGAACCCAGCGACGAAGACGCGCCCGGCGCTTAAGCCCAAGTGCTCGACGATATCCTTGCGGGTCGGACCATCAGCGGTAGCGGTCAGCGCGATGCGTGGAACCCCGGGGAAACGCTCGTGGAGCACGGTCAGCTGCCGGTACTCGGGCCGGAAATCGTGCCCCCATTGGGAGACGCAGTGGGCCTCGTCGATGGCGAACAGCGCCAAACGGCAGGCCGAAAGGTGAGTCAGGAAAGGCTCGGTCAGGAGCCGCTCGGGCGAGACGTAGACCAAATCCAGTTCCCCCGCCCGCATGGCACGCTCGACCTCGATGGCCTCCGAATAGTCCAAAGACGAGTTGAGCGCCGCAGCCCTGACGCCAAGCTGCTTCAGCGTCTCCACCTGATCGCGCATGAGGGCGATTAGGGGCGAGATTACCAGCGCCACCCCGGACATGACGAGGGCTGGAATCTGGTAGCACAAGGACTTTCCGCCGCCGGTCGGCATCAGGACCAGGGCGTCGCCCCCGGACATCAGATGGTCGATGACGTCGGCCTGCTGGCCACGGAAGGCCTCGAAGCCGAAAACGGTTTTCAGGATCCCGGACGGCACGCCTACGCCCCCTCCACCGGCCGGACCTCGTGCCGGATGCGCTCGCCCATGTCGCGCGCCGCGGTGGCGAGTTCGTAACGGCACTGCAGGCTCATCCAGTAATGCGGGTTCTGACCCAGGGCCCGGGCGAGACGAAGCGCGGTCTCGGCGCTCACCCCCCGCTTGCCGTTGAGGATCTGCACTACGCGCCCCGACGGGACCCGCATCATGAGGGACAGCTTGTTGGCCGACAGCCCCCGCCTTGCCAATTCCTGTTTGAGGACCAGGCCGGGATGGGCGATCTCGTCGCGGCTCATGACATAACTCTCTTTCTCGGAAAACGCCGGTAACGTATTGGGAATCCCCACTTAAGGAATATGACGTCGTAAATACTACGGCTTGCGTAGTATGACAAGTTGTGATTCCTGGCCCCCGAGGCAAGGGCTGTTCGGATACGCCGGGGTCTGCTATTCGGTTGAGGAGGAGGAGCCCATGCCCGAGACCATCCCCACCAAACACGATAGCGCCCGGCACAGGGAGAAGATGGCCAAGAAGATGGCCGCGCGCGCCAAGCTGATGGCCAAGAAGACGGCGGGCGAAAAAGGACTGCTCATCGTCCATACCGGGCCCGGCAAGGGCAAGACCACGGCAGCGCTGGGCATGGCGCTGCGCATGATCGGCCACGGGCACAAGGTGGGCGTGGTACAGTTCATCAAGGGCTCCCGCGACACTGCCGAACGCCGCATTCTGGAGGGCCTGGGCCAAGACAAGGTGGTCTTCAAGGCCATGGGCGAAGGCTTCACCTGGGAAACTCAGGACCGGACCCGCGACGTGGAGATGGCAGACGCCGCCTGGAAGGAAGCGGCGGCGATGATCGCCGATCCCGCTTTCCGTATGGTGCTGCTGGACGAGCTCAACGTGGCCTTGCGCTACGACTATCTGAACCTAGACCGGGTGCTGGAGGTCCTGGCGGCACGCCCGGACTCCACCCATGTGATCGTCACCGGGCGGGGGGCCAAGGAGGCGCTGATCGAAGCCGCCGACCTGGTGACCGAGATGAAGCTGGTCAAGCACCCCTTCAAGGCCGGGATCAAAGCCCAGGAAGGGGTGGAATATTAGGCTCGCGCCGAAGCCGATCCTCTTTGCATTCCTTGACCTTATCGGGGTACAAGGACTCCCATGAGGCAAGTCATTCAGAGCACCAAGCCCCAGGACAAAGGCTTCAAGGGAGCCCTCAAGGGTTTCGTCGGTGCCGTGACGGCGGGCGGTGCCGCCCCTATCGATGAAGTGGAACTCATCGAGACCCGCCGGGCCACGGTGATGGTCATGGAGTCGCTCCGCGGCGGAGAGCGGATGGATCTGTAACGGAGAGCGTGATGGATCTGAGCCACTTCTTCCAATCGCAGTTCGACCACCATCGCCAGACGGTGGAGGCAACCCGTGCCGCCGTCGAGGAGCCCTTCACCCGTCTTGTTGAGGCCTGCCTGCAGGCGATCGGACGCGGCAACAAGATCATGTTTTTCGGGAACGGCGGCAGCGCGTCGGACTCCCAGCATCTGGCGACCGAGCTGGTGGTGCGTTTCAAGAAGAACCGCGATCCCATGGCAGCCATGGCGCTCACCACCGACACTTCGGCACTGACCGCCATCGGCAACGATTTCGGCTTCGACGACCTGTTCGTCCGCCAGCTCCATGCGTTGGGACGGGAGGGCGACGTGGCCATCGGCATCTCGACATCCGGAAACAGCGAAAACGTGATCCGGGCGCTGAAGAAAGCGCGCGAGATAGGCATCACTCCCGCCGCCTTCGGCGGACGGGACGGCGGGCGCATGACTGACTTGGCCGACCCGTTCCTCGTCGTACCCGCCGAGGACACGGCTCGGATCCAGGAGATGCATATCCTCCTGGGCCACATGCTGTGCGACGTCCTGGAACAGGAGCTTTGAACTCGGTGCACGATCATCACGCCGCCGTCGCCATCGTCGAGCGCCTGAAAACGGCGAGGGTGCTCTGTGTCGGCGACATTATGCTGGATCGATTCGTCTATGGATCCGTGAACAGAATCTCTCCCGAGGCCCCGATTCCGGTCATCCGCGTCGAGGACGAAAGCGCCATGCTGGGCGGGGCGGGGAACGTGGTCCGTAACTTGGTTTCCCTGGGGGCCGAGGCGGTGTTCGTGTCGGCCGTCGGCACCGATCCGGCGGGCGACGAGGTGGGCCGGCTTCTATCCGAACACCCGGGCGTCCGGGCGACACTGATCCCGATCCCAGGCCGCCCCACCACCATCAAAACCCGCTTCGTGGCCGCAAACCAGCAGATGCTGCGCGCAGACCGCGAGACCACAGAGACCCTCGCCGGACCCGACCAGAACAAGTTGCTGGATTCGGCAAAGGCGGCCATAGAGACCTGCGGGATCGTCGTGCTGTCCGATTACGGCAAAGGGGTGCTGGACGGAGGTGTGGCGGCGGATCTTATCCAGGCCGCCCGCGAAGCCGGACGCCCCGTGACCGTCGACCCCAAGGGGATCGACTACGGCCGCTACCGTGGCGCCACCCTGATTACTCCCAACCGCAAGGAGCTGCATGAGGCGGCACGGTTGCCGGTGGGAACCGAGGCCGAGATCGAAACCGCAGCCCGGGCCCTGATCGACGAGTACGATCTAGGCGCCGTGCTGGCGACCCTGGGCCCCGACGGCATGATGCTCGTGAGCGGCGACGGCAAGGTCGTGGTTCTCGATGCCGAGGCGCGGGAGGTCTTCGACGTTTCGGGGGCCGGGGACACGGTGGTGGCGACCTTGTCAGCGGCCATAGCCGCCGGGGCGGATATAGAAAACGCCGCGGCATTGGCCAATGTCGCCGCAGGGGTCGTGGTGGGCAAGGTGGGAACGGCCAGCGCCCACGCCGCTGACGTGATCGCGGCCCTGCACCGCCGCGGCATTTCGGATGCGGAAGCCAAGGTCCTAACTCTGGATCAAGCCAAGGACCGGGTGGAAGCCTGGCGGCGCCAAGAGCACAAGGTCGGTTTTACCAACGGCTGCTTCGACCTCCTGCATCCCGGGCATGTGTCGTTATTGAGCCAAGCTCGGGCCAGTTGCGATCGGTTGGTGGTGGGGCTCAATTCTGATGACTCGGTCAAGCGGCTCGGCAAGGGCGAGGAGCGGCCTATCCAGACCGAGACCGCACGAGCAACGGTGCTGGCCGGGCTGGCCAACGTAGACGCGGTGGTGATTTTCGGCGAGGACACGCCGCTCACCCTGATCGAAACCCTCCGCCCCGACCTTCTGGTCAAGGGAGCGGACTATGCCCCTGAGGACGTGGTCGGGACCGACGTGGTTCGGGGCTACGGCGGCAAGGTTCTGCTGGCCGAACTAAAGGCCGGCCATTCCACCACCCTCACCATCCGCAAGATGAACGGGGAATAGTGGCCACGGTTTCGGCACATTTGCTTTTCGCTCTTTGCTGGCTCGGGTTCGGCACCGGCCATTCCATCCTCGCAAGCTCGTGGGTCAAACAACACCTGCGCCCCTTCTTCGGGGTTGGGTGCCGGCTGGCCTATAATTTTTTCGCGATTTTGCATCTTGCTTTTGTCGGCTGGGCCGGGTGGGTGCTGTTTCAGCCCCATGACGCCTTCGTCTATGCCGGCTGGGCAGCCTGGGGGTTGAAGGGCGCCTTCGGGCTCGGCGTCGCTCTGTTCCTGATCGCGTTGACCGGCTACGACGTAGGCCGGCTTCTGGGCATACGCCAGATCCAGAACCGTCTACAGGGCATCGAAGAACCGGAGGATGAACCCCTTCGCACCGACGGCCTGCACCGTTGGGTCCGTCATCCCCTCTACCTGGGGGGCCTGATGGCGGTCTGGGGCCGGGTGGGAAACGAATTCGAATTGGCGACAGCCGTCTGGGTGACACTCTATATGGGTGTGGGAGCCTGGCTCGAGGAACGGAAACTGCTAAGGCTTTACAACGCGGCCTATGCCGACTACCGGCGAAAAGTGCCCGCCGTCATCCCCTGGAAAGGCCGGGTTTTATGATGAAGCTCCGTCTCGACTCGAGTGCCATGGGCGCCTTGCTGTCGGCACCGTGGTCGCCGGTTATGCGCCAGGCGGCATCGTGTCGGGCAAGCCTCATCTTGAAGGTGGGGATCGAGCGGCTGGTCAAGATCGGGAGTCCTGGAGAGCTCTGAGACCGACGCCGGGAAGGGGGGTTGGGGGCGTCCCCTCGTGGGCCTGGCTCATGAAGACCTTCCAGGTATGGGCCGGGTGCCCACCGCCGGTGACCTTGCGCATGGACGTCCCGTCGTCGTTACCCAGCCACACGCCCGCCACCAAGTCGGCCGTATAGCCGACAAACCAAGCGTCCCGGAATTCCTGGCTGGTGCCGGTCTTGCCGGCCGCCGGCCGGTCGCCCAAGACCGCCTTGCGCCCGGTCCCGGTGGCCACGACACGGGCCAGCATACGGTTCATGTCGGCCACCGTTCCGGGCGAGATGATCCGGCCCGGGCCGTTCCCGGACCGGCGGTAGAGGACCTGTCCGGAGCGGGTGCGGATCTCCTCGATCCCGTAGGGCCACGCCCCCAGCCCCCCGTTGGCGAAGGGCGCATAGGCTGACGTGAGCTCGAGCAGGCTGACCTCGCCGGCACCCAGAGCAACACTGGGCGTCGGCTTGACCGGTGTCGTGATGCCGAGGCGCCGCGCCACCTGGACCACCCGGCCTCGGCCTACGTCTTCCGACAGGGAGACAGCCACCGTGTTGACCGAGGCGGCCAGGGCATCCTGCAGGGTCAGCGGCCCCCGGTGGTGGCGGTCGAAATTGCGTGGCGTCCAGCCATCGACGGTGATCGGACCGTCCGTGATGGTGGTCTCGGGGGTGTATCCCGCTTCCAGCGCCGCCAGATAGACGAAGGGCTTGAAGGCCGATCCGGGTTGACGGTAGGCCTGGGTGGCGCGGTTAAATTGGCTGCGTGAATAGTCACGCCCCCCCACCATGGCCCGGACCGCGCCGTCCGGCGACAGGGCCACCAGGGCTCCTTGGCGCATGTTGTCGGCCTGGCCTGACTCGGCGAGGGTCGCCTGGAGGGCTTTCGCGGCGACCGCCTGCAGGTCGGGGCGGAACGTGGTCCTTACCACCAGATCGCGTCCAGCGGGCGAGACGTAATCGGAGACCTGCTCCAGAACCCAGTCGGTGAAATAGCGCAGGGCGGTGCCGGGCGCGGCTGCCGTCCGGCCCCCGCGGCGCCGTTCGGCCGCTTCGGCCTGATCTTCCGTCAGGTACCCGGCGGCCACCATGTTGTCGAGCACTTGGCGGGTACGGGCTTCGGCACGCCTGGGATTGGCGAGGGGGTTGTAACGGCTGGGGGCCTTCAAGAGACCGGCCAGCATGGCCGCCTGCCACGTGGTGAGACGGCTGGTGGAGCGGCCGAAGTATTTGCGGGTCGCCGCGTCAACTCCATAAGTGCCGGCTCCGAGATAGACCCGGTTGAGATAAAGGGAGAGGATCTGGTCCTTGGTGAACTTGTGTTCCAGCCATAAGGCCAGCAGTAGTTCCTTGACCTTCCGCTTGATGGTCCGCTCCGGAGTCAGGAACAGGTTCTTGGCCACCTGCTGGGTGATGGTGCTCCCCCCCTGGACCACACGGCCAGCCCGCAGATTGACCCAAAGGGCACGCGCCAGCCCGATGATGTCGATCCCAAAGTGATCGTAGAACCGCCGGTCTTCGGTGGCCATGACCGCCCGGGGCAGGGATATGGGCAGGTCGCTGAGCGTGACCGGCATGCCGTAAAGATCGCCCACGGACAGCATTTCGGAGCCGTCTGCCGCAATCAGGGTAACGGTTGGCCTGCGGGTCGTGGAGAGCGCCGCATCAACGTCGGGCAGGTCGCCGGCATACCAGCCGGTAACGAGCAGAGCCGCGATGGCCGCCCAGACCCCTGCGGTGGCGCTCCATTTGGCGAAGGACCGGATCCAGATTCCCCAGGCGGGCCTGGGCCAGGGAGGTCGAAGAAAGGAAAAGCGCTTCCGGATCGGCCGATGGCGTGACGAAGTCGGTTTTCGACTTCTCCGGTTCGGTGTTTTCCGGGATTTGGGCGCACTTCGGGTCATGGACCCGAGTGTGGGGCTGACCCGGTTAGGATCGGGTTAACGGAACCTTACGGAAGACGGCAGTCGAGAACCGAATGGAGAATGAGCGGATCGATGACCGCGTTCTTGAAGTTGCAGCGCCACAACTCCGCCGCGGTGAGGTCGGCCCCATCCAGATTGGCGCCCCGCAGGTCGGCCTCCGACAGGTCGGCTCCGGAGAGCAGGGCGTTCATCAGCTTGGCGTTGAGCATAATGGCGAAAACCATGTTGGCGCCCCTGAGATCGGCCCCGGACAGGTCGGCACCGGCCAAGTTGGCGCCGCGGAGATCCGAGTTCTGAAGGTCCGCCCCCCGAAGATCGAGATCCCGGAGATCGTGCCCCCCCAGCTCGGCCCGCGCTCCGCGCTCGCCGCCGGACTGCCCCCATTTCATGTGGTCCTCGAGTATCCTGTCCAGCTCTTTCTGGTCCATCACGACCTCCTCCGTTGCGGCCTTTGCATCCTATATCAATTTTCGGGCGAAAAGCGAGTGTTGCGCTGAAGCGGAAAGCACCAGATGGAACGGAGCGGCCCTTCCGGCGCAGGCCTACGCGGAGTTAACCGCCATGGTCGCGTAACTGAAGAGCGTACTGGTCCGGAATTCCTGGGGAAGCACAAACTGCTGTTATTTTCTATTGCTTATGGATAATTTCGAGCGTTACAACACATTTAGGAGAATGTAGATGATTGCGTATTCAAATCTTCCAAAAATTATAGATATAACATCTAAATGTTCTAGGGTTTTAGATATTGGCGGTGGGCGTCATGTGCTTCCATACGCCACACATATCATTGATTTAGAAGATATGAGTTCAAAGAATATATTAAATCCAATTGACGATTCGCCTCCGAGATTTAGTAAGGAGACATGGATCAAGCATGATGTTTGTGAAGGGTCTTTTCCATTTGGAGACAAGTTCTTTGATTTTAGTTTTTGTTCCCATCTTTTAGATGGATGTCCGAGATCCGATTGTAGTTTGCAAGGAAATTATTCGGACATCTAAGGCAGGTTATATTGAGGTTCCATCTAGAGTCAGGGAAATATTTTCAAAATCAAGATTCTATAGAATCAAAGTCTTATTGGGACAAGGTCCTGAAATTGGGTTTCCGCATCATCGTTGGTTTGTCGATATATCGGAAAATAAAATATCTTTTACTCCTAAAAATGGACATTTTTTTCGGGATTCTCGAAACATGATAGCTCGTTCGCAGCTAGGGCGAAAATTATCATCTGAGGAGGAGAGCTGCAGTTTCCTATTTTGGGAGGGAAATTTCGAATTTGAGGAGAGGTATTTTAAAAATTCCGGAGAACTAGAGCATAATTTATTGTCATTTAGGAATGAAGCACTTCGAAAACTAAGATATTAGAGTGCCACCCGGGAAGTAGTATCTGGTCCGGGATTCCGGGGCAAGGTCACGGCGTCGTTGGCCCATCGCGTGTTCCCTTATTTATTTAAACCCCGTTCAGTGGCAGGCTATGCTAACTGAATGTTGTTCAATATATCCTTCTTTCCGGAATGGGGTTGGTGATGTCGGTTCTGTTTCTTATTGTTGGCTTCGGAGTTTTCATTGGTCCGCTCGTGCTCGCCATCGTGGCGCTATCCAAGGCCGGGATGACAAAACGCGGGGTAATCCTTCTCACCGAACGGGTTATTGTGTTGGAGCAGGCCCTGCTCGATTCCGCGTTACAGCCGCGGGCCAAACCCGCCGCCCCTCCAAGACCGGAAATGGAAAAGCCGGTACGGAAGGCGGAGCTCCTTCCCGCAAAGCCTTCCGATCCGCAGGACCAAAGCCTGGTGAAGGTGCCTGCCGGGACTCCTCCCGTGTTCCGAGAATCCCTGGAACAGAAATTGGCCTCTCGTTGGCTGGTCTGGCTGGGGGGAATCACCCTCGCCTTGGGAGGCGTTTTCTTGGTTAAGCACGTCAATAACCTGGGGCTGATTTCCCCTATGGTGCGCATCGGCACCGGGCTGATGTTCGGTGCCGCCTTTGTACTGGCCGGCGAATGGGTCCGCCGACGTCCAGCACAAAAGCGGGCCGCGGCATTGAGGCCGGACTACGTGCCTGCCGCCCTCACCGCAAGTGGCCTCGTCGTCGCTTACGGCAGCCTTTTTGCCGGATATGCGATTTACGACCTGATGGCGGGCCCGGTGGCATTCGGGCTCCTCACCATCGTGTCCCTCGGCGCGGTGGCGCTCGCCCTGCTGCAGGGACCGTTCATTGCCGCGCTGGGTCTCGCGGGAAGCTACTTGGTGCCTGCGTTGATCGGCTCCCAAACCCCTTCTATTTGGGGACTGAGCGTCTACTTGCTGGTCATCACCTGCGCCAGTATCGCGCTCGTTCGCTGGACCCGCTGGTGGTGGCTGGCTTGGAGCTGTCTGGCGGGTTCCACCCTATGGTTTTTGGCCTTACAATCGATATTCCGGGAACCCGGCCACGTGCCGGTATTGGGTATGTACATAGTCCTGCTGGTAGCTGAGTTCGCGGCTCTGCGCTCCTGGACTTCAAACACGACCTGGAAATCGGCAACCCACAAGGACCTTTTGTTCTCAGCAGCTTTTGCGATCGCGACACTTCTTCTTTTCAGCCTGATCAGAGCGGAAGGCTATGGGCCTGTCGGGCTCGGGATTCTGGCCACGGTCGCCGGCGTTGCACTGGTGATCGCTCGCCGGGAGTCTCTGTTTGAACCCCTGGCCGGGCTGGCCGCAACGATCACTTTGTTGATCCAGGTGACGTGGCCGATTCCCCATGGGGCGGTCCCTCCTCGGGATCACTTGGTGGCGGAACAGGTTCTGTCCGTGGATGCGGCCGTGGCCATCGGGCCGGAAGTGCTGGGATTCGCCATTCTCTCCGCTGCGGCAGCGATCCTTTTCGGGGCCGGCGCATTTCTCGCGCTCCGGGGAAGCCGGCGGCCCGGCCTTTGGGCAGGGTTGTCGGCGGGCGTGCCGATTGTGCTGCTGATCGTGGCCTACTGGCGGATCATGGATTTCGCCCTTCATCCCGGTTGGAGTGCCGCCGGTCTCGTCCTTGCAGCCCTACTGTTGGCAGCCGCAGGGAAGACGGCCCGTCAACGGGATCTCCCCGGCATGACCGAAGCGTTTGGGATCTATGCCATTGGTGTGACGGCAAGTTTATCGCTCGCAGCCACCATGGGACTGGAAAACGCCTGGCTGACCGTCGCGCTGGCGATCCAGCTCCCGGCGCTGGCCTGGGTGCACGAACGGCTCGAGGTTCCGTTGATGCGGCCCCTCACCCTGGTCCTGGCAAGCGTGATTCTTATTCGGTTGGCACTCAATCCGTACCTGCTGGACTATCCGCTGGAGGCGAAGAGCGGGTTCAACTGGATTCTCTACGGTTACGGTGTGCCCTTGGTGGCTTTCTGGGGGGCCGCGAGATGGTTTCGAAGGACCGCCGATGATCGGTTGGTGGTGATCCTGGAGTCGGGCGCGATCCTGTTGTCGACCCTTCTCTTGAGCATGGGAATCCGGCACTTTGCCGGGCCTGGCGGGTTGATGCACCATGGGTACGGCCTCGCCGAGCAGAGCCTGCATTCCATCGCCTGGGCGGGAACCGCGTACGGACTCTACCGGCGCAACGAATTGAAAAGACGGTTTTCCACCACTTGGGGGTGGCGGATTCTCGCCGCCATCACGACGGTTCAGGTGCTGGGTCTCCAGGCGCTCCTATCCAATCCCCTGTGGAGCGGGGCCTCGGTATGGCACCTTCCCTTTATCAATCTGCTGTTGCTGGCCTATGGCCTGCCGGCGGTTTGGGCAATAATGTTCCGGCACCGGTTCCTGAAGAGGAGCCGCCAAGGACTGGCCGTATTGACCGGCATCATGGCCCTGGGTTTGGTTTGGCTCGAGATGACCTTGGAGGTCCGCCACCTGTTTCACGGCCCGGTCCTCACCGGCGGAAATACCGGCCCTGCCGAACTCTACGCCTATTCCGTCCTTTGGCTGGCATTCGCCGGGCTCCTTCTCGGAGCCGGGGCGTGGCGCGGCATAATGGCATTGCGTCAGGCCGGTTTGGGGATGTTGTTGCTGGTGGTCGTCAAGGTCTTCCTGGTGGATCTAGAGGATCTCGAAGGCCTGTGGCGGGTCGGTTCGTTCATTGGCCTGGGCCTAAGTCTGGTTGGCGTCAGCATGCTCTACCAAAGACTCGCGCTGAAATCGGACGGCGATAATGACCGGGATGAAACGTTACCCTCAGAAGGGTAGACGGGGGGGCGACATGCAATGACCAGGCGGCACCCGCTTCCCCGGCAGCGGTGTTCGTCGAGCATGTGGCGTTGCCAACGGGTGGGACTTAAACGTCCAGGTTCGCCACCTTAAGCGCGTTGTTCTGGATGAACTCGCGCCGGGGTTCGACCAAGTCGCCCATGAGGGTGGAGAACACCTCCTCGGCGTCGTCGGCGTGGTTGACCCTGACCTGCAGCAGGGTGCGGACGTTGGGATCCAGGGTGGTTTCCCAGAGCTGGTCGGGGTTCATCTCGCCCAGGCCCTTGTAGCGCTGGATGGCGACACCCTTGCGGCCCAGTTCCATGATGGTGTCAACCAGGGCCACCGGGCCGGTAATGACGTAGTCCTTGTCCTTAGCCGTCAGCGCGCCATGACGGGTGTAGAGCCGCTGCAGGTCCCCGGCCCGCTCGTCCAGCCTGCGCCCTTCCGCCGACCGGATCAGGGCGCTGTCAATGATATGGCGTTCGGTGACACCCCTGAGCGTGCGGCGCAGTTCGAGACCACCGTCGTCCAACACGTTGCCGTGCCAACCGCGCCCTAGCTCGTCATCAAGGGCGTCGAGACGCTTGGCTACGTATTCAGCGGCCTCGGCCGCGTGCTCGCCGTCTGACAGGATGCGGGGATTGAGGGCCCCCAGGATAGCGGCCTGTTCCACCAGCTGCACCGGAACATGGCGGCATAGGTGGGTCACCAGGGTGCTCACCTGGCGCGCCTCCTCGACCAACGCCCTGAGATCGGCGCCGGCGACCTGTGCGCCGTCATAGGCGGTGAACACCGTGCCCTCGTCAACAGCCGCGTTGAACAGGTGGTCTTCGAGCGCGCGGTCGTCCTTGAGGTAGACCTCCGAATTTCCGCGTTTTGCGCGATAGAGCGGCGGCTGGGCGATATAGAGGTAGCCCCGTTCCACCAAATCGGGCATCTGGCGGAAGAAGAAGGTCAGCAGCAGGGTGCGGATGTGCGCCCCGTCCACGTCGGCGTCGGTCATGATGACGATCTTGTGGTACCGGCATTTATCCGCATTGAAGTCGTCACGCCCGATGCCGGTGCCGAGGGCGGCGATCAGGGTGCCGATTTCCACCGAACTCAGCATTTTGTCAAAGCGCGCCCGTTCCACGTTGAGAATCTTGCCGCGGAGCGGCAAGATGGCCTGGTTGGCACGGTCGCGGCCCTGCTTGGCCGACCCGCCGGCGGAATCGCCCTCGACGATGAAGAGTTCGCTCAAGCTGGGGTCTCTCTCTTGGCAATCAGCCAGCTTGCCCGGCAACGAGGCCACGTCCAGAGCCCCCTTGCGCCGGGTCAGCTCGCGGGCCTTGCGCGCCGCCTCGCGGGCAGCCGCCGCTTCGACGATCTTGCCGATGACCTTCTTGGCCTCGCCGGGGTGTTCCTCGAACCACTGGTCCAGCACGTCGGAGACGATGCTTTCCACCGCCGGTCGGACCTCGGAAGATACCAGCTTGTCCTTGGTCTGAGACGAGAACTTGGGGTCAGGAACTTTGACCGACAGAACGCAGGTCAAGCCTTCCCTGGCATCGTCGCCCGTCATGTTGACCTTGGCCCTCTTGGCCAAACCCGAAGAGTTGGCGTAGTTGTTGACGGTCCGGGTCAAGGCGCCGCGAAATCCCGCCAAATGGGTGCCGCCGTCCCGCTGCGGAATGTTGTTGGTGAAGCAGAGCGTGGTCTCGTGGTAGCTGTCGTTCCACTGCATGGCCAGCTCGACGATGATGCCGTCACGTTCGACCTGCGCGGTAATGGTCTGGTCCTGCAGCGCCGTCTTGGACCGATCGAGGTAGGCGACGAAGGCTTCCAGGCCCCCATCGTAATGGAGATCCACCTCCTGGTGATCGACGTGTCGGGCGTCAGTCAATGTGATGTGGACACCGGAATTGAGGAAGGCGAGTTCGCGCATCCGGTGTTCCAGGGTCGCGAAGTCGAATTCGGTCATGGTGAAGGTCTCGAGCGAGGGCAGGAAGGTCACTTCGGTGCCAGATTTGGGCTCGCCGTCGACGAGTTCCGCATCTCCGATCACCTCCAGCGGCGCCTCGGCCTCGCCCATGCGGAACCGCATGTAGTGGTGTTTGCCGTCCCGCCAGACGTGAAGGCCCAAACATTCCGACAGGGCATTGACCACCGAGACCCCAACCCCGTGCAAACCGCCCGAAATCTTGTAGGAGTTCTGATCGAATTTCCCGCCCGCATGAAGATGGGTCATGATGACCTCGGCCGCCGAGACCCCTTCCTCGGCGTGAATGTCGACCGGGATCCCGCGTCCGTTGTCCGACACCGTGACGGACCCATCGCCATTCAGCGTTACCCGCACGTTGTCGCAATACCCGGCCAGGGCTTCGTCGATGGCATTGTCCACCACTTCATAGACCATGTGATGGAGCCCGGTGCCGTCGTCGGTGTCGCCGATGTACATGCCGGGACGCTTGCGTACCGCGTCCAGGCCCCTGAGGACCTTGATGGAATCCGCACCGTATTCTTCGGAGCCGTTATCGTGGGTTTGATCGTTGGTGTCGTCGGTCATATGGTCTTCCGTCTTCAATCGGCCGCGGTCACGACCCCGTCCTCCACGGTAAAGAACTGGGCCCGCCCCTGGAGGGGCTGGAAAAGCGTGGTCTCGGTCCCAGTCATCCAGGCCTGGGCGCCAAGGTCGGTGATCTCGTCGAACAGCGCAGCGCGCCGCATGCCATCAAGATGCGCTGCCACCTCGTCCAGCAGCAGGACCGGAACGGTACCCTGTTCGGCGGCAGACATGCGCGCTGCGGCAAGAACGATGGCAATCAGCAAAGCCTTCTGTTCACCGGTCGAACAGAGCGCCGCCTCCTGACCCTTGGCAAGATAAGTCACGGCGAGGTCGCTCCGGTGGGGTCCCACTGTCGTAGTTCCGGAGTCTGCATCACCGCTACGCGCAGCGCCCAGGGTTGCCTTCAGACGCTCCTCGGCATCCAGCGCCGGACCGGCACCCAGCCAGGATTCCACCGTTCCGTTGATGGCGACACCGGCCTTGGGGAAGGGGCCCGCCGCCTCGGCGCAATGCGCCGCCAGCCTCCCGGCCATATCGAGCCGGGCCGCCGCCACGGCCACTCCCTTTGCCGCCATGGTGTCCTCCAGCGCCGTAAGCCAAGCCGGATCGGCCCCGCCCGCCTTCAGCAGCCTGAGGCGCTCGCGCATGGCATGTTCGTAGGCCCCTACCCGCCCAGCATGGGCAGGGTCGGCGCCGAACACCAAACGGTCGAGAAAACGCCGCCGAGCGGAGGCCCCATCGAGGAACAGGCGATCCATCTGCGGGGTCAACCACTGAACGGAAAAGACCTCGGCCAGCGGCGCCTGGGCCTTCATGGTCTGGCCATCGATCCTGACGGCCCGCCTCTCGCGTCCGCCCTCCGTGCCGGACCACCCGGTGCCAAGGTCGACCGGGCCGTCGGGGGTCATGACGTGTGCCGCCACCGCCCAGGGACAGCCCTCGTCCGCCGCCCCTGGATCGCGACGCGCCACGTCGGACGATCGTGCTCCACGCAACCCGCGGCCGGGAACCAGGAAGGAAACCGCCTCCAGAAGGTTGGTCTTGCCGGCGCCGTTGGCGCCGGTCAGCACGACCAGGTCCGGCTCCGTCTCAAGGCGCAGATGACCGTAGGAGCGAAAATCGGTGAGGGTCAGCCGGGCCAGCGACAAGGCACGTCCGGGCAAGGCCGGAGAATTGGCCGCAGGCGAGCCGGTGGCGCGAGGGGCAATGGCTGGGGTTGGAAATCTTCTCAGAGCCGTCGTCCTCAGACCCGCATGGGCATCAGCACGTAGAGCGCACTGGCGTCATCAACTTCACGGATGATGGTCGGCGAGGCGGCATCGGCCATGATGAAGCGGATGATAGTCCCCTCGATCTGCTGGGTGACGTCGAGCAGATAGCGGAAGTTGAAGCCGATTTCGATGGCCTCGCCCTGATAATCCACCTCCAGTTCCTCGGTGGCGGTGCCATTCTCGGGGCTGGTGGCGCTCAGAACCAGGGTCCCAGGTTCCAGGGCGATCTTGATGGCACGGGATTTCTCGCTCGAGATCGCGGACACACGGTCGATGGCCTCGGCAAACAGTCTGCGATCGACCTCCCATTCCTTGTCGTTGCCGGCTGGGATCACCCGTTCGTAATCGGGGAAGGTGCCATCGATCAGCTTGGAGGTCACCTGAACGTCGTCGAGGGTGAAGCGGATCTTGGTCTCCGACAGGGCGACGCGAATATCGCCGTTGCTGTCCTCGATCAGCTTATGCAGTTCGGTCACAGTCTTGCGGGGCACGATGACCCCCGGCATACCAGACGCGCCATCGGGCAAAGGTGTCTCTGCGCTGGCCAGACGGTGACCGTCGGTCGCCACGGCACGCAACACGTCGACGCCGTCACGGCTGGCTGCATGCATGTAAATGCCGTTGAGGTAGTAGCGTGTCTCTTCGGTCGAGATGGCGAAGCGTGTTCTGTCAATCACCGCGCGGAGTTCTGAGGCTGGAAGATCGAACTCGACACCCAAGTCGCCGCCTGCCATGACCGGAAAATCCTCGACCGGCAGGCAGGATAGGGTGAAGCGCGAGCGCCCGGCGCGTAAGCTGAGCCGGCCCTCGCCGTCAGCAGCCATTTCCACCTGGCCACCTTCGGGCAGCTTGCGGACGATGTCATAGAGTGTATGCGCCGGAGCCGTGGTGGCACCCGACGCGGAGACGTCAGCCTCCACCGGTTCGATGATGTCGACGTCCATGTCCGTGGCATTGAGCGCCAGCCTACCGTCGGCGGCTTCCATTTTCACGTTGGACAGGATGGGGATGGTATTGCGGCGCTCTACAACGCTCTGCACATGGCCCAAGGACTTCAGCAGAGCCGCCCGCTCGATGGTTAATTTCATGGTCTTAATATCGCTTCCCGTGTGCTTCGCCCCCCCGGGACACCGCTTGGCATCCCAGCCCTTCCGGATGATGTCGGATCGGGCCGCGGAAAAGTTTCCGCAAGAATGGCGCCATTATAGCAAAAGCCTTTGGATTCCGAAGTGTTTTCCGTCATGAACCCGAGTTTGCGGCCCCATCCTCGGGAGAGGACCGCCTGGCCTCAACCTTCGAGCATCCGGCGCAGGAGTTCCACGTCTTCGGCGAAGGTCGAATCGTGGTCCCTCAGCTCTTCCACCCTCTTCACGGCGTGCATGACCGTGGTGTGGTCGCGGCCGCCGAACTTACGTCCGATTTCGGGCAGCGAGCGCGAGGTAAGCTGCTTGGCCAGGTACATGGCAACTTGCCGGGGCCGCGCGACGGACCGTGCCCGGCGGGCGGAATGCATATCCGAGATCCGGATGTTGAAATGCTGGGCAACGCGCTTCTGGATCTCCTCGATGGTGACCCGGCGGTCATTGGCCCTAAGCAAGTCGTGCAGGACTTCCTGAGTGGATTCGAGCGTAATATCGCGACCCACCAGTTGGGTGTGCGCCACAACCCGGTTGAGTGCCCCTTCCAACTCACGGACGTTTGACGTGATCTTGTGGGCCAAGAACTCCATCACCTTGGACGGGACCTCCACTCCGAAGCGCTCGGCCTTGGACTGCAAAATGCCGACCCGGAGTTCGTAGGTGGTGGCGTGAATGTCGGCCACGAGGCCGCAGTTGAGGCGCGATTTGAGCCTTTCTTCCATGCCCTCAAGATCGGAGGGTGACTTGTCGGCCGAGATGACGATCTGCCGGCCCTGATCGACCAGGGCATTGAAGGTGTGGAAGAACTCTTCCTGGGTTGATTCCTTGCCGCCGATGAACTGCACGTCGTCAATCATCAGCACATCGACGGAACGGAACTGTTCCTTGAAGTCGACTGTGTTTTGCCCGCGCAGCGCCCGGATGAAGCGGTACATGAACTTTTCCGCCGAGAGATAGATCACCGTGCGTGCAGGGTCATTTTCGCGGATTCGCCAGGCGATGGCATGCATAAGGTGGGTCTTACCAAGGCCGACCCCGCCGTAAAGAAACAGTGGATTGAAGGGCACGCTGGCGGCCTCGGCCACTCGGCCCGCGGCGGCATAGGCGAACTCGTTCGGCTTGCCGACAACGAAATTCTCGAAGGTAAAGCGGAGGTCCAGAGGCGCGCTGATGTCGTCGCGGCCGGTTTCGCCATTGCCGTTGGAGAGGGTTTCCTTGGATGCGACCCTGTTTCGAGCGCTGGCAACCGGGCCCAATACCGGCTCTTCGCGATCCGACTGCACCATCACGTCGACGACTTTGACACCGGAGTCCTCGTCCGTCCACAAGGTCCGAAGGCGCTCGGCATAATGGGCGACCACCCAGTCCCGCATGAACCGAGTCGGCACGGAGACGCTGACCCGACCGCTCACCATCTCGCGAAGCGTCATCGGCTTGATCCAGCTTTGATAAGCGGCATCGCCGATTTCGGCTTTCAGACGGTCACGAACCCTCGACCACTGCGCGTCCATTTTTTCTGTCATCCCCCCCTGAAATTCAGCTTGTCGTCCCGGTTCTGCCAATCCGTCCGCCATGGCCTCAGAACCTTCCCCCCTCTTATTTCCCCGAGCAGATCCTGAAATGAATGCCTGTGCCCTTTTGCCAAGACCGGGGGAAACACACAACCAAGGCTTCACCGCCGCCCGCACTCCGGGACTGAACGAAAATCGAATACCTGTCCTCAAACTCCTTCAATATACACGAAATGACTTATGTAGTGGATGTAACCACCACATAGGCACAACCAAAAACCATGTACGCCGAAAGTTATTCTTAGTGGCTGAACCGCTATATTCTCTTCGTGGACTTGCCGAGTTGTTCTGTCCAGACGCGCCACGCCAATGAATTTACCCAGAGCTACCCGCTCTGGCAACAAAACGAATTACTAGATTCAAAAATAATTCGCTTGACACGGTTGCGGGAAACGGACTCGCCCACGCCCCTTTTTGGTGGCCGGTTGCACAGCCGCCCGGACATGAAAAAGGCCGCAGGACCCTGGGGGCCGCGGCCTTGTGTCAAAGCCTACACGCGGTCAGGCGGACAGCGCCTTGATGCGGACCGACAGCCGGGACAGCTTCCGCGAAACCGTGTTCTTGTGCATCACGCCCTTGGAGACACCACGCATGAGCTCCGGTTGAGCCAGCTTGAATGCCGCTTGCGCAGCCCCCTTGTCGCCGCTGGCGATCGCCGTCTCGACCTTCTTGACGAAGGTGCGGATGCGGCTGCGGCGAGCTCCGTTAACGTCGGTGCGCCGTACCGTCTGACGGATGCGCTTCTTGGCCGACTGATGATTAGCCATGTCGTACAAACCTGTTCTGACCTGAAGGTCTCAAAGCGAAGGCTGGCTTATATATAGCCCCGTCCGGCACGTCAAGCCCCGTGGGGGCTATTTGTTGGTGAATTTGGGCTGGCGTTTTTCGGCGAAGGCAGCCATGCCCTCCTTCTGGTCCTCGGAAGCGAAAGTGGAATGGAACAGACGGCGTTCGTGTGCCACGCCTTCGGCCAACGTCGTCTCGAAGGCCTTGTTAACTGCTTCCTTGGCCAACATGACGACGGGCCGGGACAGTTTTGCGATGCCGTCGGCCGCCTTGACAACCTCATCAACCAATTTGTCCACCGGCACGACACGGCTGACCAGGCCGGCGCTCTCGGCCTCCTCGGCGCTCATCATGCGTCCGGTGAGGATCATCTCCATGGCTTTGGCCTTGCCGACGGCACGGGTCAGGCGCTGGGTGCCCCCGGCGCCGGGGATGGTCCCGATGGTGATTTCGGGTTGGCCGAATTTCGCATTGTCGGCAGCGATAATGAAATCGCACATCATGGCAAGCTCGCAGCCACCTCCCAGGGCATAGCCGGCCACGGCCGCGATTACCGGTTTGCGGCACTGGGCCAGACGTTCCCAGTCCTTGGTAATGAAGTCCTCGAGAACACAGTCGATATAGGTCTTGTCCTGCATTTCCTTGATGTCGGCACCGGCGGCGAAGGCCTTTTCCGAACCGGTCACGACGATGGCCCCGACAGCATCATCGGCTTCCAAGTCGTTGAGCGCCGCTTTGATCTCTCCGATCAGCGCGGCGTTGAGGGCATTGAGCGCCTTTGGGCGGTTGAGGGTAATGAGGGCCACGTCTCCCCGAACTTCGACGATGATATTTTCGTAAGCCATAATGGTATCTCCCTTGAACGTCGGATTGATTATCTTCCCTGAGGCTCCGCACGCTCCGGTCGGAGCGTGAACCGAACCACTAGATCGGTTGTCCGCCCACCGGAATCAACTTGGGGAAATTCGAGGCGCAGCACCTCGTCCTCGCGCCCGAAGCGACCGGGACCGAGACGGCGCCATCCGAGCTGGGGCAGCGTGGCGCCATAGAAATCGAGAACTGTTGCGGCCCGCAGGTTTCCCGAAGCGTAAGCATCAACGATACGCCCCGACGGCGTATCAAAGACGAGGGTTCCATCGGATGTTTCGGCCAACCCAGGCATGAGCGGCAGGTCCTCGATCCCGCTGAGATAAGCAACACCTTCCCCACCCTGGGCCCGGAGCGTTTGCGCTCCGGTCGATACCAGAAGCAGAAGGGCGGCCAACGCCGCGATCGCATGTGCCGTGCGGGTCATGGAATCAGTTGTCTACATCAGCTCTGCAGCTTTGCACAATAGAAAGTGGATCGCCCGCCCTGGCTGACCCGCTGGACGCCGCCGCCGCAGTCGCAGTGGGGACACGGCTCTCCTTCGCGCCCATAAACAGCGAAGGTATGCTGGAAATAGCCCAGTTCGCCGTCGGGTTGACGGTGGTCGCGGAGCGACGATCCGCCGGCTGCTATGGCTTCGCCGAGCACCGACCGGATGGCAACGCTGAGCCGATCCGCCCGCCGACCCCACACCGTTGAGGCTTTCCTGAACGGCGAGAGACGGGCCCGAAACAGAGCCTCGCAGACATAAATGTTGCCAAGCCCCGCAATCGCCCGCTGATCCAGGAGTGCCGTTTTCAAGGGACCGCTGCGCCCGGCCAGCCGGGCGGCGAGCGCGGGACCTTCCAAATCCTGGGGTTCCGGACCCAGATTTACCAGTAAGGGGTGTGTGGCGAGGTTTTTCTCGTTTGTCAGTTCCATAAGGCCGAAACGCCGGGGATCGCAGTAATGGATGCTTTGACCGGCGTCAGTCCGAAAGATCACATGGTCATGGACCTCGGGCACGGCAGGGTGGTCATGGACCCTGACCCGGCCCGACATACCGAGATGGACGATCAGAACGGTGCCGTCGTCCAGATGGACAAGGAGGTACTTCGCGCGGCGTGTCAGTCGATTAACCCGCCGGCCGGTGAGTTTTCGGGAAAACCCGTCCGGGAGAGGCCGGCGGAGATCTGTCCGGCGGACATCGACCGCGATGAGACGGTGTTTAACCAGCACCGGCTCAAGGCCTCTTCGGACGGTTTCGACTTCGGGCAGTTCCGGCATGGCGCCAAATCTAGCCTAACCCCGGCGCTTCGGCTATGGTGCCCGCATGTCCGATTCCGATCATGCCCACTTCGGCTACCGCGAGGTTCCGGAAGATGAAAAGGCCTCGCTGGTCCGAGGCGTTTTCGACAGCGTCGCCGGTAAGTACGACCTGATGAACGATCTCATGAGTTGGGGTGTGCATCGCCTGTGGAAGGCCGCCTTCATTGACTGGCTGAAGCCGCGTCCGCCCATGAAGCTGCTCGACGTCGGGGGCGGCACCGGGGACATCGCCTTCCGCTACCTTGAGCGGGGCGGGCGCAATGTTACGGTTTGCGACATCAACGCCGAAATGCTCAAGGTGGGCCGCGATCGAGCGCTGGACAAGGGGTTACTGAAGGGTGTGACGTGGAGCTGCGGCGATGCCGAAGGTCTACCTTTTCCCGATTCGTCCTTCGACGCCTTCACCATCGCATTCTGCATCCGCAACGTGACACACATCGAAGAAGCGCTGAAGGAGGCACGGCGAGTCCTGAAACCCGGCGGGCACTTTCTCTGTCTCGAATTCAGCCAGGTGATCCTGCCGGTTCTCGACAAGATGTACGACACCTATTCCTTCCAGGTTCTGCCGGCATTGGGTTCCCTGATCGCCGGCGACCGCGATGCTTATCAGTATCTGGCCGAGAGCATTCGCCGCTTTCCGGATCAGCAGACCTTTGCCTACATGATCGAGGATACGGGACTGGACCAAGTTCGTTACCGGAACCTGTCGGGCGGCATTGCAGCGATCCATTCGGCTTGGCGGACATGACATCATGATGATTCGATCGGCGCGAAACATCGGCCGACTGGTTCGCATCGCCCGCATTCTAGCCCGCCACGACGCCCTGTTCCTGTTGGAAAAGCTGGAGATCGCCCCCGCCCTGGTCTGGACGGCGAAGCTGATCTCGCGGCGCAAGGCAAGGGGGCGTCCCGGACAACGTCTCGCGCGGGCTCTGCAGAAAGCCGGTCCCAGTTTCATTAAGCTGGGTCAGGCGCTCTCCACGCGCTCTGACTTATTTGGTGAACAACTGGCGGCTGATTTGTCCGATCTCCAGGACCGGCTGCCGCCGTTTTCCGGCTCAGAAGCCCGAAAGGCCATCGCGGAGGAGTTCGGGCGGCCTGTGGAGGAAATATTCTCCCGGTTCGACGACCAGGCTGTCGCTGCAGCCTCCATCGCCCAGGTCCACTTCGCCATCGCCCCGGACGGGAGGGAGGTGGCCGTCAAGGTGCTGAGACCCGGGATCGAAGACGCCTTCGAACGCGATCTCGACATGTTCCTGTGGGTAGCGCGGATCTTGGAGGCAGCCCGTCCCGAATGGCGGCGCCTGAAGCCGTTGGAGTCCATCCGCACCTTGGCCGAAACCGTTGAGATCGAGATGGACCTCCGTTTCGAAGCCGCCGCCGCGGTCGAGATGCGGGACAACTTTGCCGACGAGGACTACTTTCAAGTGCCGGCCGTGGATTGGACCCGCACCGGCAAGCGTGTGCTGACCACGGAGCGCGTGTCGGGCATCCCTCTGGACGACCGCGAAGCCATCATTCGGGCGGGTCATAATCCGGTCGAGGTGTTGGAGAGGTTGACCGCCGCTTTTTTTTATCAGGTGTTTCGGGACGGCTTTTTTCATGGCGACCTACACCCGGGAAACCTATTCATGCACGCCGACGGCAGCATCGTTGCCGTCGATTTTGGGATCATGGGCCGGGTCGACAAACCGACGCGGCGTCACCTGGGCGAGATGTTGATCTCGTTCCTAAATCGCGACTACCGGCGGGCGGCGGAAATTCATTTCGAGGCCGGCTGGGTGCCGGCTCACCGGTCGGTCGACTCGTTCACCCAAGCCTGCCGCTCCATCGCAGAGCCGATTCTCGACCTGCCGCAGAATGAGATTTCCATCGCCCGCCTTCTAGGACAACTGCTTCAGATCACCGAGACTTTCGAGATGGAAACCCAGCCGCATCTGCTTCTGCTGCAGAAGACTATGCTGGTCGCCGAAGGCACGGGCCGCACCTTGGCCCCGGAAGCCAACATGTGGTTCCTGGCCCGTCCTCTGATCGAAGACTGGATCACCGCCGCCATGGGCCCCGAAGCCAAGCTACGCGAGGTGGCCGAGGGCTTGACCGCGCTCACCGAGAGGTTGCCGCGTCTGGTAAGCAACGTGGAATCCGCCGCCGCCATGTTGGCCGACGGGGGTTTGAAGCTCCATCCGGAGACGGTGCGGGCATTGAGGAACGGGAATTCCAACCGAACTACTACGCCCGCATTGTGGATAGCGGTTATTTTGCTTGGCCTCATTTACTCGGCATTGATTTCCTAGAGCGGATCGTGAGAAATAGAAGCCGCTTCGTGGCGCCGAAGTCTCGCGCGAGCCCGCTCTATCCTTTTGAAGTAGAGAACAATTTACGGAATACCCCGCGTCACGAAGTGACTCGGGGTGTTTTGATCGTGCTCTAGATTGGTTGCGGCGGGTGTAAAAATCACTTGTACCCTCCACCAAATGTGGTTTATATATCCACACTGATTTTCAGTAGATAGGGGCTCGGTGCACTTTGCTAGACGGCAAAAAAATTGTCTTGGTGGTTTCCGGTGGAATCGCCGCCTATAAAACTCCGGATCTGATTCGCAGGCTGCGCGAACGTGGGGCTCGGGTCAGGTGTATCCTCACGCGCGGCGGCGCGGAGTTCGTGACCCCGCTCACTCTCGCATCGGTGAGCGGGGAGGCAGTCTACCAAGACCTGTTCTCCCCATCTCAGGAAAACGAGATTAGCCATATCCAGCTCGCCCGCGACGCCGACCTGGTCCTGGTCGCACCGGCCACGGCAAATATTTTAGCCCGTATGGCGGCTGGAATCGCCGACGACCTTGCAACTACGGTTATGCTGGCAGCAACCACCCAGATCATGGTAGCGCCGGCTATGAACGTGCACATGTGGGAGAACGCGGCAACGCAGGCCAATCTGGAGACGCTGAAACACCGTGGTATTACCGTCTTCGGTCCGGTCGAGGGAGAGATGGCCTGTGGTGAAACCGGCCTCGGCCGGATGCCGGAGCCGCATGAGATTGCCGGCACGGTCGAGGCCTTGTTCTACATCGGTGACCGTCTCCGGGGACGCCGAACCCTGGTTACCAGTGGTCCGACCTATGAATCCATCGATCCCGTGCGCTACATCGCCAACCGATCGTCGGGCAAACAGGGGCACGCTATTGCTGGCGCTTTGGCTCGGCTTGGCGCCGATACGGTCCTGGTTTCGGGTCCCACCCAGCAGCCCGATCCCGCCGGGGTAACAGTGATCCCGGTCGAATCGACGGCAGAGATGCTGATAGCCTGCGAAGATGCGCTTCCTGCAGACGTTGCCGTTTGTGCCGCTGCCGTTGGCGATTGGCGGGTGGCGGACCCGATGGGGTCCAAGCTCAAGAAGACCGCCGAGACCCCGATTCCCGAGCTGACACTGGTCCAAAACCCGGACATCCTGGCCACTCTGAGCGGGCTCGGGAATCGACGCCCCCGCCTAGTGGTAGGCTTCGCCGCCGAAACGGAAGCGGTGGTCGAGAACGGTACGGCCAAGCGGTTGACCAAAGGCTGCGACTGGATCGTCGCCAACGACGTCTCGGCAGCGCAGGGCACCTTCGGCGGAGATGACAATACGGTCCATCTGATCACCGCCGCGGGCGAGGAAGCCTGGCCGCGGCAAACCAAGCGCCAGGTGGCGGAACGGCTAGCCGAACGCATCGCCGAGGTTCTGGAGGCCGCACCATGACCGGAATTTCGGTGCCCATCATCAGGCTGCCGCACGGAGCGGACCTGCCCCTGCCCGAGCACGCGACGCCGCACAGTGCGGGAGTTGATCTGCTGGCAGCGGTGGACACGCCCGTCCTGCTTAAGGCCGGCGGGCGTGCTGTCGTGCCTTCCGGAATCGCGGTGGCTTTGGATGAAGGTTTCGAGGCCCAGGTGAGGCCGCGATCCGGATTGGCGGCAAAACATGGCGTGACCGTTCTTAACAGCCCAGGCACGATCGATGCCGACTACCGGGGCGAGGTCGGGGTAGTTCTGGTCAATCTCGGAGATACGGATTTTACCGTCGAGCGCGGAATGCGTATCGCGCAGATGGTCATTTCGCCGGTGACCAAGGTCGCCTGGCGTGAAGTAGGGGCGCTCCCCAAAACGGATCGAGGGAGCGGTGGTTTTGGGTCTACAGGGACGCGCACAGGGGATTAAGAGAAATGTTGCGTTTATCCAAGAAAATGCTCTTCGCCATCGAGGCGGTACTCGACATCGCCTACCACGCTGGTGCGGAGCCCGTGCAGAGCCGGGAGATCACCCGGCGGCAGGGGATTCCACGCCGGTATCTCGAGCAGGCGCTACAGCAACTGGTTCGGCAGGAAATCCTCATCGGCGTCCGGGGGCCGCGCGGCGGCTACCGGCTGGCCCGGGAACGGCGCCGGATTACCATCGGCGAGGTGGTCCGGGTGGTCCGTAAGATGGAGACAACCGACAATCCCATTGACGATCCCGCGGGGTCAGAGTTGGGACGCCTGGTTGTCCGGCCGCTTTGGATCGAGCTGCAGGAAGGCGTGATCAAACGACTGGACGCGATCACCATTGACGATCTCTGCACCAAGGCCAACGAGTCCGGGATCGTCAGCGAAGGCCGAATGAATCTGGATTTTTCCATTTGAATATTATTCAAGAGGGAACAAGACGGTTCCCAGGGGTAGGTAGGTGATGAAAGACAATAAGATTTCCTCTTTAAAATTCACAGCCCCGCGCAAGGCACAGGGCCGGGTCTTCGACAGCATCATGGACACCGTCGGGGGCACGCCCTTGATCCGGTTGACGCAGTTTGCCGCGGAAGCGGGCTGCAAGGCGGAGATTCTGGGGAAGTGCGAGTTCTTCAATCCGCTGGGGTCCGTCAAGGATCGTATCGGACTGGCCATGATCGAGGCCGCCGAGGCCGAAGGCAAGATCAAGCCCGGGGCAACCCTGGTCGAGCCCACGTCAGGCAATACGGGCATCGCATTGGCCTTCGTCTGCGCCGCCAAAGGTTATCGGCTGATCCTCACCATGCCGGAGACCATGTCGGTGGAACGGCGCAAGATGCTGATGCTTCTTGGCGCCAAAATCGAGCTGACACCGCCGGCCCGTGGAATGGCCGGTGCCGTGGAGCGGGCCGAGGAGCTGCTAACGGAGGTCGACGGGGCCTGCCTGCTCCAGCAGTTTGAGAATCCGGCCAATCCCGAGACCCATCGTCGGACGACGGCGGAAGAGATCTGGACCGATACTGGCGGCAAGGTGGATTGCGTTATTATCGGTATCGGTACCGGCGGGACATTCAGCGGCATTGCCAGCATCCTAAAGGAACGCAAACCCGACGTTCACATGGTCGCCCTTGAGCCCGAAGACAGCGCCGTGCTGTCGGGTGGGGTGCCGGGGCCGCATAAAATTCAAGGCATCGGTGCCGGGTTCGTCCCTGGTGTCCTCGATACCGGCCGGATCGACGAGATCATCAAGATCGGCAACGAAACCGCGCTCAACACGGCCCGCCGGGTGGCTCGTTTGGAAGGAATGCCGGTGGGAATTTCCTCGGGTGCGGCCCTGGCCGCGGCGTTGGAGATCGGAGAGCGTCCGGAAATGGAAGGCAAGACCATCGTCGTCATCCTGCCGTCCTTCGCCGAACGCTACCTGTCAACATCGCTGTTCGAAGGCTTGGGACTGGAGTAAGGGCTCGTGACAAAATAACCGCTCCGGGCATAGTCCTTGGTGAGACCAGCGGATTGGGCTACCATCCGCCAGCCCTTTGATTATGCAGATGTTCCTTCGGCCCATGGACTTCAGCGAAGACCAGATCAAGAGATATGCCCGTCACATCCTGCTGCGCGAGGTGGGGGGCGAGGGCCAGTCTCGGCTGCTGGAGTCCAGGGTCCTGGTCGTCGGGGCCGGGGGATTGGGCTCGCCTCTGATCCTCTACTTAGCGGCGGCAGGGGTCGGCACCATCGGCGTGATCGACGACGACGTGGTGGACCTGTCCAATCTGCAGCGCCAAGTCTTGCATGCCACCAGCCGCGTCGGGATGCCCAAGGTCGAGAGCGCCGCCCGGACCGTGGAAGATATCAATCCGGACGTCAGGCTCGTGCCCCATTTGGAGAGGCTGAACGCGGAGAACGCGCTCAAGCTGATGGGAAATTACGACCTCGTCGCCGACGGCAGCGATAACTTCGCCACCCGCTTCCTGATCAACGACGCGTGTTACTTCGCCAGGAAACCACTGGTCTCCGGGGCCATCCTGCGGTTCGACGGGCAGGTCGCGACCTTTAAGGGGTACGAGGAGGGGAATGCCCCCTGTTACCGCTGCCTCTACCGCGAACCGCCACCGCCGGGCCAGATCCCATCTTGTGCGGAGGCCGGGGTTCTGGGCGCGCTCTGCGGCGTGATCGGCTCCATCCAGGCAACCGAAATCCTGAAGGAGCTTCTTGAAATCGGTGATGGTCTGGCCGGGTCCCTATTGATTTATGACGGGTTGGGATCAGTGTTCCGCAAGATCAAAGTACCGCGCGATCCCGGATGTCCCCTCTGTGGCGAGGCTCCGACCATCACGGACCTATCGGGGCATCTGGAGCAGCCGAGGGGCGTCTGTCATGGCTAATACACGACCGGATAAACTGAGCGTAGTGGTTTTCTCCGGAGAGTTCGGCAAGGTTCATTATGCATTGGTTCTGGCCTCTGGGGCGGCAGCTATCGATATGCCCGTAACTCTGTTTTTCACCATGGAGGCCTGCCGACTTCTTGGAAAACCCACTGCAGACGGAACACCGGTCTGGCGGGTGTTGCCCGCCAACCAGAACCAGGACGGAGCCGCTGACGCCGGGGCAATGGACGACGGGTTCGCCCAAAAAAATATCGCGACCTTTGAGGATCTGCTGACAGCCTGCGCGTCGCTGGGGGTGCGGTTTATCGTCTGCGAAATGGGGCTCAAGGCCATCGGCATGTCTCATGACGAGTTGCGGAAGGATTTAAACCTTGAAATCGCGGGAGTCGTTACCTTCTTCAATGATGCATCCCGGGACGGATCGGTCATTTTTGTGTGATTGCACCCGTTCCATGTTGCGGTTGCGAAAAGAGAAGGGTAGCATGCGGCGCAACTCCTCGGGAAACGCTGGCAAAGCATCCTAAAGCGGATCGTGAGAAATCGAAACTGCTTCGTGGCGCCAAATTCTCGCATGAATCCGCTCTATCATATTGATGTAGAAGACGATTCACGGAATACGCCGCCCGGATTATTCCGGTCGTTCTCTAGATTTGGACTTGGAAAGGACCGGGCCCCATGAAGGTTCAGGAAATCCTCGACAAAAATGCCAAGTTGGTCACCGTCCGTCCTGAAGACACGGTGGAAACGACGGCCGTGCTTCTCAGTTCCAACAATATCGGCGCCATGCCGGTGAGGGACCGCGACGGCGAATTGGTCGGTATACTTTCCGAACGCGATATCGTTCGCGGTTTCGCCCGCGAGGGAAGCCGGGTTCTGGAAATGCGTGTCCGAGACCTAATGTCGGTCAACCTGTCCACTTGCAAGCCGGGCGACACCCTGCGCGAGGTGGGCGAGGTCATGTCCCGTAAGTACATCCGCCATTTGCCGGTGATGGAAGATGGTAAACTGGTCGGAATTATCAGTCTGCGCGACGTGATGGGGAACCGGCTTGAATTGTCGGAGCTGGAAGCCAACGTACTCCGTGAAACCGTGATCGCCACCGGGGGAAATACCCCCTCCACCTGATCCGGGCTTTTGGCTGGAAACTTGGCTTCTCCGATCTTCGGCGGGATGCCGGTTTATCCGTTTGACCGATCCTCATTCCTCGGTTTAATTCGATGTTAACGAAGGGGCCGCCCTAATGGGACAAGGCCGAATCGGAGAGCTTGGATCATGCGTTGGATTCGTTTGATTGTATTTAGCCTGGGCCTATTGGCGCCAGCGGCGCTTTTTGGCATGGCCTTGGAAGCACAGGCAACCCTGGAGGGGACAGGCTTGCCGCTGCCCCGCTTCGTATCCTTGCGCGCCGATGAGGTCAACATGCGGGCCGGGCCCGGGATCCAGTACCCCATTGAGTGGGTCTACCACCACCAGAACCTACCCGTTGAAGTGATCTCCGAGTACCAGACCTGGCGTAAGATCCGCGACTGGGAAGGCTCTCAGGGCTGGGTGCACCAGAGCATGCTGGCCGGGCGGCGCACGGTGATTGTCACCGGCAAAACCCGCACGCTCCGCGAAGGCCCGGACGCCAAAAGCCCTCCCCAAGCCCGGCTTGAAAAGGGCGCGGTGGGCAGTCTGATCGAATGTCCCGGAACCACCACCGGCTGGTGCAAAGTCCGGTTTGACGATCACGCCGGATGGCTACGGCGCGTGGATTTCTGGGGCGTGCATTCGGTCGAAGTGCTGCGCTGATCGACAGAGACGGCCACGGCACGCCTTCCGTAAAAGACGCACCGTTTCCGAAACCGTGATTCAGCTTATTCGGCTACCTGGACGGTACCGTCGTTGGCGGGGCAATTCGGACAACCACGTCGACGCTCTTGATGGTCGTTCCTTCCGGGGCCTCCGGAATTTTCGCAAAGGCAATCCGGTCCTCCGGAATGTCCTCAAGTTTGTCCGATCCTTCGTAGAAGAAGTGATGATGCTCGTGGGTTCCGGTGTCGAAGTAGGACCGCGAGGCGTCGACGACGACCTCACGCAGCAGCCCGACGGCCGTGAACTGGTGCAAGGTGTTGTAGACGGTGGCCACGGATACGCGGATGCTGTTGGCAACCGCGTCCGCATGAAGAATTTCGGCTGTGATGTGGCGACCATGGTCGCAATCGAACAGCAGCTTGGCCAGGGCCAGTCGCTGACGCGTAGGTCGGAGCCCGGCTGAACGCAGCCGATCAAGAACATGGCTATAGGGTCTCACGGTGAGTGGTTCCTTTCATACTATTATACTCCTCCTGACACACCCCGAGGCTCCAGAGTATACATCATTCTTACGGCAATTCAAACTTTAGCTCGCCCTTCAGGCCAGGGCCGAGGGTATGTGACCCAACATCGTACAGAAAGGGCACAGGTCCACACTCAAAATCCGGACAGGATTCTTTCGACAAGCTGCTGCATCGTCGGAATGAACCCGTCTTTGTAGAACGGATCTGTCGAAAACCGGTAAGCATTGTGGCCCGAAAACATCAGGTTCTCGTCCACGTTGCCGCCGTGGGCGATGTTCTGCAGGGCCTTCTGGATACAGAACGAGCGAGGGTCGGCCATCTTGCCGGTGGTGCCGCTTTCGCCCTGGAACCAGTTGGAGAACCGGCAGGCCGACAAACACCCCATACAGTCCTGCTGGTCCTTGAGAATATGATCCTTGCGCTCAGGCATGACGAAAACGAGGGTGGAGTCAGGCGTCTTCATGGCCTCTGTGTAACCTTCGGCGATCCAGGTCTCTGCACGGGCCTTGTCCGCCGGAACCAGATAGACCGACCGGCCGCGGGCCCCGATGGGAAGCGGGTTGTTGTGTTCACCGACGGCTTCACGGGTATAGGGCACCTGACGCGCGTTACGATCCTCCAGTTCTTTCAGAAACGAGTTGCGCACGGCCGATGAGTGGAAACCGGTCGGGCTGAATTTGTTGAGGCTGACGTCGTCCGGCATCAGATGAAGCAGAACGTCCTTCCAGGCCTCACAGATGGGGCTTTCCCGGGTGAGCAGGGGACGGGTCCCGAACTGGAAGGCAACGGGGCCCAGCTCGGGATTATCTATCCAGTCCTCCCACTCGCTCAACCACCAGACTCCGCCGGCCATAAAGATGGGCACGGTGTCCAGGCCGAAGCCGCGCATGGTCTCACGCAGATCCCTCGCGCGCCCGAAGGGATCCTGGGGTTCGTTGGGATTCTCGACGTTGGACAGCCCGTTGTGGCCTCCGGCCCGCCAGGGGTCTTCGTAGACCACGCCCCCTAGGTACTCGACCTGTTTGTGATAGGACCGCTTCCAGAGCGCCCGGAAAGCACGGGCCGAGGATACGATGGGGTAGTAGTAAACGCTGTGCCGGGCCGCGATCTCAGCCACCCTGTAGGGCATGCCGGCGCCGCAGGTAACGCCGTGCACCAGGCCTTTCGCTCCCTCAAGGACGCCTTCAAGCACCTGCTCGGTACCGCCGGCCTCCCACAGCACGTTGACGTGAATCCGGCCCTTGCCGCCCGAGACGTCGTGGGCAATCCGGGCCTGGGCGATGCCGCCATCGATGGCATAACGGATAAGTTCCGCAAAGCGTTCACGCCGGGTCTTTCCGTGGTAGACCTGCGGGATCACATTACCTTCGGCATCATAGGAATCGGCGTTGACCGCCGAAATGGTGCCCACACAGCCTGCCGCGGCAAAAGCGCCTGCGCTCCGCCCGTTCGATACGGCGACTCCTTTTCCGCCCTCGACAATGGGCAGGACCTCGCGCCCGGAAATCAGGATCGGGTTCAGGGTCTTCACGGAACCGCTCTTTCCTTTCGATCAAGGGGCGGTACGGAGCCGCCCCTACCTGTTTTATATATGCAGAACGCCGGAAAAAACACGTCCCCCGTTCTCTAAACCCGGCCTGCCTAGAGCACGATCGGAATAAACCGAGCCACTTCGTGACGCGGCTTATTCCGTAAATCGTCCCCTATATTAATGGGACAGAGCGGATTCACACGAGAACTCGGCGCCACGACGTGGCTCCGATTTCTCATGATCCGTTCTAATCCCGCGGCGGCCGGGGGGTGCGCGGCGGAAGCGTGTCCGAGATATCCTCGCCCGTTTCCTGGTTGACGCAGCGCATGCTGAGTTTGATCTTACCGCGATCGTCAATGCTGATCAGCTTGACCTTGACCTCGTTGCCGACGTTGACGACGTCGGTCACCTTGCCAACCCGCTCGGCGGCGAGCTCGCTGATGTGCACGAGGCCGTCGCGTGAGCCCATGAAGTTGACAAAGGCCCCGAAGTCGACCGTCTTCACCACCTTGCCGGTGTAGACGACGCTGACCTCGGGCTCGGCTGTGATGCCACGAATCCACTCGATGGCCGCTTCCCCGGCATGCTGATCCACCGCAGCCACCTTTACCGTGCCGTCGTCATCGATATCGATCTTGGCACCGGTGGTTTCGCAGATCTCGCGGATCATCTTGCCGCCCGGGCCAATGACTTCACGGATCTTGTCGCGATTGATCTTCATGGTGGTGATGCGCGGCGCGTTTTGGCTCACCTCATCGCGAGACGCTGACAGGGCATCGGACATCTCGCCCAAGATGTGCAGACGACCGTCCTTGGCCTGCGCCAGGGCGACGCGCATGATTTCCTCGGTGATGGAGGTGATCTTGATATCCATCTGCAGCGAGGTGATGCCCTGGTCGGTGCCGGCGACCTTGAAGTCCATGTCGCCCAGATGGTCCTCGTCGCCCAGGATGTCGGACAATACGGCGAAGCCGTCGTCTTCCTTGATCAAGCCCATGGCGATACCGGCCACGGGACGGCCGATCGGAACGCCGGCATCCATCAACGCCAGTGACGTGCCGCAGACGGTGGCCATGGAGGACGAGCCGTTGGACTCGGTGATCTCCGACACCGTACGAATGGTATAGGGGAAGTCCTCCTTGGCCGGCATGACCGGACGGATGGCCCGCCAAGCCAGCTTGCCGTGGCCGACTTCGCGTCGGCCGGTGAAGCCGAACCGGCCCGCTTCGCCCACCGAATAGGGCGGGAAGTTGTAGTGAAGCAGAAAGTGCTCCCGGTACTCGCCAGCCAGAGCATCGATGATCTGCTCGTCCTGGCCGGTACCCAATGTGGTCGCCACCAAGGCTTGGGTCTCACCGCGGGTGAACAAGGCCGACCCGTGGGAGCGGGGCAGGATCCCAACTTCCGCAGCGATCGGCCGCACCGTCTTGGTGTCGCGGCCGTCGATGCGCATGCCGGTGGCCAGAATATCGCGACGCACGATCTGCGATTCCAGCTCCTTGTAGACACCCTGCAAGGAGCCAGTGAGGAGATCTTTTGGGAATTCTTCGCCCGCCTGCATTTCGGCGGTCACCCTTTCTTTGACGGCCGCCACTTTGTCCTGGCGTTCGAGCTTGACGGTCTCCTTGTAGGCCTCGCGCAGGTCGGCCTCGGCCAACTCGGTAACCTTCTCCTTCAGGGCATCGTAACCGTCCGGTGCCTCCGGCAAGGCACGGGGCTCCTTGGCACAAGCCTCAGCCAAGTCGATGATTGAGTCGATAACCGGCTGGAGCGACTGATGCCCGAAGGTCACCGCGCCCAGCATAATATCCTCGTCCAATTGGCTGGCTTCCGACTCCACCATCAGCACGCCGTCCTTGGTTCCCGCGACGATGAGGTCGAGCTGGCTCTGTGCCATCTCGTCCTGCTGCGGATTCAATACGTACTCGCCATCGATGTAGCCGACCCGGCAGCCGCCAATGGGCCCCAGGAACGGCAGGCCGGAGATGGTCAGGGCGGCGGATGCGCCGATCATGGCCGCGATATCGGGATCGTTCTCAAGGTCATGGGCCAGGGTGGTGAGAATCAGCTGGACCTCGCATTTGAAGCCCTTGGCGAACAGTGGACGGATAGGCCGGTCGATCAGACGCGAGGTTAGGATTTCCTTTTCGGCCGGACGGCCTTCGCGCTTGAAAAAGCCGCCCGGGATCTTGCCGGCGGCAAAAGTCTTTTCCTGGTAATGGACGGATAGGGGAAAGAAATCCAGCCCGGGACGCGGAGTCTTTTCGCCGACCACGGTGCACAAGACTTTGGTCTCGCCGTAAGTGACCATCACGGCACCGTCCGCCTGGCGGGCAACCTTACCCGTCTCCAAGGTCAGCGTCCGTCCGCCCCATTCGATTTCTTTCTTGAATTCTTTAAACATCTCTTACTCTTCCTTCCTACGTACGTGGACCGGCTGGCGGGAGACTTCTTGTGAGGTACACCCGCGCCATCGCCGAACCGAATCTCGGGGCGCCCTCATGGCACCCCAGGAGCATTCCCTGAAGCCTTAGCGGCGCAGACCTAGTCGTTTGATGAGGTCCTCGTAGCGCACAACCTTCTTGCCCTTCAGGTAATCCAAGAGCCGCCGGCGCTGGCCGACCATCATCAGAAGGCCCCGACGGGAGTGAAAGTCCTTCTTGTGGGTCTTAAGGTGTTCGGTCAGGTTTCCGATCCGCTCGGACAGAATTGCAACCTGAACCTCGGGCGAACCGGTGTCGCCCTCCTTGGTAGCGAACTCCTTGACGAGTTCGGTTTTCCGATCAGTGGTTATCGACATCGTCTTTAACTCCTTAATCTTTATAGATTCATGACACGGAAGGGTCGGATTTCCCCGCCCTTCACAGTAGCCAACGCAACCAAACGGCCCTTGGCCATGGCACAGACCACATCGTCCTGCACCACTCGGGCTTCGGGTGACCTGGAAACGACGGGCAGGGCTGCTATCGCCTGCCCGTTCCGCAATCGGTTGGCCTCGGCTTCCGTCAAAGCCAGCGCCGGGATGTCGGCCAGCGCGGTCTCTAGGGGAAGCATCTCCTTCAGAAGGGCCGCACTATGCCCCACCTCATTCAGTTTATCCAGGGAAATCGCCACGTCTTCGGTGAACGGCCCCACCGCGATTCTCCTCAGGTTCGAGACATATCCCACGGTACCCAGAGACCGGGCCAGATCGCGGGCGAGCGCCCGCATATAGGCACCCTTCCCCGAGGTGGCCTGGAGTGTGGCGTGGTCGGCGTCGGGCATGTCGATGAGGCGGAGGTCGATAATGGTGATGGGCCGGGGCTGCAACTCGACCGCTTGGTCGGCTCGGGCCAGGGCATAGGCCCTCTTGCCATCGACTTTTATGGCCGAGAACACTGGGGGCACCTGCTCGATCTCGCCGATAAATTGTGTCAACGCGGCCTCAATATCTTGACGGCCGGGACGGACGGGGGAGGTTTCGGTGACCTCGCCCTCGGCGTCGTCGGTGCTGCGGGCCTCTCCCCAGCGGACTGTGAAACGGTAGACTTTGGGGCCGTCCATGACGTAGGACACGGTCTTGGTTGCTTCACCGAAAGCCAGGGGCAGGAGTCCGGTCGCCAAAGGGTCGAGGGTCCCACCATGGCCGACCTTCGCCGCACCCGTGGCTCTGCGTGCCTTGACAACGACCGCGTTCGACGAAACGCCGGACGGTTTGTCGATCACCATCCACCCGTGGACCGGTTTGCCGCCGCGGCGCCTACGCCCCATGGCCGCCGTCCTCGTCCGTATCGGGATTACCCAAATCCTGGATAACGTGGGGGTCCTTGAGCAGAGTTTCGATATGGCCGGCATTGTCGAAGCCGGAGTCGGCCCTGAAGGAGAGATTTGGCACGTAACGCAAATTTACCTTCAAGGCTACGCGGTGCTTGAGGAACGACTTGGCCCGTCCCAGGGCGTCCAGGGCATCGCCCATGTCCTTGCCCCCTAGTGAGACCACGAACACCGTGGCATTGCGCAGGTCCGGACTGACCGAAACCTCGGTCACCGTGACCGGCAGACCATGCAGCCCGGGATCGTGAACCTCGCCGCGTTCGAGAACCCACGCAAGCGCGTGGCGGAGTTCCTCGCCGACCCGCAACTGGCGTTGGCTGGGCGCTTTGTCCGGCCCTTTCGTCATGGGTTCCTCAATGGAATTTCCTGAAAACCGGTGGGGAGACGAAAACGGGAAACCCGATCAGAGCTCCCGTGCGACTTCCTCGACCTCGAAACACTCGATGACGTCGCCAACCTGGATGTCATTGTATTTGGCAAACGACATACCACATTCCATACCGTCCTTGACCTCCTTGACATCGTCCTTGAAGCGCCTGAGCTGACTCAGCTCGCCCTCGTGGACGACCACGTCGTCGCGCAGCAAGCGCACCCTGGCGCCCCGCTTCACCTGGCCCTCCGTAACCATGCAGCCGGCGACCTTGCCGACCTTGGTGATGTTGAACACCTCGCGGATCGCGGCGTAGCCGATAAAGGTTTCGCGGATGGTCGGAGCCAGCATGCCCGACATCAGCTTCTTCAGGTCATCGGTGACGTCGTAGATGATGGAGTAATACCGGATCTCGACGCGGTCCCGAGCCGCCATCTCACGGGCCTGCGGATTTGCGCGCACGTTAAAGCCGATGATCAGGGCTTCCGAAGCACGGGCCAATGTCACGTCGGATTCGTTGACACCGCCCACGCCCGAGTGCAGGACCTGGACCTTCACCTCTTCGGTGGACAGCTTGTTCAAAGCGCCGATAATGGCCTCCACCGACCCATGTACATCGCCCTTGATGACCACGGGAACGTTCTCGGCCTCGCCCTCCTTGATCTTGGAGAACATCTGCTCCAGCGTACCGCGTGCGCTGGCCGCAACCCGGGCCTCGCGTTCCTTGCGCTGGCGGAACTCGGAAACCTCGCGGGCGCGGGCCTCGGTATCGACGACGACCATGTCGTCGCCGGCCGCCGGCGTTCCGTTGAGGCCAAAGATCTCGACCGGCATGCCCGGGCCGGCTGACTTGACCTTCTTGCCGTAGGAATCCATGAGCGCACGGACACGGCCCCATTCCTTGCCGGCTACGAAGATGTCACCGACGGAGAGCGTGCCGCGCTGGATCAGCACCGTTGCCACGGAGCCCCGGCCCCGCTCCATCCTAGCCTCGACGATGACGCCCTCGCCGGGACAGTTCGGATTGGCCTTGAGGTCGAGAATTTCGGCCTGCAGCAAAATGGCTTCCTCGAGTTTATCCAGGTTTGTTCTCGCCTTGGCCGAAACGTCGACGGCGAGGATCTCGCCGCCCATGTCCTCGACCTGAATCTCATGCTGCAGAAGATCAGTGCGGACCCGGGTCGGGTCGGCGTTCGGCTTGTCCATCTTGTTAACGGCGACGATGAGCGGGACCTCGGCTGCCTTAGCATGGTGGATGGCCTCCACCGTCTGAGGCATGATGCCGTCGTCAGCGGCCACCACCAGGACAACGATATCGGTAACCTTGGCGCCGCGAGCCCGCATCTCGGTAAACGCGGCGTGGCCCGGGGTATCGACGAAGGTAATTTTTGCACCGTCGGACAATTGCACCTGATAGGCACCGATGTGCTGGGTGATTCCGCCTGCCTCGCCCTCGGCAACATCGGTTTCGCGCAAGGCGTCGAGCAGTGACGTCTTGCCGTGATCGACATGGCCCATCACGGTGACCACGGGAGGCCGGGACATAAGGTCCCTCTCGGCATCATCGCCACCACCCAGACCGAGTTCGACGTCCGCATCGCTGACGCGTTTCACGTGATGACCGAATTCGGCAACCACCAATTCGGCCGTATCGCCGTCGATGCTTTGGGTAATGGTCGCCATGACGTCCATTTTCATGAGGGTCTTGACCACATCGGCGCCGCGCTCAGCCATGCGGTTGGCCAGTTCCTGGACTGTAATGGTCTCAGGGATGGTCACGTCGCGGACGATTTTCTGCGCCTCGGCCTGTTGCTGGCGGAGTTTCTGTTTCTCGCGCTCTCGCGCGCGACGCACGGAAGCCAGGGACCGTGTCCGCTCGCCCCCGCTGTCGCTCAGCGCATCGGCGATGGTTAAGCGCCCGGACCGGCGGCGAGGTTCGCCGCGCCGCGCATTTGAGGGCCTGCGCTCTGTCTTGCTTGGCCCACGGCGGCTGTGGGTTTCTTCGGCCTCAGTGGCGCCCTTATGGGACCGTGGTTTGGCGGCAGCGGAAGTCCCGGTTGGCTGGGCAGCGGCCTTTTGTTCAAGCTGAAGAGTCTCCTCGGCTTTCCGGGCTTCCTCTTCAAGGCGTGCCTTCTCGGCCTCCTCCGCTTCGCGGGCCTTCTGCTCTTTCTCGGCCTGACGTTCTTTCCCTGCTTCGACCGCCGCGAGATCTTGTTCGGATTCCTCGGGTTCCGCCTCAGCTGCGGCCTCGGCGCGAACCCGGTCTTCTTCCTCGACCAGGCGCGCGGCTTCGAGCGCCTTCATGCGGGCCGCCTTTTCCTCGCTGGTGAGGTGGGGGGCCTCAAGAATTTTCTCCCCGAACAGTTCCAGAGAGGGAGTCGCCGCATGGGTGATTTCGGCCATCTGGCCACTGGAATCCTGGGTATAGGTCCGCTTTTTGCGTACCTCGACCTGAACCATCTTGGACCGTCCGTGCGAGAAGGACTGGCGGACCTGCCCCGATTCCACGGTTTTTTTCAGCTCAAGTTTGCCGGGGCGCTCAAGGCGCAATGACTTCTTCTTCTGTGTGTCCTGGTCGTCGGTATCGGTCATATCAATCCAATCAAACTTCGCTTATTCGGCTCCGGACCCTTCCCGGTCCCCGCGAACCCCCTTCAAACGTACCGCGGCACGTTCGAACTCTTTGGCCAGCCGGCCCGGCGCCAGCGCCAAATGGACGGTTCGCTCCCGACCCATGGCCCGTCCCAGATCGCTCCCGCAGAGGACCTGAACGACCGGAAGGCCTGGCGCCAGCGCCTTGACCTTGTCCCGTCCGTCCCGACTTCCGTCCGACGCCTCGACCAGCAGACCGGCCCGTCCTTCGCGGAGCCAGCCCCGAACCTTTTCGAAACCGGCGACGGCCTGGCCGGCTCGCCGGGCCAGTCCGAGAAAATCCAGGCATCGACGCAGCAGCGCCTCTTCCATTCGCTCCGCCAGATCGGCCGGCACCGTGATGTTGGCCCGCGCCGCTTTGGCAAAAAAACCCTTCGTGCAAGCTGTATTTACCACATCGCGCTCTGCGCTCAACCATAAACCCCGTCCGGGCAACCGTTGATCGACGTCGAACACCACTTGGCCATCCGGGTCGATCACGAACCGCAACAGGTCGTCCATCGGCCGCGAGGTCCTGGTGACGATGCAGCGCCGGAGCTGACCCGGCCCCCCGCCGCGTCCTCCGCGATCGCCAGTCTTTCCACCTGAGCGCCGGACCATGGAAGCTCAGTCCTCCGTCTGTGCCCCCTCCCCGGCGGCGTCCTCGGCGGCGTCCTCGGCGGCGTCCCCGGCGGCGTCCCCAGCGGCGTCCTCGGCGGCGGCCCCAGCGGCGTCCCCGGCGGCGTCCTCGGAGGCGGCCTCGGCGGCGTCCCCGGCGGCGGCCTCGGCGGCGTCCCCGGCGGCGTCCTCGGCGGCGTCCTCGGCGGCGTCCCCAGCGGCGGCCTCGGCGGCGTCCTCGGCGGCGTCCCCAGCGGCGTCCCCGGCGGCGGCCTCGGCGGCGTCCCCAGCGGCGTCCTCGGCGGCGGCCTCGGCGGCGTCCCCAGCGGCGGCCTCGGCGGCGTCCCCGGCGGCGGCCTCGGCGGCGTCCCCGGCGGCGTCCTCGGCGGCAGCCTCGGCGGGCGTCTCATCCGCGAACCAATGGGCCCGCGCGGCCATGATCAGCGCATCGGCACGTTCCTGGTTCAGGGTACCGGCCGGCAGAATATCGAGGAGCTCGTCACTCGCCAGATCGGCAAAATCATCCACCGTCTTGACCCCGTTTTCACCCAGCGCCACCAGCATAACCGGCGAGATCCCGTCAAGGTTCGCCAGATTGTCAGCCACGCCGAGTTCGCGGCGTTTTTTGTTGAGGAGCTCGTCCCTCTGTTCGAGGTAGGTGCGGGCCCGAATCCGCAATTCCCCAGCCACTTCTTCGTCGAAGCCCTCGATGGAGGTCAGGTCTTCCTCGGGAACGAACGCGACTTCCTCGACGCTGGAGAAACCCTCGGTCACCAGGAGATGCGCAATGACGTCGTCGACGTCCAGGGCCTCGACGAACATCTCCGAACGGGAATGGAACTCTTTCTGGCGGCGCTCGCTCTCCTCGGCTTCGGTCAAGATGTCGATGTCCCAGCCGGAAAGCTGCGACGCGAGGCGCACATTCTGGCCGCGCCGCCCGATGGCAAGGCTCAGCTGGTCGTCGGGAACGACGACTTCGATCCGGTTGGCCTCCTCGTCAAGTACGACCTTGGCCACCTCCGCCGGGGCCAGCGCGTTGACGATGAAGGTCGCCGGGTCCTGCGACCACTGGATGATGTCGATCTTCTCGCCTTGCAGTTCCCCAACCACGGCCTGGACCCGCGATCCCCGCATGCCGATACAGGGACCGACGGGATCGATGCTGGAGTCGTGGGACAGAACCGCGATCTTGGCCCGAGAACCAGGATCGCGGGCAACGGACTTGATCTCGATGATGCCGTCGTAGATCTCCGGGACCTCCTGGGCAAACAACTTGGCCATGAAATCGGGATGAGACCGCGACAGGAAGATCTGCGGCCCCCGGGGCTCAACACGCACGTCGAGGATAATGGCCCGCACCCGGTCGCTGGTATTGAAATGCTCGCGCGGGATGGTCTCGTCACGTCGGAGCAGGCATTCGCCGCGACCCAGATCGATAACCACGTTGCCGAATTCAATCCGCTTCACCAGTCCGTTGACCACATCGCCGATGCGGTCCTTAAATTCCTCGTACTGGCGCAGGCGTTCGACCTCACGGACCTTCTGAACAATCACTTGCTTAGCGGTCTGGGCGGCGATGCGGCCAAAGTCAATCGGAGGCAGGGGATCGACCAGAAAGTCGCCAAGTTCGACATCCGGTTTGGTCTTGCGGGCTTCGTCGAGGGTGGTTTGGATGATTTCGTCTTCGACCTCCCCGACCACCTCGATATAGCGGGCTAGCGAAATCTCGCCTGTCTTGCGGTCGATACGGGCACGTATATCGTGTTCGTGTCCGTATTTCGAACGTCCCGCCTTCTGGATAGCCTGCTCCATGGCCTCTAGGACCTCATTGGTGTCGATGCTCTTGTCGCGGGCCACCTGTTCGGCGACCTGCAGGAGTTCAGGACGTGCATGAACGGCGTCGGTTCCCATGATATTCACCGCCTTATGTCTGTTCGTTCTGCAGATGCCGCCAAGAGGTCGTCTGTCAGGACCAGTTTGGCGCTGTGAATGTCTTCAAAGGGCAATGTTACTTCCTCGCCCTCCACTAAAATCCGCACTTCCCCCGCGGCGTAGCCGGCAAGCCGACCCCGGAAACGTTTACAGCCGTTCAGGAGACGGGCCAGTTCCACCTTGGCCTCAAGCCCGACGAAGCGATTGAAATCATCGGGTTTAACCAGCGGCCTGTCGATACCGGGCGAGCCGACCTCAAGGGTGTATTCCCCCTTGATCGGATCCTCGACGTCGAGGATCGCGGACACGGCCCGGCTGACGTTTGCACAGTTGTCCACGGTTATGGTGGTTCCGTCGAGATGTTCGATCATGACCTGCAGCTTGAGCCGTTTTTGGCCCATGATTTGAATCCGCACCAAATCGAATCCCATGGTCTCGATGGCCGGGCCGATTATTTGCTCGATGCGGGCGTTCAAGGTCATGCCCGGGCTTCCGTCCTTGGGTTCCGGGTCCAGGAAAAGCAAAAGGCGGGCCGCTGGCCCGCCCCATTAAACCTGCCCCGAAAGCCCGCGTTCAACGAGACACTGCAATCTTGTCCAGATGCAGCACACCGGGGAGGATATAGACCCGGGGAACGGTGATGACAAGGCATTTGTCCTTTTATCCAGCCCAATACTTACGGGGGCAGCGGAGGAAGGTCAGGTAAGCGGGGGCGAGGCCAGCCCCCAGAGCCTTGCTTTCGTAGCGTGTCGGATGCCCGTCTGCGGGACGGCTGCGCCAGTCCGCCGGCCCTTCAGCAGTCCATTGAAAATCCGGGTGCGCCAGGCCGTGCCGTAATGTCCAGCGGATATAGCCCATGTCGTCACTGGCTAAACGAAGTTCGGCACCGTCTTTCATAATCCGAGCCAGGGTATCCAGCATAGGGTTCGAAACGATTCTGCGGCGGTGATGGCGTCGTTTAGGCCAGGGATCTGGAAACAGGATGAACACCCGCCCGACAGAGGCCTCGGGCAGGACCGGGATTATCGACCGGATGTCATCGTCAACGATCCGGACGTTGTCTAGGCCTTCGGCTTCGATCAGGGTGAGCAGGTTTGCGACGCCGTTGATGAAAGGCTCCCCGCCGATGAAGCCTGTTGCGGGGTGGGCCCGGGCCTGGGCAGCCAGATGTTCCCCCGCACCGAAACCGACCTCCAGCCAGAGGTCATTCACCGGGTGCGGGTAGAGGATTGTCGGGTCCAGGGTCTCCCCGTCAACCGGCGCGCCCAGGCGCAGGCGCGGCAACAGACTGTCGAGCAAGGCCTGACGACCGGCACGCAGCTTCTTGCCGCGTCGCCGGCCATAGGAACGTAGTTCTGTGCTGCGGTGTTCCGGAAAGACGATTAGAAAGCACCCTTCAGGTCATCGACGAGGTCGATGCATTCCCACGAGAAACCCCCGTCGCCGTCCGGTGACCGGCCAAAGTGGCCATAGGCCGCGGTCCGGGCATAGATCGGCCGACTGAGCTTGAGGTGCTCGCGGATACCCCGCGGAGACAAATCGACCATTTCCTGAAGCAGTTTGGAAAGTTTGTCTTCGTCCACGCGGCCTGTGCCTTGGGTGTCGATATAGATCGAGAGCGGCTTGGGGATACCGATGGCGTAGGACAGCTGAATGGTGCATTTGTCCGCCAGTTGTGCTGCGACGACGTTCTTGGCCAGATATCGTGCCACATAGGCCGCCGAACGGTCGACCTTGGTGGGGTCCTTGCCCGAGAACGCGCCGCCACCATGGGGCGCCGCGCCGCCATAGGTATCGACGATGATCTTGCGGCCTGTCAGGCCCGCATCGCCGTCCGGTCCGCCGATAACGAAGCGGCCCGTCGGGTTGACATAGAAATGCTCGTCATCGCACATCCAACCTCCGGGCAGGACATTGACCACATGGGGGCGCACGATCTCGTGCACTTCTTCCTGACTCAGGTCTTCGGTGTGCTGGGTCGAGACGACGACAGAAGTGGCGCGGATCGGTTTGCCATCCACGTATTCCAGGGTGACTTGGCTCTTGGAATCGGGTCCTAAGCCCGGTTCGGCGCCGGTGTGGCGCACGTCCGCCAGCGACTTCAGAATTTCATGGGCAAAGTAGATGGGGGCCGGCATCAGGATTTCGGTTTCGGTACAGGCATACCCGAACATGATACCCTGGTCACCGGCACCCTCGTCCTTGTTGCCGGCCGCATCGACACCCTGGGCAATGTCCAAGGATTGGGAATGAACGAAGACCTGTACGTCCACCTCGCCCCAATGAAATCCCTCTTGTTCGTAGCCGATCTCCTTAATACTCTTACGTACGACCTCTTCGAGGGTCTTGTGGGTGATCGACCCTGGCCCGCGGACTTCGCCGGCGAGCACCACCCGGTTGGTCGTGCACAAGGTCTCGACCGCAACGCGGGAATGGGGATCGGCGGTCAGGTACGCATCGACGATGGCATCGGAAACGCGGTCGCAGACCTTGTCCGGATGGCCTTCGGAAACGGATTCACTGGTGAAGAAGTAATTGCCTTTCGACATGGGAACCCTTGTCCTCATCAATCGCAAACGCGTCCAATTGGACCGAGGGCCTCAGCGAAAGAGCCCACTTAGCGCCTTTTTTCACGTGGTGGCAAGCAGTCCAAATCCATCCACGGAAAGCCATCTCCCGATGGCTTTCAACGGCCTTTTTTGCAAGGTTTCGAAACCGCGTCAAGGGCAGAACCGCACATGCCCGGTACAAGCCGGGCATGTGCAATAGGCTGAGGGGGAGAAAGATCGTCTATTCGACGCCTTCTTTCCCGGACTCGGCATTGGCGATCGACTTGGTCAATTCGAACACCCGTTTGCGGATACTGGGATCGATGATCCGGTAGTAGGCCCGGACCAGTTCCAACGTCTCGCGCTTGGCCAGGGGGTCGGGCTCCTGAGGAGGCTGGTAATGATCAGCAAAACCGGCCACGCGTTTGCGTTCGGCATCCTTGATCGTATCCGGCATGTCGTCGAAGAAAAACGACACGGAGACATCCAGGATTTTGCCGAGTTCGTATAAGCGGCTGGCACCGATTCGATTTGAGCCGCGTTCATATTTCTGAATTTGCTGGAAGGTCAGCCCGACGGCGCCCCCCAGTTTTTCCTGGCTCATGCCAAGCAAGGTCCGACGCAAGCGGACCCGGCCGCCGACATGAACGTCGATGGGACGAGGCGTTCCGATGGGCGTTCCATCTTCACGGATGCCCGGGGCGCGGGAACGTTTTCTTTTCTTTTCAGGGCTTTTAGCTTTTTTCATGGCTCTCATGGCGTCAATAGGGTTTCACGATACGCATACGAACGTATGCTGCGCACGACAGAAAGGGAAGGGACAAACATCCATCATTATGCATAAAAGAGATTCTCCATCTCTCTTATACAAAAGAGTTTGTCTCTCAATGATTGCACTATGACCGGATTCGGCGGCGGTTTCCAGATGGAATTACAATTATTCCGCTCGCCAAAAAGGCGAATGTCATCCACACAAGATTTCCCCATCGTGCATACGGTCCCGGAGTCGCGGGCGGAGCGGGTAAGATACCGTCCAAAACACCCGCCCGACCAAGGCCGAGCGACGCCAGGACACGCCCGTAGCCGTCCACGATCCCGGAGATACCTCCGTTAGAAACTCGGACCAGCGGCAACCCTTCCTCCACTGCACGCAGCCTGGCGGCAACAAAATGTTGATACGGCCCGGAGGAATGCCCATACCAACTGTCATTAGTCAGATTCAACAGCCAGTCGGGCCGGTCGGCAGGATTCACAACCGCACCGGGAAAAATGACTTCGTAGCAAATGAGCGGACTGACGGGCGGCAGTCCGGGGAGGCGCAAGGTCACCGGCCCGGAACCGGCCGAGAAATCGTTAACCCCTGCCGTCATCTTCTCGATCGGTAGAATCCCCCGTAGCGGGACATATTCACCGACGGGAACCAGATGGCTCTTGTCATAGGTGGCGACGGTCCGGCCTTCATCGTCGAGGACATAGAGGCTGTTCCACACGCGGTAAGGCCTTTCTCCGTACGGCGTGGTCCGCGGCGCGCCGACGATCGTAACGCCCCCCTGGGGCGTCGCCCGGCCGATCACCCCCGCCACCTCGGGCGTGCGGGACAGGGCGAACGGAACCATGGTTTCGCCCCAGATGATATGGGTCGGAGCGAGATCAGCCGGCTCCCGGCTCATGGCAATCTGTTTGAGGACGTGCTCGCCGCGTAGTTCTTTCACCCATTTCAGCTCTTGAGGTATGTCCGGCTGCACGAGACGCAGCCGGACCCCCGGCACCGGGTCGGACTCGGCGCCGGCTAAGCGCAAGGCCCCGCCGCTCCAGATCAGGACCAACGCCCCTATCGCCAGTCCGGTGGCGATTCCCCCGCGCCGAAGGGTCGGCCCCTCGGGCCCGGCCAGCAGGGCCGGCGCCATGACCGCGGCTACCGTCACCAAGCCAAGGCCATATGTTCCGGCGATGGCGGCGAACTGGATCATGTCGTCAGAGAACGCCCACACCGATCCGATCAGATTCCAAGGAAACCCGGTGAAGGCCCAGCTGCGAACCCATTCGAAAAATGACCAGCAAACAGCCAGAATCAGCAACCGGCGGGGTCCGCCTCGCGGGGTCAGGCGCACCAGCGCCGTGGCGGCCGCGGGAAAAACGGCAAGAGCCGCGGCCAGACCGAGGACCGCCGCCGGCCCCAACCAGTCGTAGCCCCGTATGTCGGTAAAGAACGCAATGGCGACCCAATAAAGGCCCACCAGGAAATGGCCGAACCCGAACCACCAGCCCACGCCCGCCGCCGATCGGAATCCGGGGGACCCTTCGGTCAGCCAGAATAATCCACAGAAGGCGGGCACGAGCAAGGGCAGGAAGTAGACCGGGGGCAAGGCCAGGGCCGCGAGAGCACCGAGAACGAAGGCTAAACCCCATCGCCGCCAACCATCAAGCGCCGCGACGCGGTGATAAAGGGCCCCCATATCAGGCTTCCGGCGCGGGAGCCGGAAGCCGAATCCTCAACCGCTTGATGCGGCGCGGGTCCGCGTCAATAACCTGGAACTCGAGTCCGGAGGGGTGGCTGACCAACTCGCCGCGGATGGGAACCCGCCCGGCCAAGGAAAAAACCAAGCCGCCCAGGGTATCCGCAGCTTCGGTTTCCTCCGGAGAAAACACAGAACCGGCAAGGGTTTCCAGGGTTTCCAAGGTAACCCGGGCGTCGGCATCGACGGTTCCGTCCGATCGGGGAATAAGCTGCGGTTCATCGTTCTGATCGTGCTCGTCCTCGATTTCTCCGACAATCTCCTCGACCAGATCTTCGATGGTAACCAGTCCGTCGACCCCACCGTATTCGTCAACCACGAGCGCCATGTGGATCCGCTTGACCCGCATCTCCAGCAACAGTTCCAGCACCTGCATGGAGGGCGCGACGAACAAGACCTTGCGGACGATATTGGGCAGCTTGAAGGCATCGTCCCGGCCGCGCCAGGCCAGAACATCCTTGATGTGAACCATGCCGATGGCGTCATCCAGGGTCCCGCGGTAAACCGGTAGGCGGGAGTGGCCTTCGCAGGTGATGATCTCGGTCACCTGAGCCAGTGTGGCCTGACATTCAGCGCCGACGATGTCCGCCCGTGGGACCATGACGTCTTCGATCTCCCGGCCTTTGAGTTCCAGGACATTGGCCAGCAGGTTCCGTTCGTCCTCGTCGATGGGGACTTCGGCCTCTTCTCGCTCCTCGATCAATTCTTCCAATGTGTCGCGGGGGGACCCGTCGCCGTTGCGCCCCTTGAGCAGGCGGCGCAGCCAGGACCGGAGGGGGCCGTGATGGCTCGGTTTCTGCGCAGTCCCGCGCTCGCGGGGCGATGTACTCTCGGAGAATTCGTTCATTACCGTAGCGTCAACCTCCGTAGGGATCGGCGATGCCCAGGCCGTTCAGGACCTCGGCCTCCAGCCGCTCCATCCGGATCGCCTCCTCTTCGCTCTCATGGTCGTACCCCATCAGATGCAGCATACCATGCACGACCAGATGACTTAAATGGTCGGCAAGGGTCTTTCCATGTTCTTCCGCTTCCCGAGCCGTGGTCTCCAAGGCGACGACGATGTCGCCCAGCAGGACCGGCGCCTCTTCGTCCACCGGGGCTTCGAACGCGCCGGGAAAGGACAGCACGTTGGTCGGTGCATCCTTGCCTCGATAGTCCCGGTTCAGCGTCCGCAGCGCTTCATCGTTCTCCAGAACGATGCTGGCTTCGGCGGACCGTTGCAGCCTTCCGGCCCCAGAATAAGCGGCCACTGCGGCCCGGACAGCAACGTCGGCCGCGTCGGGCACGCGGTCTGTCCACGCCGGACAGGCGATGGTCACCGCGACTTCCACAGCTTCATCTGTCATTGTTCTCCGCTGGATCGCTCGTAGGGTGCCGCGGCGCGGCGGCAGCGCTCCACGTTGTCGTAGGCCTCCACGATACGGGCAACCAAGGAATGACGCACGACGTCCGCCTGGGAAAAATGGACAAACCGCACGGCATCGAGACCGCGTAACGTCTCCAGGGCGTCCCTGAGACCCGACCGGGTCCCCCGGGGCAGATCGACTTGGCTCAGGTCTCCGGTGACCACCATTTGGGCGCTGGAGCCGAGGCGGGTAAGGAACATCTTCATCTGCACGGCCGTGGTGTTCTGGGCCTCGTCCAGAATGACAAAGGCGTTGGACAAGGTCCGCCCGCGCATGAAGGCCAGAGGCGCCACCTCGATCTCGTCGCTTTCCATTCGCTTGGCAACTTGGACGCCGGGCATCATGTCGTGCAGGGCGTCGTATAGCGGCCGGAGGTAGGGATCGACTTTTTCGCGCATATCGCCCGGAAGGAAACCCAGATGCTCGCCGGCCTCGACGGCAGGACGCGTCAAGATGACGCGGTCCACCTCGCCTTGGATCAGGCGTTCTACCGCCTTTGCGACGGCGAGATAGGTCTTGCCCGTACCGGCAGGGCCCAAGCCGAAGACAAGGTCGCTCTCGTCGATAGCATTGAGGTAGGCGGCCTGGTTAGGCGATCGGGGCGAGATGCGACGCTTGTGGGTTTCAATCGTCGTATCCGCGTCAGCAACCGTAAAACCCCTCTGGCTGACCATGCGGATAGCGGCATCGACCTCCTCTTTGTCAACCGGCAGGCTTTTGAGCAAACGGTCATAAAGGCCGTTCAGGACCGAAACCGCCGATCCCACGGCGTCCGGTTCCCCGCTGAGGGCCAAACGATTGCCACGCGAGTTGATGGTGACTCCAAGTTTCCGTTCAATGCGGGTCAGGTGGCCGTTATGCGGACCACAGACCTGGGCAGCAAGGGAGTTGTCTTCCAACTCGATTTCGGTCGTGACGTCGGCGGGGCTCACGCGCAAGCTCTTTTGTCTGACGGACGGCGGCAAGAGAGCGGCAACACGCCGGCCAGGCTGTTGGGGTGTCCCGCTTCGATATAGACGTCCTGGATGGTGCCCAGCAGGGAGGCCGGTGCCGTCGCGTGGACCGGCTGCATGTAGGGGCTGCGCCCGACAAGCTGGCCTTCGCGGCGCCCCGGACGATCGAAGAGGACCGGCAGGATGCGATCCTTGCAGTCCTTGTTGAAGGCGATCTGCTGGGCATTGAGCAAATTCTGGAGTTCGGCCAAGCGACCATTCTTTAGGTTCTCGGGAACCTGGTCAGGCATATCGACGGCCGGAGTCCCGGGCCGGGCGCTATATTTAAAGGAATAGGCCTGGACGAATCCGATGGCGTCGATCAAATCCAAAGTCTCCTGAAAATCGGCATCCGTTTCGCCGGGAAACCCGACAATGAAATCAGACGACAGGGCGAGGTCCGGCCGGGCTTCACGCAGCCGCCCGACCAGGGTCCGATAGTCCTCGGCAGAATGGCGCCTGTTCATGGCGTTAAGAATTCGGTCCGAGCCCGACTGCACGGGCAGGTGGAGGAACGGCATCAGGGTCGGAACCTCGGCATGGGCGGTGATCAGATCGTCGTCCATGTCGGCGGGATAGGACGTGGTATAGCGAATCCTCTCCAACCCGCTCACATCGGCAAGTTCGCGAACCAAGCGCCCCAGGCCCCATTCACCATCGATCGGCGCCTCGCCATGATAGCAGTTGACGTTCTGGCCCAGGAGCATGATCTCACGCGCCCCGGCCTCGACCAGTCGGCGGGCCTCTTTCAGGATATCGGCGGCGGGACGCGAGTATTCGGCACCGCGGGTATAGGGAACGACGCAGAAAGTACAGAACTTGTCACAGCCTTCCTGAATGGCAAGAAACGTGGACCAGGGCCCCGTGTCCGCGGTCCCGCCCGCCACCTCGGGCAGGCGGTCGAACTTGGGCTCGGCCGGAAAGTCGATATCGAGGACTCTGCCGGCACGCGCCACACGCGCCACCATCTCGGGCAGGTTCTGGTAGCTCTGGGGTCCAAAGACCATATCGACATAGGGGGCGCGGCGCATGATCTCTTCGCCCTCTGCCTGGGCCACGCAACCGGCGACGGCGAGAATCATGCGTCCCCCGCCTCTGGCCTTTTCCTGTTGCAGGCTGCGCAACCGACCGAGTTCTGAATAGACCTTTTCCGCCGCCTTTTCGCGGATATGGCACGTGTTGAGGATAACCATATCCGCGCCCTCCGCATCGTCGATGGGCAAAAAGCCGAGCGGTGCCAGGACGTCCGCCATGCGGGCGGAGTCGTAGACATTCATCTGACAACCATAAGTTTTGATATGAACCGACTTAGCCAAGTCCGTCAGCGCCTCACGGGCCGAAGCCTATTTTTTCTTGCTGCCTAAGGGCACGCCATAGAGTTCCAGACGATGATCGACCAGCCGAAAACCATATTCCCGGGCGATCTTTTCCTGTAGGGCTTCGATCTCCGAGTTTTTAAATTCGATCACCTTACCGGTCTGAATATCGATCAGGTGGTCGTGGTGCTCCTCGGAAGTCTCTTCGTAGCGGGACCGGCCATCGCCGAAATCATGGCGCTCCAGAATATCCGCCTCGTCAAAAAGACGAACCGTGCGATAAACCGTGGCAATACTGATCCTGGAGTCCCGCTTGACAGCGCGGCGATATACTTCCTCCACATCGGGATGATCGGCCGCTTCCGAAAGCACGGCGGCGATGACCCGGCGTTGGCCGGTCATCTTCATGCCCTTTTCAAGGCATATCCGCTCAATACGCGACGGTGAAGCCATCTCCGCTCGGAATCCCTGTGCAGTCCTCGAAAACCACCCAAGCCCCCGTACTATAGAAGCCCTCTATGGAACAAAACAAGGGGGGGGAACATGGGGCCGGTTTTTCCGGCCCCATGCCGATTAGCGTTTTTTGCGCGGTTTGGTTCCCAGCCCGATTTTCTTGGCCAGCGAACTACGGTGCTTGGCGTAACTGGGCGCGACCATGGGGTAATCGGCGGGCAGGCCCCAGCGTGCCCGGTAGTCTTCCGGAGTCAAATCGTAGGCCGTCTTAAGGTGGCGTTTGAGCATCTTGAGCTTCTTGCCGTCCTCAAGGCAGACGATATAATCGTCATGCACGGATTTCCTGATGGAGACGGCCGGTTTCGGACGCTCGGGCTCGGATGGAGTTGTACCGACATCGGCCAAAGTTTTATACACATCTTGAATCAACTGTGGCAGATCGTTCATTGTCACAGTATTATTGCTTGCGTGTGCAGCGACGATTTCGGTTGTGAACTCCAGCAACTCGTTCAAGCTAGGCTTATCAGTCATTTTTCAATAAATCCTCTAAAAGTGCCAAGTTTCGATCGTTATAGTTTAGGTTTTTACATTACGCAAGAACTTCCAATGAAAAAGGCTATGAAAAAAAAAGACGCCCCCAAGCCTGATTTCTTCCTCGACATCACGGGTGATGTCTGTCCGCTTACCTTCGTCAAGACCAAGCTGATGCTGGAAAGCATGAAACCGGGACAGACCGTCGAGGTCCGGCTCAAGGGTGCCGAGCCGCTGGGCAACGTTCCCCGCTCGGTCCGCGAGCATGGCCATGAGGTGCTCCACCTGAAACCCGAGACCCCGGGCGAATCCGGACCCGACGCGGTTCACCGACTGATTATCCGAAAGACTTAGGGCCATGGGCTCGTGTGGTGGATTCGAAGTTCGAAGAATTCTTGCCCCATAAAGATACAAACTTCGGATTCGGAACACTCGGATCAACGCGTCCATCGCCCCTTCCGGCGGTGATGGTATTGCGGGCGTCGTCCCGTCTCGGAGAATTCGACCCCTTTATAGAGCCGGCCCGCAGCCGGGTTGTCTTCCGCCACTTCCAGAAACAGGCACCGGGCGTTTCGGACGCGGGCGGGTCCGCAGGATTCGATGGCGAAAGCAGTCATGGGCGGAGCCGTCCGCCGTTCTTCGGCTTAATGGCATCCGGCGGGCGCAGGTAGAGGGGATCTGGAGACGCCACGATCTCTCCCGGTCGCCAGCGCGCGGCTGCGAGTCCGGCGACCACGCCGGCATCGGGAACGCCGGAGGCTTCGCCAATCACCACCTCCCGACCGGCCCCCCCGAGGGCCACGGCGCCCCGTTCGGCAGCGTCACCGATTACCGTAAGGGGTCCGGTCACGGGCATCAGCCCCGGCAGGTCCCCGGGCAGGAGGGCCCGGGGCTCATGGTGGGGCTTGAGACGGCGATCAAAGGCCTGGACGTAAAGATCGGCGCGTTTGGAATCAAGGGCCACGAGAAGAGTGTCGGCCGAAAGCCCGCTGCCGTGGGCAACAGCCTCCAGGGTCGTGATGCCGAGGCAAGGGATCCCTGCCGCCAGCATCATGGCGCGCGCCGCTGCCAGGCCGATCCGCAACCCCGTGAAGGCCCCGGGTCCGACCGTAACTGCCAAGAGGTCGAGGTCCCCGTAATCCGCTCCCGCCTCGGCCAGGACTTCGGCGATCATGGGCATTAATGCTTCGGACTGGCCGCGCGGCATGGAGGCTGAGCGATGGGCGGTAACGGTTTCACCCGTCAACAGAGCAGCGGAACAACCGGTCGTCGCGGTATCGAAAGCGAGTATGTTCACGGAGTTCTCTCATAAGGGCATTTCTAATAATGCCCTTTTCCAGCATTGATCGGGTAGAATCACGTTAACATGACGCCGTGATCGTAGGAACGGGATATGGGCCGTTTGGTGCAGTTGGAGCGCTGCGCGGCGACGCCGGCGTGATGGAATTCAGGGGAGACGTCCGTGCGAAACACGCATTCGGCCACCAAATCAACAGCCCAAGAGAGCGCGGGTGCGGGAATCGGTGTAGAAAATGCCGTCCATTGCCCATATTATGGCGTGGTAGGGGAAAATTAGAGGTCCCCTTAACGGAATGCCGCACACGGTTATACTGCGTCCCATGTCGCTTGTCGAAATCACACCCGAAACCCACGGCGTAACCCTCGAAATCGTCTACGCCGGTTCCAAAAACTTCACTGACGTGCCGATCTACGGGCGTGCCGCCTGTTACCTGCTGGACGAAGCCGAACCCTTGTTGGTTCGTGCCGTCGAATTTGCGGCGGAATTGAAATTGGGTCTCAAGATCTTCGACGCCTTCCGTCCCTCCGAGGCTCAATGGGCCATGTGGACCCACACTCCGGACCCGAATTTCCTGGCCGACCCACGCCGGGGCTCGCCCCACTCACGGGGCGTTGCCGTCGATCTGACTCTGACCGACGCCGGGGGTCGGGAGCTGGAGATGGGAACCGCCTTCGACACCTTCTCGCCCCGCTCCCACCACGGCAATACGGGGGTCTCGACCGAAGCCCAGAAGAACCGTCACCTGCTGTTGGGTCTCATGACGGCCGCCGGTTGGGATTTCTACCGGAACGAATGGTGGCACTATCAGATGTTCGACAGCCGGCGCTTCGAAGCGCTTTCGGATAACGTTCTGCCCGTTCCCATGATGCCCTAATCGATCCGGCAGGCCTCGTCGAAAGCGAGCTGCGGCACTTGGTGCCCGCAATCGAGGCCCTAGGCCCGGGCTGCCAACATGAAATAGGCCCCTTGCAGGGTGCCGTTGCGGAACGCCGTGGCGGCAATGAGATCATCATGGCCGACGAACCATGACCGGGCATCGGCCATGATATCTTCCCCCGGCCACGGTTGAGACTTGTCTTCAAGGGAGAAAGTGGGGAAAATCAGGCGGTTAATCAAGGGGACCCGGGATATGCTGAGATCTGTGCTCCACCTGTTTGCGGCCTTGGCGGTACTGGGGGGGCTTTGGCCCGCCCTGGCGGCGGCGGAGGGGGCGGTGGTGGTGATGTACCACCGATTCGGAGACGACCGCTATCCGACGACCAATATCCGACTCCAGCAATTCGAGGCGCATCTGTCGGAGCTGAAGAGCGGCAAGTACGCCATCCTGCCCCTGCCCGAGATCATCCGCAGGCTGCGCCACGGCGACGCGCTTCCCGACCGTACGGTGGGCATTACCGTGGATGACGCTTTTCTGACCGTTTACGAGAACGCGTGGCCACGATTCCGCGATGCGGGGATTCCTTTCACCCTGTTCGCGTCCACCGAGCCCATAGACCAGGGCAAGCCGGATTACATGACCTGGGATCAGGTGCGGGAAATGGTCGAGGGCGGAGTCACCATCGGCCATCACTCGGCGGCTCACCTCTCATTCGTCAGGATCGGACCGCAGGGGGTGGAAGAGCAGATCCGCAAGGCATCGGCCCGCCTGAAAACCGAACTGGGACAGGTTCCCGAGATCATCGCCTACCCCTATGGCGAAGTGGGCGCGGCGGAACAAGCTATCGTGAAGGATGCCGGATTCGCCGCGGCCTTTGGTCAGCATTCTGGCGCCTTTGATACTTCGGCGGATTTTCTGTACCTGCCCCGCTTCGCGTTCAATGAAACCCTCGGAAACATCAAGCGGTTCAAGCTGGCGGTGAACACCCTGCCCCTTCCGGTGACGGACCTGACGCCCGCCGACCCCAGGATCGGCGTTGAAAACCCGCTTCTTTTGGGGTTTACGGTTATGGAGGGCATCAAAAATCTTGGGGCAATCAACTGCTTCGCCTCTCACGAGGGGAAGGTCGAGACCATTCGGCTCGGTGAATCCCGCATCGAGGTCCGGTTGACCAAGCCCCTCCCCCGCGGCCGGTCACGCGTCAACTGCACCCTTCCCGCAGGCGGCGGGCGCTGGCGGTGGTTCGGCCGCCAATTCTTCGTCGGAGACTGAGGTCCGGCTTAAGCGTCTGTTTTGCGGCCGAGCGGCGTGTTGGAAGCGGTGGTGCCCGGCGGTTCGAGACGGGTTGCGTCCAGCCGTTCGAGGTCGTTGGCCGTGATAATGGTCCGGAGAGTCGCAACGTAGTCCAAGCCTTGCTCCGAATAGCTGAGCAACTGGCCCGCCAGTTCCTTTCCATCCAGGACGGCACCCTTGGCGCGCATCGCCGCACGGGTTTTACGGAACCCTCTGTAAGCCCGGTGCCGGTTCAAGTTTAGGACATAGGCCTGAACCGAATCGAGCAGGCAGTCGAAGGCTTGGATTTTGTGGGTCCTGCCGGCATCGCGCTTCAGTGGCGTCAGGCCACGTGCTCGGTCCGTCGTCCATTGGCCGAACAGTGCATTGCCTTCGCGGACGAAACGCGAAATGCCCCAGCCGCTCTCGGCGGCCGCTTGGGCCAGGGCGAGGGACGGCGGAATGATGTCGACCCGGAGGATCAGCGCATCGAGATCGTCGCGCCCCACCCGGTAGCGTTCGGCCATCATGGCAAGCCATAGGCGATCGATGGCATCCACGTGATCTCCAGCCTGGCCGTGCTTGCGGATTTTCAGGAGACGGTCGCGATCTTTTGCGATTCGCTCGTTCACTTCAAGGACCAGGGGCAGCACCGTCTGCAGGAAAAGGGTCTTGCGTTGTTTGACCTCGCGCACCGCTTCCATGTCGCCGGGGACGCTGGCGAGGAAAATCCTGGGAACTTTGGCCCCTTCGGTCACCAGGGAATCAAAATCGTAGCCGATGTCGCGGAAGGTATCACTCAGCACTCGGATCGACGGCGGCACCATTGCTTCCGCAGACCCGCGCGACCAGGTGGCCGACCGGTCCTTCGGCGGCAGAACGGCCCCGGCGGCCAGACGCAGGATGGCGCGTGGCGATACGGTCGTGGTGTCGGGCGGCGCCAGATACACAGCCCCCATTAGTCCCGCCACCAGGACAGCGACAAGCGCCAAAGCGCCACGTTCGAATGTAAGTTTCATCTAGAACAAGGGCTCTCGGTTGGTTGCAAACCACGGTGCACCGCCGTCCCGTCAATCATTCGGGAAAACGGCCCATCCTCTCGACACATCCGTTCATGTGGAACCACCGGCCGGCAGGCGGATACTACCGCCGTCGAGAGGCCCAGCACCAGATATTTTTTCGAAACGATGTCGGCGCAGGTTTTCAGTCGGTCTGACGAACTTCCTGGATCTCCGGGATATAGTGCTTCAGCATGTTCTCAACACCGTGACGCAGCGTCATGGTGGCACTCGGGCAGCCCGAGCATGCACCTTGCATGTTGAGATAGACGATCCCGTCCTCGTACTTCCGGAACACGATGTCGCCGCCGTCCTGAGCGACAGCGGGACGGACCCGGGTATCCAGCAGTTCCTTAATCTTGGCAACAGTGGGATCGTCGTCTCCTGCGGCTTCCGTCTCTTCGCCTTCGATGACGGGCTTGCCAGAGGTGAAGTGGTCCATGACAGCACCCAGCACCTGGGGCTTGATGGCATCCCATTCGCCTCCATCGACCTGGGTGACTGTGATGAAGTCTCCCCCCAAGAACACGGCCGCCACACCATCAATTTCGAACAGGCGAGACGCCAGGGGCGAACGCCCGGCATCTTCGGCGCCATGGAAGTCGGCCGAACCGGACGGCATGACCTGGCAGCCGGGCAGAAATTTCAGCGTCGCGGGATTGGGCGTGGATTCGGTTTGGATGAACATATGGGTATTCCTCTCGTCGGGGCCCCGGGCGCGGTCCGGGAAATGCTGACCCTTAGATGGTCGGATAATCGGACAGCGTCAAGGCCGGAGAAATCCGACCACTTCCTGGATCTCGGCCAGGATGGGTCCGGCGATGGCGTTGGCGCGGTCGGCACCGTCCTTCAATACGCTGTCCACATAGGCGGGATCCCCCGTCAGGCGGCGCATTTCACTGTCGATGGGCCCTAGGACCGAGACCGCCAGATCGGCCAGCTTCTGCTTGAAGGTGGAGAACTGCCCGCCGCCGAACTTGTTCAGAACATCGTTCACGGAAGTATCCGACAGGGCCGCATAGATGCCCATCAGGTTGGCGGCCTCCGGCCGGCCCTTGAAACCCTCCTGCGAAGTCGGCAGGGGTTCGGGATCGGTCTTGGCCTTGCGAATTTTCTTGGCGATGGTATCGGCATCGTCGGTCATGTTGATTCGCGACAGATCCGAGGGGTCGGATTTGCTCATCTTGTTGCTGCCGTCGCGGAGGCTCATGACGCGCGTCGCCTCGCCCAGAATCAGGGGTTCGGGAACGGGAAACAGGGCGGTGCCGAAATCATTGTTGAACTTGGTGGCGATGTCGCGGACCAGCTCCAAATGTTGCTTCTGGTCCTCTCCCACCGGCACATGGGTCGCCTTGTACAGCAGGATATCGGCGGCCATAAGATTGGGGTAGGCATAGAGGCCGACCGAGGCCTTCTCGCGGTTCTTGCCCGCCTTTTCCTTGAACTGGGTCATGCGGTTAAGCCAGCCCAACCGCGCCACGCAGTTGAAAATCCAGGCCAGTTCCGCGTGGCAGGGAACCTGGCTCTGGTTGAAGACGATGTGCTTCTTTGGGTCAATGCCGGCGGCCAACAGGCCCGCCGTCACTTCCCGCGTGTTGGACCGGAGCGCCACCGGATCCTGCCAGACTGTGATTGCATGCAGATCGACGAGGCAAAACATGCACTCGTAGTCGTCCTGCAGGCGCACCCAGTTGCGGATGGCGCCCAGATAGTTGCCGAGGTGCAGGTTACCCGTAGGCTGCACGCCCGAGAAGATCCGATTCATGGTCAGGCCCCTTATGCAAAGAGGCCGTGTTTATGACCCCTCGCCCCCGAAGCGTCAAGAACCCCCGGGGGGGCGGAAGATGTCTCCCGCCTTCAGGACGAACCACGCATCATGCCACGCAATTCAGACAGGCGAGCCGCACCAAGGACCTGGACCAACCCCCCGAAGACCAGCAAACCCCAGGCCACCATGACCACCAGCGCCACGATACGCTCCGTTTCATCGCCCGCAAGCCGGGGGGCAAGGACCGTCAACGCCAGATAGAGCCCGACACCCATGCCAAGACTGGCCAGAGCCTGGCGCGGCAGGCGGTCCTTGATCCGGGTGTCAAGGTCCAGATGCCGGCGCCGATGGAGGACCAGAGCCATCAGGCCGGCATTGAGCCACGCCGAGATCACCGTCGCCATGGCAATGCCCACATGCTTGAACGGGCCCATCAACACCAGGTTAAAGACGATGTTGACCATCATGCAGAGAGCTCCGATCTTGACCGGCATCGCCGTATCCCCGCGGGCAAAGAACCCTGGTGCCAGGGCCTTGACCAGCACATAGGCCGGCAGGCCGATTGCATAGACCGCCAACGCCCGCCCGGTCGCGGTGGCTTCATAGACACCGAAAGCGCCGCGTTCAAACAGGACCCGGATCAGCGGCTCGGCCATAACGCCCAAGGCCACGGCTGCGGGCAGGGTTAGCAGCAAGGTAAATTCCAGAGCCCGGTTTTGGGCCGCCATGGCTGCGTCGTGATGCTCGGCGCGCACGTGACGGGACAAGAGCGGCAGCAGGGCCGTTCCCACCGCCACGCCGACCACCCCTAAGGGCAATTGGTTCACCCGATCAGCGTAGAACAGGAAGGAAATGGAGCCCGAGGGCAGCAGGGAAGCGATGATCATGTCGACCACCAGGTTCACCTGATAGATGCCGGCACCAATGGCAACCGGCATCATGCACCGCAAGAGGGTACGGACCTTTTCCGTGATCCGGGGACGCGGGAGCCTGAGGATCACCCCCACGCGCACGCAATGCCAGTAAAGCCAGATAAACTGCATCAGCCCGGCAAAGGCCACGCCCCAAGCCAGAGCGTGGCCCGGTGTCGGCAGAAAGGGTGCCAGGCCGAGAATAAAGCCGATCAGGCAGAGGTTGAGGATGATGGGAGTCGCCGCAGCCGCAGCGAACCGCCCCAGGGAATTGAGGACCCCGGCCAGCAGGGAGACCAGCGAAATAAACAGGAGGTACGGGAAGGTGATGCGAGTCAACGTCACGGCGAGGGCGAATTTCTCCGGGATGTCCAGGAACCCGGGGGCAAGCACCATCATGATCCAGGGCATAGCCAACTCGACCACGGCCGTAAAAAAGAACAGGGTCCAGAACAGGACGCTGAAGGCCTGTTCTGCGAAAACTTTTGCCTCCGCTTGCCCATCCGACTCCAGGCCACCCGCGTACAGGGGGACGAAGGCGAGATTAAAGGCGCCTTCGGCGAACAGGCGCCGGAACAAGTTGGGAAGCTTGAAAGCGACGAAGAAGGCGTCGGCGACCGGCCCGGCGCCCAGCACCGCCGCGACCAGGATGTCGCGCACGAAGCCCAGAACGCGGCTGACCATGGTCATGCCGCCGACGGTGGCAATGGAACGCAGGAGCGCCATAGGGGTCCCCCCGAAAACCTCGGCTCCCTGTCTATCGGGTTTTTGAGACGGAAGAAAGGCCGATGCCGTCAGGCGGCCTTCGTCCCCGGCCACATGGCTTCCAGGATTAAACGGCGGATGTGCCCGAGTTTATCCTCGCGGTCAATTTTCAGGCCATAGACATCCTTCACGTAGAAGACATCGACCGCGCGCTCGCCGTAGGTGGTGATGTGCGCGCTGCCAATTTGCAGCCCCAGATCCTTGAGGGCCCGGGTGATGTCGTAGAGCAGGCTCGGCCGGTCGCGTCCGTTCACCTCAATCACCGTGAAATTATTGGAGGCCTGGTTATCGATCAGCACCCGCGACGGCACTTTGAAGACCCCGGTGCGACTGGGAAGCGCGCGCTTGCGGGCTTCCTCCAGTTCCCGCTTGGGGAAGCGTTTGCCCGACAGTGAGTCCTCGATTGCCGTCCACAGTTTCTTGAGGCGATGGTCTTCCACGACGGGATTGCCCAAGGCATCCTGAACCAGGAACGTGTCGAGTGCCATTCCATTGGTAAGAGTCGCCGCCTTGGCGTCCAGGATATTGGCGGCTCCAAGCGCCATGCCGCCGGCAATCTGGGCGAACAGGCCGGGATGGTCGGGGGCATGGATGATGATTTCCGTCGCTTCGCGTTGGGCGTCGACTCTTGTTTCAATATGCAAATGGAGATTTCGGGTTTTGGCCGTGCGGATTAGACGTGCGTGATGGACATGAGTGTCGGTGTCGTAGGACAGCCAGTAGTTGGCGTCGCCCAAGGTGACGTGATCGGCAATCTGGTCTGGCGACCAGTCCGAGAGGCGCTCCTCCAGGGCGGCAATGGCCCGTTCCACCCGCATGGACCGATGGGCGGGGGGCAGTCCGCCGGTCATCAGGGCATAAGCCGCATAATAGAGGTCGCGCAGCAGGTTCGCCTTCCAACTGCTCCAAACGTTGGGGCCCACGGCCCGGATATCGGCCACGGTGAGGATGATGAGCAGACGCAACCGTTCCGGAGATTGAACGAGTTCGACAAAATCGGCGATGGTTTTGGAGTCGCTGACATCACGCTTGAAGGCGGTATCGCTCATGACCAGATGGTAGCGCACGAGCCAGGAAACCGTCTCTACCTCCCACTGATTGAGGCCAAACCTGGGGCTCAGCTTGAGGGCAACCTTGGCGCCCAGTTCGGAATGGTCGCCACCACGGCCCTTGGCGATGTCGTGCAACAGCAGAGCCACATAAAGCGCGCGGCGGGATTCGATTTCCCGGATGGCTTCGCTGGCCACCGGATGGTCCTCGATCAGGCGGCCCCGCTCGATGCGGTGCAGGATGCCAATGGCACGGATGGTGTGCTCGTCGACCGTATAGACGTGGTACATGTCATACTGCATCTGGGCGACCACACGACCGAAATCGGGAATGAAGCGCCCGAGCACCCCGGCTTCGTTGAGGCGCGTCAAGGCCCGTTCCGGTCCCGGTAAATCGCACAGCATTTCGGTGAAGAGGCGGTTGGCCTCCAGATCTTCGCGTAACGCTTTGTTGATCAGTCCCAGGCTCCGCGTGACCAAACGCAAGGCATGGGGATGGATGTCGAGGCCATGGCGCTGGGCTTCGTGGAATAGGCGGATCAGCTTGAGGGGATCCCGCTCGAAACTGTCGTCCCGGTCCACGGTCAGGCGTTCGCCGTCGATGTGGAAACCCGTGATTCTTCCTTTCAATAACGACACCCACGGCAAGCGAAACCGGCGTTTTTTCTGTTCCTCCTCGAGAACTGCACAGAAGATGCGGGTCAAGTCGCCGACATCCTTGGCGACCAGGAAATAATGACGCATGAAGCGCTCGACGCCGCGCGAGCCCTTGCGGTCCCGGTAGCGCATGCGCTGGCCGATCTCGCCTTGGACGTTGAAGGTGAGCCGTTCCTCGGCACGCCCGGCCAGGTAGTGGAGGTGGCAGCGGACCGTCCACAGGAAGTTCTCGCCTTTGGCGAACCGGGCCGCATCATCGGCGGAGAGGACATCCTGCTCCACCAATCCCGCAACAGTCTCGACCCGGTAGAGATACTTGGCGATCCAGAACAGGGTCTGCAGGTCGCGCAGACCTCCTTTGCCTTCCTTGATATTTGGTTCTAGAACGTAACGAGAATCACCCATGTGCTCGTGCCGCTCGTCGCGGGCGGCCAGCCTGGCCTCCACAAACTGACGCCCGGTGGTGGAAACGATTTCGCTATAGAAACGCTGCTTGAAGGTCGAGAACAGGGGCTCGTTACCCCACAGGAAGCGGGCCTCCAGAACACTGGTGCGGATGACCTGATCGGAACTCGCAAAGCGAATGGCTTGATCCACCGAACGGGTGGAATGGCCGACCTTGAGCCCCAGATCCCATAGCATGTAGAGCAGGAATTCGACGATTTGCTCGATCTCCCCGTTTTTCTTGACGGGCAGCAGGAACATGAGGTCGATATCGGAGAAGGGCGCCAACTCGTTCCGACCATACCCGCCGATGGCGGTGACCGCCATCTGCTCGGAAACGGCCCGGTTCCGAGTGGGAAAGACTTGCTTGACGGCAAAGTCGTAGAGAACGCGGATCAGTTGATCCATAAGATAGGCGTTGGATCGGGTGACTTCCCGGCCGGACACCTGCTCCTGTTCGAAGCGGCGGCGGACCTCTGTCCGGCCGGCCTCCAGCACGGCCTTGGAGACCGCCAGCACCTCGGCCCTCAAGGTGGAATCATATCCCGAGGGGGGAACGACCTCACGCAGGCGCACGAGGAGGGCCTTGCGGTCGATGATCTCACGGGGTTTTCGGGTACGGGGCATGAGGAGACTCGCCGAGTTTGTTACTATATAGACGTCCAGGGACAGGGAGGAAAGGATGCGCGATCGGAGGCAGATCGGCTGGGACCGGTTCGGCCCGCATACGCCGGACACGGGGCCGGCCTTCTCGCCCCGCCCCGATGCCCTGATGATCGACAAGGGGACCTACACTTGCCTGACGCCGGCAGGTCCAGGAGCTCTTGCAGGATCAAGGGATCGACACCGTGCACCTGTGTGCTGAAAACAGCCGTGGGCCTCTTCGAAGCGAAGATCAGGCCGCTGATCTTAAGTGACATCGTCCGTCGCGAGCGTCTTTAGGCGGTAGAGTTCGTCCAACGCCTCGCGGGGCGAGATCTCGTCCAGGTTCAGGGTGCCCAGGGCCGCTTCGAGCCGGCTTGGACCCGAAGGTTGCGGCAGACAGGGCGGCGCGGACAGGGCGGCGAACAACGGCAGGTCTTCCGCCAAGCGGGTCGCGGCCGAGGACTGATCCCCTTGTTCCAGGGATTCCAGCACCTGTTCGGCCCGTGAGATTACGGCCGGGGGCAGCCCGGCCATCTGGCCCACATGGATACCGTAGGAGCGGTCCGCGGCGCCCGGCGCCACTTCATGCAGGAACACCACGTCGTCCTGCCATTCCTTGACCCGCATGGTATGGCAAGCTAGGCAATCCAGCTTGGCCGCCAGATGAGTCAGCTCATGGTAATGGGTGGCGAACAGGGCCCGGCAACGGTTGATTTCGGCCAAATGCTCGACCACTGCCCAGGCGATGGACAGGCCGTCGAAGGTCGCTGTGCCGCGTCCGATCTCGTCCAGGATCACCAGGGCCCGGGGGCCCGCTTGGTTAAGGATGGTGGCGGTCTCGACCATTTCGACCATGAAGGTCGAGCGCCCGCGGGCCAGGTCGTCGGCGGCGCCCACGCGTGAGAACAGGCGGTCGACGGCGCCAATACGGGCGGCGTCGGCCGGAACATAGGACCCGGCCTGGGCCAAGATGGCGATGAGCGCGTTCTGGCGCAGAAACGTGCTTTTGCCCGCCATGTTGGGACCCGTGAGCAGCCACAGCCGTTCATCGCCCTCAAGGCGGCAATGGTTGGCGACGAAGGCAGATTCGTGCGCCGCTTCCAGCGCCGCCTCCACCACCGGGTGGCGGCCGTTCTCGACCTCGAAGGCATCCGAGGAGTCGACGACCGGGCGCGCATAGCGCCGCTCAACGGCAAGGAGGGCCAGGGCCGAGGCAACATCCAGTGTCGCCATGGCGCGCGCCGCGGCAGCGATGGCCTCAGACCGGTCGACCACTTCGCCGACCAGGGTCTCGAACAGCTTGGTTTCCAGCGCCAGCGCTTGGTCGGAGGCCTTGGCGATCCGGCCTTCCAGGTCTCCCAGTTCGACCGTGGTGAAGCGCATCGCGCCCGCCATGGTCTGGCGGTGGATGAAAAGATCCTCTGCACCATGAGGAACCTTGTCTGCCTGTTTTGACGGCACTTCGACAAAATATCCCAGGACATTGTTATGTTTGATCTTGAGGGACGAAACGTCTGTTTCGCCAGCGTAACGGGCCTGAAGACCGGCGATATGGCGGCGGCTCTCGCTGGACAGCACGCGGAGATCATCGAGCCGGGGGGAATACCCGGCGGCGATGAACCCGCCGTCTCGGGCATGGACCGGAAGCTCGGCCGCCAAGGCCCGGGTCAGGTGGTCAACGGTCTCGTGATGCCGGCCCAGATTGTCGCAACAGGCCGCGATCCCAGCCGGCAACCCGCCAACGCCGTCGGTGGTCAGAAGATGCCTTAGCTCCGCCGTGAGCGCCAACCCATCGCGCATCGCCGAAAGGTCGCGCGGGCCACCGCGCCCCAGGCTGAGGCGCGACAGGGCGCGCTCCACGTCCGGACAGCGGGTGAGCAGCGCACGGACCTCACCGGTCAAACGTTCCGTATCGGCAAAGAATTGCACCGTATCGAGGCGCTCGTCGATAGCCGTGGGATCGGTGAGCGGAGCGCCCAGGCGTTGCGCCAGCAGGCGGGCCCCGGCGCCGGTGACCGTGCGGTCGACAACGCTGAGCAGGCTGCCTTTGCGCTCGCCGGCCAGGGTTTCGACGAGTTCCAGGTTGCGCCGCGTAGCGGCGTCGATTTCCATCACCGCGCCCGAGGCGACCTGGCGAGGCGGGGAGAGGCGGGGTAGGCGGCCCTTCTGGGTCAGCTCGATATAATCGACGAGGGCCCCGGCGGCCGCCAGCTCGGGTCGAGAGAAATCGCCGAAAGCATCGAGTGCGGCAACCTGGAAGAGGGCCTGAAGGCGCTTCCGGCCGTTCTCGCTGTCGAAACGGCTGCCGGGCAAGGGCGTCAACACCTCCTGCCAGTCGGAGAGGACTTCTGTGAACTGCGGCTTGTCCAACAGGGTTTCGGGAACCAGCATCTCCCCGGGCGTCAACCGAGCCAGTACCGCCGCCACGTCGGCGCTGGACAGAGCCTGGGCATGGAAGTCCCCGGTGGAGACGTCGATCCAGGCCAGGCCGGGCACGCCTCGCACTTCGGCCAAGGCGGCGAGGAAGTTGTGGCGCCGGGCATCCAGCAGGGTGTCCTCGGTAATGGTGCCCCGCGTAATGACCCGCAAAACCTCCCGTCGCACCACCGCCTTCGGGCCCCGTTTCTTGGCCTGGGCCGGATCCTCGGTCTGCTCGCAGACGGCAACCCGGTGGCCCGACTTGATGAGGCGCGACAGGTAGGTCTCGTGGCTCTTGACCGGGACCCCGCACATGGGGATGTCCTCGCCCAGGTGCTTGCCCCGCTTGGTAAGCGCGATATCCAGCGTCCTGGCCGCAGTAACGGCATCGTCGAAAAAGAGCTCATAGAAGTCGCCCATCCGGTAAAAGAGCAACGAATCGGGGTGCTCCGCCTTGACAGCCAGGTACTGGACCATCATCGGGGTGATCTTGGCATCGCGGGCGGGATCGGGGTGGATCTTAGCGGTCACGGTCGGATGGAAGGTTCTGATCAAGAGGAAAACCGGGTGCACCATAACACAGGGGATCGCCTTCGGGCTATGAATCGGCGGCGGCCTTAGGCAGAATGGGATGGGAAGAAACTGGGATTGGAAAGAGGTGCCCCCGTGAACCAGACCGCTGCTACCATCACCGACCGCGAGGTCGTCGGCCTGTTTTCCGACCGCGACAACTTTGAATCAGCGGTGGGGGCTCTGCTGGACGCCGGGTTTCATCGGCCCGATCTGTCGGTGCTGAGCTCGCATCAGTCTCTCGATGTCGCCGGACAGCCGGGAAAACCCTGGAAGGACGTGCTCACCGCCATGGTGGGCGAGTTGAAGCATGAAGGACCACTGGTGGCCTCGGGCGCCATCTTTCTCATCGGCGGCCCCGTCGCGGCTACTGTCGCCGGGGTCATCGCCACGGCCACCGCCGGAATCGCGCTCAAGGAAGTGGTGGGGGAAGTGACCTCGACGCCGCATACCGAGGATTTCGCCCGATCGCTGGAGGCCGGCAGCGTCATCCTCTGGGTGCACTGCGAAGATGCGGCCCAGGAGGACACAGCGGTCCGGGTCCTGGAAAGCAACACCGCCACCAACGTCCACCTGCACCAGCCTGCGGGCATCGGCGAAGGCTGACCCATGAACGAAAAATCCAGCCATGTGACCGCCACCGAGGCGCTCCGCCTCCACGCCCGCGGCCGACCGGGCAAGGTGGAGATCCATCCGACCAAGCCCTTGACCTCCCAACGCGATCTGTCGCTGGCCTATTCCCCTGGTGTGGCGGCCCCCTGTCTGGAGATCAAGAAGGATCCGAGCCGGGCCTATGACTATACGGCCAAGGGCAACCTGGTGGCGGTGGTGTCCAACGGCACCGCAGTGCTGGGCCTCGGCAACCTGGGCGCGCTGGCCTCCAAGCCGGTCATGGAGGGGAAGGCGGTGCTGTTCAAGCGGTTCGCCGACGTGGACGGCATCGACATCGAGGTCTCCACGGAAGACGTAGAGGAATTCATCAACTGCGTCCGATACCTAGGCGCCTCTTTCGGCGGCATCAACCTGGAGGACATCAAGGCGCCGGAATGCTTCATCATCGAACAGCGGCTGCGTGAAATCATGGACATCCCGGTGTTCCACGACGACCAGCACGGGACCGCCATCATCACCGCCGCCGGGTTGATCAACGCCTGCGGCCTGACCGGGCGGAGCCTGAGTGAGATCAGGATGGTGGTCAACGGCGCCGGCGCGGCGGCCATCGCCTGCGTCGAACTGGTGAAGAGCATGGGGGTCAAAGCCGCCAATGTGACGCTCTGCGATTCTAGGGGCGTCGTCTTCAAAGGCCGCGAAGCGGGGATGAACCAATGGAAATCCGCCCATGCGGTGGAGACCGAGACCCGCACCCTGGCCGAGGCCATGGTGGGAGCCGACGTGTTCCTCGGCCTTTCGGTCAAGGACGCGGTGAGCCGGGACATGGTGACCGCTATGGCCCCGCGGCCCATCGTCTTCGCCTGCGCCAACCCGGACCCGGAGATTCTACCCGAGGACGTGAAGGCGGTGCGCCCGGACGCCATCGTCGCCACCGGGCGCTCGGATTATCCCAACCAGATCAACAATGTGTTGGGCTTCCCCTACATCTTCCGCGGCGCCCTGGACGCCCGGGCCCGGACCATCAACGACGCCATGAAAGGGGCGGCCGCGCATGCCATCGCCGAACTGGCGCGCGAGGATGTGCCGGACGAGGTCGAGGCCGCCTATGCCGGCAAGCGGCTTCGTTACGGACCTGATTACATCATTCCCGCGCCCTTCGACCCGCGGCTCATCACTGCCATCCCGTTGGCGGTCGCGGCCGCAGCCATGGACAGCGGCGTCGCCCAGAAACCGATTCCTGACATGGCGGCCTACAAGCGGGAACTGTCGGCCCGCCTGGATCCCACCGCCTCCAACCTCTACGCCATCTTCGAGCGAATCATAGCGTGCCCGCGCCGTGTGGTGTTCGCCGAAGGGGAGCATGAAAAGACCATCCGCGCGGCGGCCGGGTTCCTGAGCGAGGGCTACGGTACCCCGGTCCTGATCGGGCGCGAGGACGTGGTCCGGGATTCCCTGCAGCGCCTGGGATTCGGAGAGGCCGAGGGGATCGAGATCCACAACGCGGCCCTCAGCAGCAACACCGCCGCCTACATAGACTTTCTCTACAAGCGGCTACAGCGTAAGGGGTTTTTGCTCCGGGACGTGCAGCGGATGGTGAACCGGGGCCGGAACATCTTTGCCGCCTGCATGGTAGCCCACGGCCACGCGGACGCCATGCTGACGGGCCTGACCCAGAACTATCACCATGTCCTGGACGAAATCCTGTTGGTGCTGGACCCAAGGCGGGATCTCAATGTGGTGTTCGGGCTGTCCATGATGGTGGCCCGCGGGCGCACGGTGTTTGTCGCCGATACGGCGGTCCTCACCCATCCGACGCCCGAACAATTGGCCGACATCGCCGTCGAGGCGGCGACCCACGCCCGGCGCATGGGCCACGAGCCCCGAGTGGCGCTCCTGAGCTTCTCCAACTTCGGATGGCCGAAGCCTGAACGGGCCAAAGCGGTGAGGGAAACGGTGGCCATCCTCGACGGGCGTAAGGTGGATTTCGAGTATGACGGCGACATGAACATCAACGTAGCCCTCAATTTCGACCTGATGCGCGACGCCTATCCCTTCTGCCGCCTCACCGGACCGGCCAACGTGCTGATCATGCCCGGCCTCAACACCGCCAGCATCGCGACCCAGCTGATGGAGAATCTTGGCGGTGCCCACATCATCGGCCCCTTGTTGATCGGCCTCGAGAAATCAGCCGAAATCGTGCCCATGGGCACTGCGGTGTCCAATGTGGTCAACATGGCCGCGCTGGCCGCCTATGAGGCCATTACCAGCGGGGACTAGGCTTATTCCGTGAATCGTCTTCTATATCAAGCGGATAGGAGGAGTTAAACCAGATCGAGCGCAAGGGACGCGTCGGCATTCCGTAGGGCCGCTGAAAACACTGGAGCGTCTAAACCAACCTCGGGTCAGGGACTTAAGTGTTGTTCCCAATCCGTAACATCACCCCACCGCGATCCCCAGCATCTCCGACGCTTCCCGGTGAACGGCCACGCAGGCGGCGCCGAAACAGCAGAAGAGAACCTCGTCTACCGCGTCGGAGCGCTCGAAGAAGGATTCGACGGTGCCCAGCGCGATGCGGGCGGCACGGGCGGGCGGAAATCCGTAGACGCCCGTAGAGATGGCGGGGAAAGCCACGGTCTTGCAGCCGTTGGTTTCCGCCAGTTCAAGAGAACGGCGGTAGCACTGGGTGAGCATCAGGTCCTCGCCCGCGCCACCGCCGTGCCAGACCGGGCCCACGGTGTGGATTACGTGGCGCGCCGCCAGGTCATAGCCGCCGGTGATCTTGGCCTCTCCGGTCGGGCAGCCGCCCAGAGTGCGGCATTCGGCCAGCAGGTCGGGACCTGCGGCGCGGTGGATGGCGCCGTCGACGCCACCGCCGCCCATCAGAGACTCGTTGGCGGCGTTGACGATGGCGTCCACACCCAGAATGGTGATGTCACCCTCGATCAGGCGCATGCCTCCGGCCATGGCTGTCCTTCCCCGTCCTGGCGTTCCAAGGAGTTTAGAGTCTAGTTCACGTCGACCCGAATGTCAGGTCCGGAGGCGGGTGTCGGCGCGGAGCTATGGTGCGCCAAGCCCGCAGCCGCGGGGAGGCGGCAATCAAGATGGACGGTGGAAGCGGGTGGGGCGTGAAGGGCCACATCTCCGTAAGCCGGGGACCCGTCCCGGCTCCCGTGGGCACGGAATGTCAGACCGGTGGGTCTTTCGATATCCCGGGCGCGGAGGGAACGTAGTCATCCGCCGCATCCTCGGGACGGATACGGCGGGGCTCGTCGTCAATCTCCCGGGCGGCGAGATCATCCGGGTGCCGCGGTGCCGAGTCGGGAGTCTCCGATCCGAAGGAAGAGACGGCGACGCCTCCAGTCTCGGTGCGCACGGCAACACGTTGCCTCGTCATAATTTTGCTCCTTGTCTCTCAATGATCACGTTTCCGTCGTAGGGCGGGTTGGGGCCCGCCGGGATCTTGGCGATGTCCATAGGGCCTCAGGCGGCCGATCTAAGGTGACTGTTCGGCACCCCTCGCACCCCCATTATAATGCTGCGGCGCAATAACGCCAGGGAAAACCGGAATTCTTAAGGTTTGCGCCCAGAAAGCGCCGTATATTGTTGCATCGCGAAATACCGAAGAACGGTGCCGGCCGTGGGTCTTTGGCCGGCAACCGGGGCCTTTCGCCGAACGCTGGGACACGGTGTGGCGAAAGCGGAATTTCCCCCGGGGGAAGACGCTGTTGTTCAGGCGCTGGGTGAAGCGGTTTCGGGAGAGGCTCTGGAATCGGAGGGCGGGTAGCGCCGCATCATCCAGAGCAAAAGAAGAAGACCGGGAATGGCGGCCACCGTGGTGACGACGAAGAAGCTTGCCCAGTCCATGTGCTCGGCCAGCCAGCCGGCCCCGGACGAGAGAACGGTGCGGGACAGGGCCATAAGGGAGGTCATCAGCGCATACTGGGTCGCCGTATAGGCCCTGTGGCAGAGGCTGGAGAGGTAAGCGACGAACGCCGTGGTCCCCATGCCGGTCGCCGTGTTCTCGACGGCAATGGTGACGGCCAGCATGCCAAGATCATCCCCCACCCAAGCCTGGATCACGAAGACCAGGTTGGATACGGCCATCAGCACGCCGCAGACCACCAGGCCTTTGAGAATGCCGATCCGCGCCAGCAGCCAGCCCCCCAGAAACCCGCCGAGTATCACGGCACCGGTGCCGAACAGCTTGACCACTTCGGCGATCTCGGTTTTGGTGAATCCGATTTCGAGGAAGAAAGGGATTTTCATCACCGCCAGCACCGCATCGCCGAACTTGTAGAGCATGATGAAAGCCAGCACCGCGACCCACCCCGGGCGAGTGGCGAACTCCACCAGAGGCATGACCACCGCCCCGTAGACCCAGGCTAGGGGCTCGACCACGTATCGCGGCAGATGACCGTTACGTTCCAGGAACGCTTCCGCGCGGGCCTCCATGGCCTGCGATTCCGGGGTCACACAGACCCTGGGCTCGGGATTGACGAGGATGGCGACAATGCCGACTCCGACGCCGCCGGCCAATACCGAGAAGACCACCCCCCAGGGCAGCAGGTCGGCCAGCATTAGGCCGGCGGCGGCGGCACCCAACTGTCCGGCACGCCAGCCGAAAACGGCGGTGGCGGCCCCGGCGGCGAGTTGCCGGTCTTCCAGGATCTCCACCCGGTAGGCGTCGATGACCACGTCCTGGCTGGCGGACGAGAAGGCGACCGTGAGGGCGAAGGCGGCTGTCCACCAGAGATCGGCTACGGGATTCGTGCCGCCCAGGCCGGCGATGGTGAAGATCAGCAGCACCTGGGTCAGCAATGCCCAGCCCCGGCGGCGACCGAACAACGGCGTGAACACCGGCAGCGGCAGGCGGTCGATGACAGGCGCCCAGACAAACTTAAGCGAATAGGGGAGGCTCGCCAGGGCGAAGAGCCCGATGGCGGTCTTGGACGTCCCGGCCTCGGCCAACCAGGCGATCAGGGGTTCCGCCAGAACGCCGAACGGCAGTCCGGAAGAGAACCCTAGAAACAGCATGGCAAGGACGCGGCGGTCGCGATAAACCCCAGCCGCCGTCTGCCAATTCCGCCACACCGGAGTCAGGCCTCCGGCGCTTCAAAAAGAGCGAAGACGTTGGCCGAAAAGACCTCGGGTGGAGTGGGAGTGCCACAGCCCACCTCCGGCACCGCCATTTCGGGTGTGCGCGCGGCGGGTTCCCAAACCTGGCGGTCAAAGCGGTGGCCAGGGATGGTTCTGAGAGGATCTCGCAGCGTCATAACGTCTGGATGGCGCGAAAACCCCATCGGGTCAAGGGGTAAGCGCAGAAGCTGCAGAATGATGCGCCACGGCACCTGGGCTGTGCGACGCAACACTTTGAATGTCGAAAAGCAATATGTTAGCATCCTTGCATAGTGTGGGGCAGCCGTATGCTTTGGGGGGGAGAATGCCGTCGGGTAAATCCTTGTTGTTGTTAATGTTTCGGCGGAATTACAGGACCGCCGAGGCGTTATACGTGACCATGGGCATGGCCACGAAGGGGTAAACGCGTCGCATACTCGCCAAGGATTTCTGCCCCCGGGAACATCAACCCGAGGACGGCCGAAATTTGCCGTCCTTAGTCTGGGGGCAACCATGGCTGACGGTGATTTCTCTCTCGACGTAATCGAACGGGCTCCGGGCGGCGTTTCGCGCCGCGAGTTCTTGAAATTCTGTACTGGCGTCGCGGCAACGTTGGGACTGTCTGCGTCTGCGGGCATCAAGATGGCTCAGGCCGCGATCAGTGCGGCGCGGCCGCCGGTAATCTGGCTGTCGGGCCAGGAGTGCACGGGCTGTTCCGAAACCCTGCTCCGGTCTACGCACCCAACCCTCGAGTACCTGATCCTGGACGCCATTTCGCTGGACTACCATGAGACGCTGTCGGCGCCCGCCGGTCACCAAGCCGAAGCAGCCAAGAATGCCTCCATCGCCGCCAACGAGGGCAAGTTCGTGTTGGTGATCGAAGGGGCTATCCCGATCAAGGATAACGGCATCTACTGCAAGATCGCCGGAAAGACCATGCTTGATCACGTCAAGGAAACGGCGGAGAAGGCCGCAGCGGTGATTGCCATCGGATCCTGCGCCTCCTGGGGCGGGGTGCCATCGACGCCCCCCAACCCGACCGGCGCCACCGGGGCGCCCGAGGTGCTTAAGGACAAGACCGTGGTCACCATCCCCGGCTGCCCGCCCAACCCATACAATTTCCTGGCCACCGTGCTGCAGTTCATCACCTTCGGCACCCTGCCGGAGCTGGACAAAAAAGGCCGGCCCAAGTTCGCCTATGGGCGGCTCGTCCACGAGAACTGCGAGCGCCGGGCACATTTCGATGCCGGACGGTTCGCTTTGGAGTTCGGCGACGAGGGCCACCGGCAAGGCTGGTGCCTCTACAAACTGGGCTGCAAGGGACCTGAAACCTATGCCAACTGTCCGACCCAGCTTTTCGGTGACGCCGGGTCGGCATCTTGGCCGGTCGGCACCGGACATCCTTGCATCGGCTGCACCGAGAAGGGCATCGTCTTCGAGAAGCCCATCCATGCTTTGGCCGAACTGAAGACCGTCACCCCACCCACAGCCTATCCCAGGGTTACCGAACCCAAAGGCGAAGGTCTGTCGGCGGGCGCAGCGGCGCTCACCGGGGCGGCTATCGGCGCGTTGGCCGGTGGCGCGGCGGTGGTCGCGGCCAAACTCGGCTCGGATGAAGACGCGGAAGGCTGATCCCATGACCATGAACAGACGTGACTTCCTCAGAGTCGCGGTCTCGGGCGGGGCGCTCAGCGTTGCCGGAGCGCCGCCGGCAGAGGCGGCGCGCGAGGCCAAGCCCATGCCGCCCGACGCAGTGGGCATGCTTTATGATTCGACCCTCTGCATCGGCTGCAAGGCCTGCGTGTCGGCCTGTCGCGAAGCCAACGGGCTCGGGCCGGTCAACGAAGCCAATCCGGGTTGGAACGACGGGACCTGGGACACGCCGCTCGACCTGTCGGCCAAGACCTTCAACGTCATCAAGGCCTATCGACACGGCACCATGGCGAAGAAGGACCGAAAGGAAAACGGCTTCGCCTTCGTCAAGCGCCACTGCCTCCATTGTGTGGACCCGTCCTGCGTGTCCGCCTGTCCGGTGTCAGCCATGCAGAAGGACCCAAAGACGGGCATCGTGTCGTACGATCCGGATGCCTGCATCGGGTGCAGGTACTGTGTCTACAGCTGTCCCTTCAATATCCCACGCTTCGACTACTCCGCGGCCTACGGCAAGATCGGCAAGTGCGAGTTCTGCCGCCACCTGCAGGTGGACGGCAAGACGCCGGCCTGCTGCGACGTCTGTCCCACGGGCGCTTCGCTCTTCGGCCGCGTCGACGACCTGAGGGCGGAGGCCAAACGGCGTCTGGCCCTGAAACCAGGCGACGTAACGACTTTCCCGCGCGGCAACCTGTCGGGCTCCCGGGCCTTCGGCAAAGAAGGCGGCGAGCAGGCTGCGAAGATGCAGAGCCCGCACGACGCCCCCGCCGGGACCTACTTGAACGGGCTTTACGGCGAGAAGGAACTCGGCGGAACCCAAGTCCATTACCTCTCGGGCGTGCCGTTCGAGAAACTGGGCCTGCCGACCGATGTTCCGGATCGCGGCTATGCTAGCGTTTCGGAGGGCATCCAGCACACGCTCTACAAAGGCATGATCGCACCGGTGGTGCTTCTGGGCGGCTTGGCGGCGCTAGCCTTCCGGGCAACCCGCGATAGCGACGGGGAGGACAAGAAATGACTACACACAAACCCGTCGGCGGACGTCTCCTGACCGGGCCTTTCGCCATTCTCCTTGTTCTTGTGGCGGTGATGGCCGTGATCCTGGTTCAGCGTTTCGCGCTGGGCCTGGGCGCGGTGACCAACATGAACGACGGCTACCCCTTCGGCATCTGGGTCGTCATCGACATGGTCATCGGCACCGGCTTCGGTTGCGGCGGTTTCGCGCTGGCCCTGCTGGTCTATATCCTCAACAAGGGCGAATACCATCCCCTGATGCGCCCGGCGCTGCTGGCGGGGTTGTTTGGCTATACACTCGGCGGCATGTCGATCGTGGTCGACCTCGGGCGGTATCTGAATGTCTATAACCTGTTCCTGCCCTGGCAGATGCAGCCCAACTCGGTGATGTTCGAAGTCGCACTGTGCGTGATGGCCTACATCATCGTTTTGTTCATCGAGTTCCTGCCGACGCTGCTGGAGAAAACGGAGTCCGAAGGCCTTCGGAACCTCCTGAAGAAGTCCATGTTCTTCTTCATCGCCTTGGGTGTCCTGTTGCCGACCATGCACCAGTCCTCTCTGGGGACGCTGCTGGTCATCCTAGGCCACCAGGTCTCACCTCTGTGGCAGACCCAGGCATTGCCGGCACTCTATCTGCTGTCGGCGATCCTAATGGGCTACGCCGTCGTGGTCTTCGAAGGCATCCTGGCGGCAACGACCTTCCGCCGCCCGTTTGAAGGAGAGATCCTGGGCAAACTGTCCGGCGTCATATTCTGGATGCTCCTGGTTTACCTGGTGATCCGCTTTGGCGATCTCGTCATGCGGGGTGCGCTCGGCGGTCTGATGACCGATCCGGTGAACGGGATCATGTTCGTGATCGAGAACCTTCTCTACGTCGTGCCGGTTCTGATCCTGGTCATTCCAGCCAACCGCCGGAGTCCCCGGATGTTGTTCCTGGCCGCCCTCTCGTTGTTGGCAGCCGGATCGGTGTATCGCATCGACAGCTACCTGGTGGGCTATCACCCGGGGAATGGTTGGACCTACTACCCGTCGGTAACCGAAATTTTGGTGACGGTCGGCATCTTCTCTCTGGAAGTCGTGCTTTACCTCATCTTCGTCAAAAAACTGCCCGTGCTGCATTCGCGGACCCAGGCCTGAATAGGGAAATCACACCATGAGAATCACCATCGATCCCATCACTCGTATCGAAGGACACCTGCGCATCGACTGTGAGGTGGACGGCGGCAAAGTGACCAAGGCCTGGTCATCGGGCCAGATGTGGCGCGGCATAGAGCAGATCCTGCTGGGCCGGGATCCTCGCGATGCCTGGGCAATCACCCAGCGCATCTGCGGCGTCTGCACCACGGTACACGCGATCACCTCCATCAGGGCGGTCGAGAACGCGCTCGACATGGAAATTCCGCTCAACGCCCAATACATCCGCAACCTGATCATGGGAGCGCATGGGGTGCACGACCACATCGTGCACTTCTATCATCTCTCGGCATTGGACTGGGTGGACATCGTCTCGGCGCTGGACGCCGATCCGGTCGCCACTTCCAAACTTGCCGAATCGCTTTCAACCTGGAAGCTCAACGGCGCCCACGAGATGAGGGCGGTTCAGGACAAGCTGAAGAGCTTCGTCGCCTCCGGCCAGCTTGGCATCTTCGCCAACGGCTACTGGGGCCATCCGGCGATGAAACTGAGCCCCGAGGTCAACCTGCTGGCCGCCGCGCACTATCTCCAGGCCCTGGAGGTGCAGCGCAAAGCCAACATGATCGTCACCATCCTGGGATCCAAAACCCCTCACATCCAGAACGTGGCGGTGGGTGGCGTGTCCAACGCCATCAACCTCGACAGCCAGTCGGCCTTGAACATGGAGCGTCTCTACCACGTCAAGACCCTGATCGACGAGGTGGGCGACTTCGTGAAGAACGCCTATCTGGTGGACGTGGCCGCCATCGGTGCCTTCTATGCCGATTGGACCGGCTACGGCTCCGGCGTTACCAACTACCTGTCCGTCCCCGACATGCCCATCGATACCAAGGGTACCCAGTTCACGCTGCCGGGTGGATTCATCGAAGGGGGCGATATGGGCACCTTCCAGGCCATCTCGAACTACCAGGACAAGTACTTCGAGGACAACGTGGCCGAATCCGTCAAGCACGCCTGGTACGAGTATTCGGGCGACGGCAAGGCACGCCATCCCTACGACGGGGAGACCAATCCCGCCTATACGGATTTCCAGGACGACGGCAAGTACTCCTGGGTCAAGGCCCCGACCTTCAAGGGGATGCGCGCCCAAGTGGGGCCGCTGGCCAACGTGCTGGGCATGTTTGCCGCCGGGCACGAACCGACCGAACGTTACCTCAAGCACGTGGTCGGCATGGCGAGCAGTCTGCTGGGCTCGGAGATTCCGCTTACGGCGCTGCATTCCACCATCGGGCGCCACGCGGCGCGCGCGGTGCGCTGTGCGGTGCTCTATGAGACTCTGGCCGATCAGTGGAACCGTTTGGTGCAGAACATCGGCAAGGGCGACCTCACGACGTTCAACAAGCCGGTGTTCCCCAAGGGTGAAATCAAGGGCTTCGGCTACCACGAGGCGCCGCGCGGCACCCTTTCCCACTGGTGCGTGATCGAGAACGGCAAGATCAAGAACTACCAGTGCGTGGTGCCGACCACCTGGAACGCGGGGCCGCGTGACGACAACGACACCCCGGGACCCTACGAGGCGTCGCTGATGGATAATCCCATCGCCGATCCCGAACTGCCGCTGGAGGTCCTGCGCACGGTGCACTCTTTCGATCCATGCCTGGCCTGCGCCATCCATGTCGCAGACCCAGACGGACGCGAGGTGGTGAAGGTCAAAGTGCTCTAGAGCACGATCCACAATCGGGATAATCCGAGTTGTTTCGTAACGCGGCTTATTCCGTGAATCGTCCTCTACATCAATATGATAGAGCGGATTCACGCGAGAATTCGGCGCCACGAAGCAGCTTCGATCTCTCACGATCCGCTCTGGTTTAGGAGCCTGTTGCCGACGGGCGCCCGTTTGTATGTTGTATGTGGTGAGAAGGGAGCCCCGATGCTGGAAGAGGCCGAGGTCCAGGCATTCCTGGACCGTGTGGAAAGCACCTACGTGGACGGCGACCGCGCTGCCATATTGAATCTTTTTTCCGATGATGACGGGGTCTCTTCGGTGGGGGCCGGGCTGGACGAGGTGGCCGTATCCCGGGGCCAGATCGAACAGTTGATGGGGCGTAGCGGCGGGGAGATCGAAGTCACCCGTTTCTCTTTCGGCCACCCAAAGGTGGTCCTGCGGGGGCCGCTGGCGCTGGTCACCTCCCTGGTGCACTTTCGCTTCCGGGTCCCGGATGAGACCCTGGAACGCATGGACATCCTGCGCATGACCATGGCGCTGGAACGCGGACCCGACGGCGAAATCCGTATCCTGCAGTCCCATGCCAGCCTCCCGGTTTCCGACGAAATTCCGGGCCGGCCTCTGCCGGGAACGGAGCGGGACGCCGAAGCCAACGAATGGGCGGACCTGGAGGCTGAGGAGCTCAGCGACCTTCCCTTTGGACCACAAGGACTTTAGCCATGACCATTCTCGTCCTCGGTGTTGGTAACCTGCTGCTTTCGGACGAAGGGGTCGGCGTGCGCGTGGCAGAAGCTCTGGAAGCCCGCTATGTTCTGCCCGTCGAGGTGAGCGTGATCGACGGCGGAACGGCGGGGATGGAATTGCTGGAGCCCATCGCCAATGCCGACCGGATGATCCTGCTCGACGCCGTCACGGCCGATCATCCGCCGGGAACCCTGGTCACTATGGAAGGCGAGGATCTGCCCGCCTTTTTCCGCACAAGGCTCTCGCCGCACCAGCTGGGGCTTCCGGAGGTGCTGGCCACCGCGACGCTGACCGGCGATCTTCCGAACGAGATGGTTTTGTTCGGGGTCGTACCGGAGAGCCTGAAAACGGGAATGGAACTGTCGTCCACCGTCGCGGGCACGGTGGACGAACTGCTCGGCCATGTGACGGCGCGACTGGAGGCCTGGGGGGTAACTGTGACGGAAAAGAGTGCGTAGAGCCCGATCCCCCGGTCGGCCATAAAGTGTACAAGCGGACTGACGAACCCTACCCTTCCCCCCCGGCTTTCAGTCGTTCTGCCTTCTTGCGCACATGGGGATCGAGATGGCGTTTGCGCAGACGGATACTCTCCGGCGTGACTTCCACCAGTTCGTCATCGGCTATGTAGGCGATAGCCTGCTCCAGGGTCATGCGCCGGGGGGGCGCCAGACGGATGGCGTCGTCCTTGCCCGAGGCGCGCATATTGGTTAATTGCTTGGATTTCATCGGGTTGACCTCGAGATCGTTGGAGCGGGTGTGCTCGCCGATGATCATGCCCTCGTAGACTTTGACGCCCGATTCGATGAACAGGGGGCCGCGGCCCTCCAGCCCGAACAGAGCATAGGCCACCGTCGCACCGCCGGCGTTCGAGATCAGCACCCCGTTGCGCCGCCCCAAGACCGGCCCCTTGTGGGGCTCCCAGGAATGGAAGACCCGGCTCATGACGCCGGTGCCGCGGGTCTCGGTCAGGAATTCGCCATGATACCCGATAAGCCCGCGCGCCGGCCCTAAGAAGGTGAGCCGCGTCTTGCCGCCTCCCGACGGCTTCATTTCGCGCAGGTTCGCTTTTCTCACCGAAAGGGCTTCGACGACAATGCCGGAAAATTCCTCGTCGACGTCGACCTGCACCTCTTCGATGGGCTCAAGGACGGCGCCGGTCGCCGCATCCTTTCTCAGCACCACTCGGGGCCGCGAGATTGAGAGCTCGAAGCCTTCGCGGCGCATAGTCTCGATCAGCACGCCCAATTGCAGCTCGCCGCGTCCGGCCACTTCGAACGCGTCCTTATCAGCAGTCTCCGTGATGCGGATGGCAACGTTACCCTCGGCTTCACGCATCAGACGATCGCGGATGACACGCGACGTGACCTTGGACCCTTCCTGACCGGCCATGGGGGAACCGTTGATGGAGAAGGTCATGGTCAGGGTCGGAGGGTCGACCGGATTGGCGGTGAGCGGAGCTTCGACCTCAGGCAGGCAAAGCGTCTCGGCCACCGTCGCCGTGGCGAAGCCCGCAAGGGCCACGATATCCCCGGCCTCGGCCTTATCGATGGGCGCACGCTGCAAGCCACGGAAACCGAAAATCTTGGTGACCCGCCCCTGCTCCACTTGGATTCCGTCGCGGCCCAGGGCTTTCAGGGGCGTGTTGGGGGTGATGGTGCCCGAGAAGACCCGGCCCGTGAGGATACGTCCCAGATAAGGGTCGGCTTCGAGCGTGGTGATCAACATGCGGAAGGGACCGTCCGGGTCTTCCAGAGTCGGCGGCGGAACATGGACGACGATGCGCTCCAACAGAGCGGAAAGGTCGCCGCCGCGTGCCTCCGGATCCTCGCTGGCCCAGCCTTGCTTGGCGGACGCATAGAGAATGGGAAAATCCAGCTGGTCGTCGCTGGCGTCGAGTGCCGCAAAAAGATCGAAGACTTCCTCGTGCACCTCTTCCGGGCGAGCGTCGGGACGGTCGACCTTGTTGACGACGACGATCGGCCTAAGCCCGAGTTTCAGCGCCTTCATTGTAACGAACTTTGTCTGCGGCATGGGGCCTTCCGCCGCATCCACCAGCAACAGCACCCCGTCGACCATGGAGAGGATGCGTTCCACCTCGCCCCCAAAGTCGGCGTGTCCCGGGGTATCGACGATATTAATTCGGGTTCCCCGCCAGTCGACCGAGGTGCATTTAGCGAGGATGGTAATGCCGCGCTCGCGCTCCAGGTCACCGGAATCCATGGCTCGTTCCACCACCTTCTGGCCCTCGCGGAAGATGCCCGACGCTTTGAGGAGTTCGTCAACCAGAGTCGTCTTGCCGTGGTCGACGTGGGCGATGATGGCGATGTTGCGGAGCTCCATGGAACCGGGCCTCGTTCTCGGGGACAACGACAAGAGCGGGGCGCGCGTCGCACCCCGCTCCTCTAATTCGTGCCGGTCGTTTGGACTAGACGCGGCTCGATGTCAAGGCTAGAGCGGATCGTGAGAAAGCGTAAGCCCCGTCGTGGCGCCGAAGCTCTCGGTTTATTCCGATCGTGCCCTAGAGCGGGCCCAGGACTTCGGCCAGGGTTTTCAGCGAGGTTTCCGGACGGGCCCCCATATGGGAAATCACCTCCGCCGCCGCAATGCCGCCCAGCCGGCCGCAGGTGTACAGATCCTTGTTCCGGGCCAAGCCATGCAGAAAGCCGGCGGCGTAGGCGTCGCCGGCGCCGGTGGTGTCGACCACGGTCTCTACGGCCTCGCAATCGATGACGTGCACCTCGTCTCCCGCGACCACCACCGATCCCCGATCGCCCCGGGTGAGAGCCGCGATGTCGCAGTGACCGCGGACGTTCTGCAAAGCATCGTCGAATGTGTCGACCTGATAAAGGGATTTGATCTCCTCTTCATTGGCAAAGAGAACATTGACGTGGTTGTTCACCAGGTCGAGAAAATCGTCGCGGTGCCGGTCGACGCAGAAGGGATCGGACAGAGAGAGCGCCACCCGGCGTCCCGCCTCTTTCGCCGCCTTGCCGGCCTTGACGAAGGCTTCTTTGGCATGTGGCGGGTCCCAGAGGTAGCCTTCGAGATAGGTGACCTTGGCCGTCGCCACCGTATTCGCGTCGATGTCTTCCGGATAGAGTTCGGTGCAGGCACCCAAGAAGGTGCTCATGGTGCGCTGAGCGTCCGGGGTGACAAGGATCAGACAACGCGCCGTCGACAGTCCGTCCTTCAGCGCTTGCGTATCGAAACCGACACCGAGGGCGCGGATGTCATGGGCAAAGACCTTGCCCAGCTGATCGTCTGCCACCTTGCCGACGAAGGCACAGCGACTGCCGAAAGATGCTAGCCCGGCGATGGTATTGGCAGCCGAACCGCCCGAGCATTCGATCCCCGGCCCCATGTTGTCGTAGAGCTGGTCGGCGGCATCCGCATCAATCAGGGTCATCCCCCCCTTGGAAAGCCCCCAAAGTGCGAGGAACGAGTCGTCCGCATGGGCCAACACGTCGACGATGGCATTCCCGATGCCGAGGACGTCATAGCGGGTCTCGGTCATGGATGTCTTCTCCCCTGCTCCGGTTTGCTAGGCGGAGCGAGTATAGCTCCGAAGGCCCGAGCAGCAAGAGACTCGCGGTCGTTAATGGAACAAAATGAAATCCGGCGCTCTTGATGGTTGGAAAGGCCTTGCCGGACCGGGGTCCGGTGCGCTAGGTCTGCTGGTATCGAGTGTCCAGAGAAAAACTCGGAGTATCAAGGTGATCTTCGCATTCGTTAAAGGTGTGGATCAATTATCCGACGTGGCAACGCGGCGCTATGTGTGGATGTCGCTCGGACTTGCGGCGACGGTCTTCGTGGTACTGTGGAGCGGGGTTGGGTTTCTCTTGGGGCAGACCGCCTTTTTCGAGGCCGGCTGGCAGGAAACCGTGGCTGACTTGTTGGGCGGATTGCTGGTCGGAGCCCTGACCTGGGTCCTGTTCCCGGCGGTGATCAGCGCCTTCGTCGGACTGTTCCTCGACGGGGTGGCGGACGCAGTCGAGGCGCGGCACTACCCCGGGATCGAACCGGCGAGCGGACAAAGCATTGGCAAGGCCGCCGTGACCGCCGTCAAATTTCTTGCCGTCATGGCGGTTTTCAACCTGCTGATGCTGCCTTTCCTCATCGTGCCGCCCCTTTTCCCTTTTGTTTTCTATACGGTGAACGGGTATCTTCTTGGGCGGGAGTATTTCGAGTTGGTGGCGCACCGCCGGCTCGATGGCGAGCAGGTCCGCGCCCTGCGTCGAGCCCGGTCCGGGCGTGTGTTCGGAGCGGGAGTTATCATCGCATTCCTGCTCACCGTGCCGCTGATCAACCTGCTGGCACCGGTGGTCGGAACCGCCGCCATGGTACATCTGGTGGAAGCTTGGCGGAGCCGGGTTCCGGTGGACGGGAAAACGGCCGCATGACCAACGCGGCCCAAGGAGAAAAGGTCTTAGGTCATGTTCCGCAAGAATGACAAGGGCGACAAAGGGAATCCGGGGACGAAGGACGGCGAAGACGGCATCAGCGCCCCGCCGCTGAAGCCCTTTTCCCGGCATGGTTCGCATTCGCCCACCAAACCGCCGGCCAAGACGGCTTTTCACCCGGACGTGCCCCGGCGTACCCCTGACATTCCCGGCACTCTGCATCGGACCGAGCGCTCGTGTCTGGGCGACGTTGAGTCCAAACGTCTTACTGTCGGCCGGGACATCTGCCTCTCTGGCGAAATCACATCCTGCGACAAGCTGGTGGTCGAGGGCCGCGTCGAGGCGGCATTGAACGACGCCCGGGCCATCGACGTAGCACCGAGCGGTCTTTTCAAGGGCAAGGCCACTGTGGAGGAAGCCGACATTTCCGGTCGGTACGAAGGTGAACTTATCGCCCGGGACCGACTGATCGTCCGCGACGGCGGGTATGTTAACGGCTCGGTGCGTTATGGACGCATTATCATTGAATCCGGGGGGCACGTGTCTGGTGACATGCAGGCCCTGGACACTGCAGCCGACGAGGACGATATAAAAGAGTGACGACAGAGAGGATGGGACTGGCGGTAGCGCTTCTGGCGGCGCTGACGCTTCTGGGCGGATGTGTAACCGTCGGCGAGCCCGCGCCAATGCCGGTCGCAAACGTTACACTGAACACGGCACAGGAAATCCTTCACTATGAGGGGCCCCGGGTTCAATTGGCGCTGGCTCCGCTCACCAGAGGAGAGCTTCCCGAGTATTGGACTTTCCAAGCGCGAACGTCATCCGATCTCTTGGGGCAAAGCCTGGGCGAGGTAGTCCTGGAACTTGGCACCCCTGATTTCCGGCGCCGCGATCCGCCGGCGCGGCTTTGGCAGTACCGAACGAGACGCTGCATTCTTGATGTCTATTTTTATCCCGCAGGGAAAGACGGGGCGGAACGGGTGCGCCACGCCGAGGTCCGGGGGCAGGGCCTTTACCGCCCGGGAGATGCATTCTGTCTGGACACGTTGCGCGCGCGGCTGGACACAAAGGCAGATTAGGCGGCTGTTGCAGAATCGCCCTTTGCCATTGAGATCTCCACTTGACCACCCGGCGGCGACCAGATTCCTTCGGAGCAGGCAACGCGAGGGGGCAGACATGGGCGAATTTCTACCGCAAACCGGATCGCAGGCAGCAGTTTCTGATCGGTGTGGATTAGGACTGCACTGGATGTGGTGATCGAACCGGGGCTCGCTAAATCTATGGATGCAATGATCCTAGACCCAGCAGTTAACTGCTCCGCAGTTAGATGATATGATGCAGAATCAATGCTATAACCGTGGATCTTCCAATTTTGGCAACACCCCCTTGGATTGGTCTCCAGGCGCTACATTAGCGCCGGGAGGTGTTGCACTTCACTCCTGAATTCATCTACACAGCCTCAAGAGGAGCGCTGAAGCATGGTGCGACGAACGAAATTGATAGCCGGCATTAGCGGTTTTTCGACTTTGTCTGCCATAGGGCTCGTTCTTGTCCTCAAGAGCACTCTTGACGATATCGTCCCCAAACACTGCACCAATAGAATTGCCGTTCAGTGGTCCATAGTGATTGCCCGGCCGTCCCCTGATGAAAGTCGCTTCAGTCCAGTATCAAAATGTGCCGAGAAATGGGGAATGCCATTTCCTAACCCATGATCAGGTACAAAGGCTTCTCGATGATGGTGCTGAAATCAGCTTCCCAATGGAGATATAGCTTGCCTCTTCCTCACCAGAAAACCGGGTTCTTTTTTACACCGCACGAATCTTGTGGAGAACTACTTCGTATTCATAGCTCCACCGGCTGCTCGAAACTCCCGGTGGAGTGTCCTTGAACTGAGACGACCTGGGGCGGGGATCGCGGTGGTGCACAACAATCCATTGTCCATCGCCTTCAGGATTCGGCATCAGGAACGGCCCACTTGCAAGGAAGTCTTCAAGAATGCCTTTGCTATGGTCATCAACGGTTACGGGGCCCACCAGAACGGTATAGGGTGTACTCCTTGGGCGCCGCTTGACATGCCCGGAATCCATCTTTGGCTCAATAAAATCTTGTCTCTTGTCCGGCTTTAAGCTCTTGAGCATCGCGAGGATATCCTCTGGAGCCTCAGGAAAATCTTGCATTGCCCCCTCCTAATTCGTGTCTGCCGTAAATGACTCTACCCGAATTCCATCTGCCAAAGGAGTCATTTGCTGGATATGGCACTCCCTTTTTATGGTGTGCGGTTTGTGCAGCTTGCCCCTAACTACCCCCCCCGGCACCACCTACGTCTTTTCCCGTTTTCTTCCCGTTTTTTTCGGGGATGGGGTGGGGGCGATCGGGGCCATCGCATTTGAGAAAAGGCTTACCAGGAGGTGGTGTTATCGATTCTACGGAGAGGCGCCCAATGAGGAGGACGGCGCCATGGAAGAGATCGACGAACTGTTTGAGAAACTTAAAGACCCTCGGACTGGGAATGCCACACTTCACCCCCTTCACGAAATCCTGATGATCGTCTTGTGCACGATTTTGTGCGGTGGGGAAAGTTGTTCGGACATGGCACTATTCAGGCGCGCGAGGCGAAACGCCGCCTCGGCCTAAAGTACGATCGGAATGATCCGAGTTACTTCGTGACGCGGCTTATTCCGTGAATCGTCCTCTATTTCAATATGATAGAGCGGATTCACGCGAGAACTCGGCGCCACGAAGTGGCTTCGATCTCTCACGATTCGCTCTAGCCAATCTTCTGGCCGGTTGTGTCCGGGATCGGCGCGATCCGGCGCTGATTATCCCACACGCTGTTAGGTCGTTTTTTCGGCGTAGGCACAGAGATCGGTCACCGGACAGACGGGGCAGTCCGGCCTGCGCGCCCTGCAGACGTAGCGGCCATGGAGAATCAGCCAGTGATGGGCGTGAAGTTTCCAGGTGTCCGAGGTCGCCTTGATGAGACCGGTCTCCACCTCCAACGGTGTCTTGCCCGGCGCCAGGCCGGTGCGGTTGGCGACGCGGAAGATATGGGTGTCGACAGCAATGGTCGATTGGCCGAAAGCGATGTTGAGCACCACGCTGGCCGTCTTGCGGCCAACGCCGGGGAGGTTTTCCAGCCCCTTGCGGTCCTCCGGCACCTTTCCGTCATGTTCGTCGATAAGAATCCGAGACAAAGCGAGGATATTCTTGGCCTTGGTGTTGTAGAGGCCGATAGTCTTAATGTGCTGCTTGAGCCCCGCTTCCCCAAGGTCGAGCATTTTCTCGGGGCTGTCGACACGGGCGAACAGAGGCCCGGTCGCCCTGTTGACCCCTTTGTCCGTCGCCTGGGCCGAAAGCACCACCGCCACCAATAAGGTATAGGGATTGGCGTAATCCAGCTCACCTTTGGGATTGGGCCGAGCCGCCGCCAGGCGGCGGTAGAACTCGTCGATGCTTTCCGGTGTCATGGTCGGAATGCGGCCTCAGCCCAAACCAAGTACGTCGTCCATGCCGTAGAGCCCCGGGGGCTGGTCGACGCTCCAGAGGGCCGCGCGCACCGCACCGCGGGCGAAGATGCCTCGATCGTCAGCCTTGTGAGTTAGTTCGATGCGCTCCAAGGACCCGGCGAACATTACCGTGTGCTCCCCCACCACGTCGCCGCCCCGAAGCGTGGCAAAACCGATGTCTCCAGGCCTGCGTTCGCCGGTGTGGCCATCGCGGACCTTCTGCGCCCGGGCCGTCAGATCGACCCGGCGTCCGGCGGCGGCCGCATGGCCCAGGGCCAGTGCCGTGCCCGACGGGGCATCGACCTTGTGGCGGTGGTGCATTTCTACGATTTCGATATCGAAATCATCGCCAAGGATGCCTGCAACTTGTTTGGTGAGGCCAAGCAAAACGTTGATTCCCAACGAGAAATTGGCTGCCTGAATGATCACCGTCTTCTGGGACGCGGCGTCCAGCGCGGCCTGCTGGTCAGGCCCGAGGCCGGTGGTTCCGATGATCAGCGCCGTACCGGTGGTGGCGGCTAGGTCGGCGTGGCCAATGGCGGCACCCGGCAGCGTGAAGTCGATAATGGCATCCGACGCCTCGAACAGCGCTTGGGAGTCGGCGCTCACGGCGTGGCCGGTGATGTCCCAGCCGGCCAGAACGCCGGGATCCTGACCCAGGACGTCACTGCCCGGTTTTTCGCTGCCGCCTGCCAGGTCGGTGCCGTCCGTCTCCAGCACGGTCCTGACTAGCATACGGCCCACGCGGCCAGCACATCCGACGATTCCGATCTTCATGGTAGGTCCCCGTAATAGCGGTCCGCGATCGGCTCTCGACCGTCAAACGGAAGATAGTGGAAATCGGCAAAAACTGAAAGCCGATAGCTGAAGGCGAACGAAGCCGCTTATTCTTTCAAATCCTCCCAAAGCTCCTTCACTTTGTTGAAGAAGCTGGCGGATTCTGGGCTGGTGGAAGCGGTGCTGCCGCCTTCTTTCTCGAATTCCTTGATGAGGTTTTTCTGACGGGCACTGAGGTTGACAGGGGTTTCGACCGCCGCTTGAACGAACATGTCGCCGCGGGCGTCGGTGCGCAGCACGGTCATCCCCTTTTTTTTAAGCCGGAACTGGTTTCCGGTTTGGGTTCCGGCGGGAATGGTGATCCGCGCCCGCGAGCCGTCCACCGTCGGCACATCGAGGGCTCCGCCCAAGGCGGCGGAAGTCATGGGGATGGGCACCTTGCAGTAGATGTTGGCGCCGTCGCGCTGGAACAGACGGTGCGGCTTGATAGCAAGGAAGATATAGAGGTCGCCTGACGGTGCCCCGCGCATGCCGGCCTCGCCCTCACCGGCCAAGCGAATGCGGGTTCCCTCCTCGACACCGGCCGGAATAGTGACGTTCAGCGTCTTCTCGCGCTGGACCCGGCCGCCGCCGCCGCAACTGCGGCAGGGCACCTTGATCATCTGGCCGGTTCCTTGGCAGGCGGGACAGGTCCGTTCGACGGTGAAGAACCCGGACTGAGCTCGGACCCGGCCGTGGCCGTGGCAGGTGGTGCACGTGACGGGCGGGGCCCCGCCTGCAGACCCGGTTCCAGAGCAGTCGTTGCAGGGGATTGCGGTCGGAACATTGATGGTGGTCTTGGACCCGTGGAAGGCGTCCTTCAGAGAGATCTCCATGTTGTACCGGAGGTCCGCACCACGCCCGCGGCCCTGGGACCCGCGCCCGCCACCGGCCCCCACAAAGTCGCCGAACATCTCCTCGAAGATGTCGGAAAAACCTCCGCCCCCGAAGCCGCCGCCCGATCCCCCGGGACCGCCTTGTTCGAAGGCAGCGTGGCCGAAGCGGTCATAGGCCGCCCGTTTTTCCTCGTCCTTGAGGATGTCGTAGGCATTGTTGACCTTCTTGAATTTCTCCGCCGCCACGTCATCCCCGGGATTGCGGTCGGGATGGTCCTGCATGGCCTGCTTTCGGTAGGCCTTCTTGATCTCGTCGGCGCTGGCGTTACGCGCCACACCGAGAAGGTCGTAGAGATCCTTGTCCTGGGCCATGGGCACTACATACTTTCAGGACGAAGGCGAGGCCGGTTCGAGCCGGTCCCGCATCCGTCGCCTGGGGTCTCGTTTCGGTCCCGGGGCACGAGCGCCCCGGCGGGGATCAACCGTTTTTGTCTTTGTCCGGGTCGACTTCCTCGAAATCGGCGTCAACCACAGTGGAATCTTCACTACTGCCCTCGGCGTCACCGGCTTCAGCGCCACCCTCGGGGGCTCCTTCGGGATTCGCTTCCTGCGCCGCCTTGTACATGGCCTCGCCCAGTTTCATGGCCGCCTGCTGGAGAGCCTCCGTCTTGGCAGTGATGTCCTCAAGCGCCGCATCTTCCTTGGCGGTGGTTTCCTTGAGTTCGGTCATGGCCGCCTCGATAGCGGATTTCTCGTCCGCGCCCACCTGATCACCGTAGTCCTTGAGGCTGCGTTCTGTGGTGTGAATAAGGGATTCGGCCTGATTGCGGGCATCAACCATCTCGCGGCGTTTCTTATCCTCGCCCGCGTGCTGTTCGGCTTCGTTGACCATGCGATCGATGTCAACGTCGGAAAGCCCGCCCGAGGCCTGGATGCGAATCTGCTGCTCTTTGCTCGTCGCCTTGTCCTTGGCCGAGACATTGACGATACCGTTGGCGTCGATGTCGAAGGTGACCTCGATTTGCGGCATGCCGCGCGGCGAAGGCGGGATGCCCACCAGATCGAACTGGCCCAAGATCTTGTTGTCCGCCGCCATCTCGCGCTCACCCTGGAAGACACGGATGGTAACCGCCGACTGGTTGTCCTCGGCGGTGGAGAAGACCTGGCTCTTGCGGGTCGGGATGGTGGTGTTGCGGTCGATGAGCCGAGTGAACACGCCGCCCAGGGTCTCAATGCCGAGCGATAGCGGCGTCACATCCAGAAGCAACACGTCCTTAACGTCGCCCTTCAAGACGCCGCCCTGGATGGCAGCACCGACGGCGACGACCTCGTCCGGGTTGACGCCTTTGTGGGCTTCCTTGCCAAAGAATTCGCTAACCGCCCTCTGGACCGCCGGCATGCGTGTCATGCCGCCGACCAGGATCACCTCGTCGATCTCGCCCGCAGTGATACCGGCATCCTTGATGGCGCTCTGGCAGGGCTTGATCGTGCGGCTCACCAGATCCTCCACCAGCGCTTCCAGCTTAGCCCGGGTCAGCTTGATGTTGAGGTGCTTTGGCCCCGAAGCATCTGCCGTGATGAAAGGCAGGTTGATCTCGGTCTGCTGGGTGGAACTGAGCTCGACCTTGGCCTTCTCCGCCTCTTCCCTGAGGCGCTGCAGCGCCAGACGGTCGTCGCGGAGGTCGATGCCGTTGTCCTTTTTGAACTCGTCGGCCAGGTAATCGACGATGCGCTTGTCGAAGTCCTCGCCGCCGAGGAAGGTGTCGCCGTTGGTCGACTTCACCTCGAACACCCCGTCGCCGATCTCCAGCACCGAGATGTCGAAAGTGCCGCCGCCCAGATCGTAGACGGCGATGGTGCCGGTTTCCTTTTTCTCCAGGCCGTAGGCCAGCGCCGCCGCAGTGGGCTCGTTGATGATGCGCAGCACCTCAAGACCGGCGATCTTGCCCGCGTCCTTGGTCGCCTGGCGTTGGGAGTCGTTGAAGTGGGCGGGAACCGTGATGACGGCCTGTTTGACCTCCTCGCCAAGGTAGTTCTCGGCCGTTTCCTTCATCTTCTGCAGGATGAAGGCCGAGACCTGGGACGGCGAGTACTTCTTGCCTTCGACTTCCATCCAGGCGTCACCGTTGTCGCCCTTGACGATGTGATACGGCACCAGGCCCATGTCCTTCTTGGTCATGGGATCGTCGAAGCGCCGACCGATGAGGCGCTTGGCGGCAAACAGGGTGTTTTCCGGGTTGGTAACCGCCTGGCGCTTGGCCGGCTGGCCGGTAAGGCGCTCGTCGGAATCGGTGAAGGCGACGATGGACGGGGTGGTGCGGTAACCCTCGACGTTCTCGACCACCCTAGTCTCCGTGCCGTCCATGACGGCAATGCAGGAGTTGGTGGTGCCGAGGTCGATGCCGATAACCTTGCTCATGATACCGTGAACCCTCTCAAATTTCGCGCGGCTTCCGGCGGTAGCCTCGCTCGGGCACCTCCGGTCCGCATCGTGTAAATCCTCTCGCCGTCACCTAACCGGTGCGGCATTCGGCGATATATATGCCTGCAGCCGAGAACGCGCAACCGGCAGAGGGCAAGAATCCATGGAATTAAAACGAGAAATCGCATGAACTCGGCTATCATGGCCGAAGATATCGACAGCCGGGGCCATCTGTTGGCGTACTACGGAGAGCGTAGTAGTGATTATTTCGGCCAGTTATAAGACCGATATTCCAGCCTTTTACGGGACTTGGTTCATGAACCGTCTGAAGGCTGGGAGCTGCCGCATGGTCAATCCCTACGGTGGGCAGGTATACGATGTCGACCTGTCGCGGGACGCGGTGGACGGCTTCGTCTTCTGGACCCGCAATATGGGGCCCTTTGCCCGGTACCTTTCGGACGTACGCGAGAGAGGTCCTTTCGTCGTGCAGTACACTGTAACCGGCTATCCCCGGGCACTCGATGCCGCGACCGTGGATTCGACTGTTGCCGAGCAGCAGATACGGGATCTGGCCGACCGCTTCGGACCCCGGGTCCCGGTGTGGCGCTACGACCCCATCGTCTTCACCTCCCTGACCCCGCCCCAATGGCACGCGGAAACCTTCGCCCGCCTCTGCCGCGGGCTCAAGGGAACCGTCGACGAGGTGGTGGTCTCGGTGGCCCAAATCTACCGCAAGACGGCCTTCAATCTGACCGCTGCGGCCCGTGATCACGGCTTCGACTGGTGGGACCCGGCGGCGGACGAGAAACGGGCGTTGCTGGCCGATCTAGCGGGAATCGCAGCCGATCACGGCATTGAAACGACTCTCTGCGCTCAGCCCGAGCTTCTGGCCGACGGAACCCGCGCGGCGGCCTGTATCGACGCCCGGCGCCTGTCGGACGTTGCCGGCCGGACGCTGACCTCCCCGCGCAGGCCCCACCGGACAGGCTGCGGCTGCGGTTGCTGGCAGTCCAGGGATATCGGCGATTACGACACCTGTCCCCACGGCTGCGCCTACTGCTATGCCGTCAAAAGCCGGAAGCTGGCGAAGGAACGGTTTTCCAGGCACGACCCGGACGGAGCGTTCCTGTTCCGGAAGTCGGGCAAATAACCTTGATGCTTGCGCTTCATCCCGCCCCAGCCTGACCCGGGGCCATAGTTTTCCAGATTGGGCGCGGCAAGGGAGACTGGAAAATAGGCTTAAAGTTCCTGGTCCAACTTCCCGCCCTTGCCCTCGCCTTTCTTGTCGTAGGCCTGGGCTTTGTCCTTTTTCTCTGCCGTCTCCGCAGTGTCGGGTTTGGCCTCCCCGGCCGGAGCAGCGACGTCCTTGGGGCCGCCCCTGGCGACACCGACCTTGGCCGGGCGCAGGAGTCTGTCGTGGAGCTTATACCCGACCTGCACGACATGGATGATGGTGCCCGCAGGAACATCCGGGTTCTCGACCTCGTACATGGCCTCATGCAAGTAGGGATCGAGGCGTTGGCCCTCGGCTTCGATTGGTTTGACGCTTATCCGTTCAAAGGCGTTCAGCATTTCGCGTTCGGTCATTTCGATGCCGACCCAAAGTGCAGACAGGGTCTCGTCCGCAGCCCGGGCTTCTTCGGAAACGCTGTCCAGGGCACGCCTCAGGTTGTCCGCCACGCTTAGTATTTCGCGCGCCAAGTTGGTTGCGCCGTACTTGAGGGCGTCCTGCTTGTCCCGTTCGGCGCGGCGGCGCACGTTCTCACCTTCGGCCAGGGCCCGGCGCCATTTGTCCTCCAGCTCTGCCACTTCGGTCTTGAGCGCGGCGACGTGATCTTCCGCCGAGGGGCCTTCGTCGACAAGGTCGGGTTTGGGATCGGCGGCGGGCTCGTTTGCCTCTGCTGCGGCGTCCTGATCCTGGGCTTCGACTTCGGTCTCCGGGTTTTCAGGCTCCGGGTTTTCAGGCTCCGGGTTTTCAGGCTCCGGGTTTTCGTTTTCGGTATCGTTCTCGGTATCGGTCCACATGGTGATCCGGCGTCCCCTTCAAGATATCAAACGGCCGATCAACCGGGCCGTATAGTCGACCATCGGGATGATGCGGGCGTAGTTCATACGTGTCGGCCCGATGACCCCGATGGCCCCCACCACGCGCTTTTGGGTGTCGTGGTAAGATCCGACGATGGCCGAACAGCCGGCGACGCCGAACAAAGTGTTCTCGGCGCCGATGAAGATTTGGACTCCTTCGGCCGTATCCGCAAGGGATAACAGACCTAAAAGATTCTCTTTAGTCTCCAACGCCTCGAAAAGAGCACGGATTTGCTCCAGATCCGCCAGCGCGGTGACGTCGTCCAGAAGGTTGGCTTGGCCGCGTACAATGAGCGAGGCCCGGGTCTCCTCGCCGGTCCAAGTGGCCAACCCCGCCGCCACCACCTTCTGGGTCAGTTGATCGAGCTCGGCGCGGTGGTTGTTCAGTTCACGCATGATCTCGTCATAGGCCTCGGCGATGGTACGCCCGATCAAACGGGCCGACAGGTAATTGGAGGCCTGGACCAGGGCCGACGGCGCGAGACCGGCCGGGGTCTCGATGACGCGGTTCTCGACCACCCCCGATTCGGTGACCAGAACCACTAGGGCGCGACCGGGGCTCAGGCTTACGAACTCGATGTGTTTCAAGGAGCCGTCGGTCTTGGGGGCCACCACCAGGCTAGCGCAGCGCGACAGGCCGGAAAGCGTCGTCGTCGCATCCTCCAGCAGACGCTCGATGGTGTTGCCATGACTCACGCATTGGGCCTCGATAGAGTGGCGTTCCTCGGCGCTGAGGTTTCCCACCTCCAGCAAGCCGTCGACGAACAGCCTGAGGCCCAGGTCCGTGGGCAACCGTCCGGCCGACGTGTGAGGCGAAAACAAGAGCCCCGCCTCCTCAAGGTCGGCCATGACGTTGCGGATGGTGGCCGGCGACAACGCCATTTTGAGACGCCGAGCCACGGTCCTGGAGCCCACCGGATCGCCTATTTCCAGATAGGCGTCGACGATCTGACGGAAGACTTCTCGCGAACGGTCGTTGAGCTCGGTGATCATGGTTTTGGAAATTTAATCGTATCGGGGAAACACGTCAACGCAACTGGGCTTTGACGGAGCGCTCGGCGCACGTTAGCTTGGCCGCCGTTATCACCCCCCCGTCAGGAGACCCCCGCCCATGAGACCATCCGGCCGCGCGCTCGACGAGATGCGCGCAATCGTTCTGGAAACCAACGTCAACAAGTACGCGGAAGGCTCTTGCCTGGCGCGGTTCGGCGACACCCACGTACTGTGCACCGCCAGTGTCGAGCAGCGAGTGCCGGGCTGGATGCGGGACACGGGCAAGGGCTGGGTGACGGCCGAATACGGCATGTTGCCACGCTCCACCTCGTCGCGCCTCAACCGCGAGGCGGCGCGCGGCGGCCAATCCGGGAGAACTCATGAAATTCAACGCCTCATAGGCCGCAGTTTGCGTGCCGTAACGGATTTGGAGACCATGGGTGAAATGCAGGTCCGAGTCGACTGTGACGTTATTCAGGCCGATGGCGGCACCCGCACCACGTCGATTACCGGCGCCTACGTGGCTCTCTATCTTGCTTTCCAGAAACTTGTTGATCTGGGACTTCTGAAAGAAGTGCCGCTGGTCGACCACGTCGCCGCCGTGTCCTGCGGGCTCTACGAAGGCCATGCGGTGCTTGATCTCGACTACGCCGAGGATTCGGAGGCCCAAGCGGACACCAATTTTGTCCTCACCGCCAAGGGAGGCATCGTCGAGATCCAGGGGACGGCTGAGGATCGGCCCTTTTCCGAGTCCCAGTTCAACCAGCTCTTAAAGCTTGCCCAGAAAGGCGTGGCTGAAGCGACGGTCCTGCAGCGGGAAGCGCTGGGCCTATGACTCGCCGGTTCGAGGGCGACAAGCTGGTTCTGGCCAGCCATAACGCAGGCAAGGTCCGCGAGATTGACGCCCTGCTGTCGCCCTTCGGGGTCGAGGTGGTCTCGGCCGGCAACCTCGGTCTGCCCGAACCGGTGGAGGACGGATCGACCTTCGAGGCCAATGCGTTGATCAAGGCCCACGCGGCGGCTGAGGCTACGGATCTGCCGGCGTTGGCCGACGACTCGGGCTTGGCTGTCGAGGCGCTGGGCGGCGAACCCGGCATCTATTCCGCCCGTTGGGCGGGGCCGGACAAGGACTTTATGGCCGCTATGAAAAGGGTGGAACAAGCCCTTGAAGGAAAAGACGGCCGCCGGGCCCATTTTGCCTGCGTTTTGGCCCTGGCCTGGCCCGATGGCCATGCCGAGACCTTCTCCGGGCGGATCGACGGCACCCTGGTCTGGCCACCACGCGGCGAGAGAGGATTCGGCTACGACCCCATGTTCGTCCCCGAAGGCCTTGAGATCACCTTCGGCGAAATGGAGCCGGCCCGGAAACACGCCATCAGCCATCGTGCCGACGCTTTCAAGAAACTTGTCCGGGCCTGCTTCGCGGAATGACGGGTCCCCTCGCCGTTTACGTCCACTGGCCGTTTTGCGCCTCCAAGTGTCCCTACTGCGACTTCAACTCAATGGTGACCAAGGGGGTGGATCAGACGCGGTGGGCCCGGGCCCTGGTGGCCGAGTTGCGGCACTATGCGCAAGAAACCAAGGGACACCGGGTCATCAGCGTCTTCTTCGGCGGTGGCACGCCGTCGCTTATGGACCCGGCTACGGTCAAGGCCGTGATCGAAGCCGTCAAAGGGCTATGGCGGTTCGCGGACGACACGGAAGTCTCCCTGGAGGCCAACCCGAGCTCGGTGGATATCAAGAATTTTGAGGCCTATGCCGCGGCCGGTGTCAATCGGCTCTCCCTCGGCGTGCAGTCTTTTGACGACGCGGATCTGCGGTTCCTCGGACGCCGCCATAACGCCCGAGAGGCCCGCGAGGCGGTGGCTGCCGCGGCCCGGATCTTTGAAAATCACTCCTTTGATCTTATTTACGGACTGCCCGGACAGACACTTAAAGACTGGCGTCGGCAGCTGGACGCGGCAATGAAGCTGGCGGGGCCGCATCTGTCGGCCTATCAGCTCACTGTCGAGCCGGGGACGCCTTTTCACGATCAAGGGGTGGCGGAAGCCGACGAAGAGACAGCGGCCCAACTTTACGAGGCCACCCAGGAGCGGCTGGACGCGGCTGGGCTGGCGGCCTACGAGGTCTCCAACCATGCCCGGCCCGGATACCAATGCCGCCACAATCTGCACGTCTGGCGGGGCGGTGATTACCTAGGCGTGGGCCCCTGGGCGCACGGGCGTCTAACCCAAGACGGGGGAACCGACGCCACCCATCAGATCCGCAACCCCAAACGGTGGCTGGAGGTGGTGGAAGCACGCGGCGAGGCCACTGCGGGACGTATCGCCCTGAGCCCCCACGAGCGGCGTGACGAACGGGTCATGCTGGGGTTGCGATTGGCGGAGGGCTTGCCTGGGGATCTCGTCGGGAGCCTCAACCGGAATAAAGTCAAAGAGTTGATCGAAGAAGAGCATCTGACGTTGGAAGGCGGGTCCCTGCGGGCCACGGACCGGGGTCGCTTGTGCCTCGATGCGGTGATCTCATCTCTGTTGCTGTGACTACAATCGATCGTCCTGTGCCGAGGCGAGAATCCATATTTCTCACGTGATTTCAAATTTGATATGGGAGGCCTGGAAAGGTAGCCCGCTGCCTTTGGGCTCGTGACAAACCGCTCCGGATTGCGCCGGAAAGCAAAATTATACGTTTAATACAACAGCGGCTCGAAGGTTTCCGGGGCCCGGCTTATGGCCCGCGCATCGTGCCGCCGGACCTGGAGGACTGCAAGACCCCGCTCCGCAAGCCCGCCCGGCAGGAACCGAAAAATGCCGTCCCGTCCGGCAAAGCCTACCGGGTCCGTGATGGTTGCGGGACCAAAGGCAGGGCCACCCTCGAACGCTGCCAGAACGGCAACCAATGCCGTGGCATCGTAGGCCAACGTGGCGAGGCGCGGCGGTTTGGTGCCGAAGGTAGCCGCGTATTCTTCCTCGAACGGTCGCCGGGAGGCGGGAGGCGGCGCGGCGTACCAGCCACCGATGAGCGCCGGCTCGGCCCCCAAGTCCGGCACGTCCCACTGGCCGGTGCCCAGCATGCGCACCACCTTGGGATCGATATCGTAGAATGGCAGCAGGGCCGCCACTACCTGCAAACGCTTGCCGCCGTCGGCGACCAGCAGGGCCTCAAAGGGAGGATCGCCCAGGGTCTGAAGCTGTTCCAAGCGCTCGCGAGCCTTGACCGAAATCTCGTCTTTCTTGCCTTCCAATTCTTCCCGCTTTTCCAGAAGGGCCTCGCGGCGCTCGTCGAAATCGCCGAGGTCGCGGATTACAGGTGCGAAGTCGGTCGCCATGGGATCATAGAGGCGGATCCGTTCCACCATGCCGCCCCCAGCCTCGACCGTACTCTGGAAGACCTCCAGGACTGCCGCACCGTAGGCGTTGTCCGGCGCGACCGCCGCGAACCGATAGATTCCCTTGGCCAGTGCATGGCCGATGACGCGGCGGACCTCGTCGCCGGGAAGGACCCCCATGGTATAGATTCCCTCCGCCGCCACCGTACGGTCGCTGGAAAATCCGATGACCGGCACCCCCGCAGCCTGGGCCAAGGGCGTTACGGCCCGCATGGAAGGCGCCAGCAGCGGGCCGATGACGAGGGACGCGCCTTCCGTTATGGCGGCATGTGCCGCCGCCGCGGCGCCGTTCGGGGTGCCCCCAGTATCGTGCGGAGTCAGTTGAAACCCCTCGCCGGCAAAGGAGAACATCGCGAGCTGTGCGGCGTTCAGCATGGCCTGACCGAGAGCCCGGCTGGAGCCCGATAACGGCAGCAGGATCGCGACGCGCACCACCGAAGGCGGCAGGATTTGACGGTCGGGAACGGCGCCCAGGGACCCTTCAGGCCGTTTCGTGAGATAGGGATCGACAGTCCGCGACGGCACCGTCCTCCCCCGGGGCTTGGGCCACGGGTAATCCGGAATTTCCTGATTGCTCACCGCAGGGCGCTTGCCGTCTTGCGCCCCAGTGATCCTTAGGGGAAACTGGCAGGCGCCGAGCACGGTCGTCGCCGCGACGATGGCGGCAAGGACGGGAATCAGGCGACGAAACCAAGGGAACGACGAACCGGTCATTTTCGGATATAGGGCCTCCCATGAATGCCAGACGGAAATCCATGCCCCGCGGTGACGAACCTAGCGCGGGCGCCGCAGAGAGTAAACTGTCCGAAACGCCGCCCCTTCCGGGCGGGCTCTACCTCGTGGCCACCCCCATCGGCAACGCCGCGGATATCACACTCCGGGCTATGGAGACCCTATCAACGGTGGACGCCATTGCCTGCGAGGACACCCGGGTGACGGCCAAGCTGCTGGCCATCCACGGGCTTTCAAAGCCCCTCATCGTCTATCACGAACACAACGCCGAAAAGCTGCGGCCCCGACTCATCCAACGCCTGCAAAAAGGCGAAAGCGTGGCGCTGGTGTCGGACGCCGGCACACCGCTGGTGTCTGACCCCGGCTACAAGCTCGTCAGGGCCTGCCGGGATAACGCCATCCCGGTCACCGCCCTGCCCGGGCCATCGGCGGTTCTGGGCGCGCTGGTCCTGTCCGGCCTGCCGACCAACCGCTTCCTGTTCGCAGGCTTCCTGCCCACCAAGACAGGGCCGCGACAAAAGGCGTTGTCCGAACTGGCCTGGATTCCGGCAACCCTGGTGATAATGGAGAGCCCACGGCGCCTCGCGGCCGCGCTCCGCGATATGGCCGAGATCCTGGGAGCCGGGCGCGAGGCGGCGGTGACTCGCGAACTAACCAAGATGTTCGAGGAGGTCCGCCAGGCCCCGCTGGCCGACCTGGCAGCCCATTACGCCGAGGCCGGGGCGCCGAAGGGCGAGGTCACCCTGGTGATCGCGCCACCCGGGGAAAAGCCCGCGCCCGACCCGGCAGACATCGACCGCATGTTGGTGGAGGCGCTGGGACGGAACTCGGTGCGCGACGCCGCCGCTCAGGTCGCCCAGTCAACCGGACTGCCCCGGCGCCAGATCTACAATCGTGCCCTGGCCCTCAAGAAGGACAAGACATGACCGGCACCCAAAGGCGGCACCGGGCCTGGCGCTACGGCAGGCTGGCGGAAACCCTCTGCGTCTGGCGTCTTAGGCTGGCGGGATACCGCATCTTGGGGCGCGACTTGCGGACACGGGTGGGAGAACTCGACATCGTGGTTAGCAAGGGCCGTTTGGTGGCCTTTGTCGAGGTCAAGGCGCGCCGGAACCTCAACGATGCGGCGGAGGCCCTGGGGCTGCGGCAGCGCCGGCGGATCGAACGGGCCGCCGGCGCCTTCCTTGCCGAACGGCCGGATCTCGGAGGCCTCGACATGCGCTTCGACGTGATGCTGGTAGGAAGGAGGCGGTTCCCGGTGCATCTCAAGGACGCCTGGAGACCCGAGCGTTGATCCATCGCCGGGAGAGGGTAGAATACAGACCATGACACCGCTATCTCCTTTGCGCGCGGGTGCGCTCGTTTTAGCTCTGCTGGGAACGGTCCCGCTGTCGGCCTGCATCGGACCCGCCATCGGCGCGGGCGCTGCGGCCGGTGTCGCCGCCTACCAGGAACGCGGCATCAAGGGAGCGGCGGAGGACCTCGGCATCAAGGCCGCCGTCTTCAACAAGTGGCTGAAGCACGACCACGCCCTGCTGACCCAGATCGGAGCAGAGGTCTACGGCGGACGGGTCCTGCTGACCGGGGTTGTCGACAGCGAGAAAACCCGGTCCGTTGCGGTGCGCCTGACCTGGAGCGTCGAAGGCGTCAAAGAGGTGCTGAACGAGATCCAGCTCGGACAGAGCGGCGTGGTGGATTTCGCGCGTGATTCTTGGGTCACGGCCCAGTTACACTCCGATATCACGTTGGACGAACGGATCTACGCGATCAATTACGCCATTGAAACAGTGAACCGCGTGATCTATCTCGTTGGCGTCGCCCAGGACCAGGCAGAGCTGGACCGGGTGGTGGCCTACGCGCGAAACATCAAATACGTTCGCAAGATCATCAGCCACGTGCGGCTCAAGGACACGGCGAAAACCAGCCGGGAGGTGGGATAATGGCGGAGACTCTCGCCCGCGGGGCGCTGGAGCAGGCCGGTCGGCAGCCGGACGGGGATATCGACATTGCCGACACCGCACTGGCCCTGGCCGCGCTGGGGCGGCGCAAGACGGCGCGTCATCCCTATCACCGCCACCTCGACAAGCTGGCCGAGCAGGTGACGGATCAGGCTAGGCGGCGGGCCGGGTCGGAGAAAGTGAACCGGCGGGCGGCGGCGTTGGCGACCGTCCTCGGGCAGCGCTACGGCTATTGCGGCGCCGACGACGCCTACGAGGACCCGCACGCCACCAACCTGATGGATGTTATCGACCGGCGCCGCGGAGTCGCGGTGGCTCTGACCATTCTCTATCTCGCGGTGGCCCGGCGTCTGGGCTGGGCCGCGGAAGGGATCGGGTTTCCCATTCGCACCCTGGCACGCCTGGAGCACAAGGGGGAGCGGGTGCTGTTGGACCCCTTCGACGAGGGGCGCCTGGTCTCGGTTCCGGACCTGCGCGCGCTCTACAAGGCGGGGGCCGGGGCCGAGGTCGAACTGGCGCCCGGTGACTACCGGGTTTTGAGCAACCGGGAGCTGTTGGGGCGATTGGGAAACCGGATCCGGGCCCGCCAGCTGCGCGAGAAAGATCTCAAGGGCGCCCTGGAAACGGTGCAAAATCTGCGGATCATCGATCCGGAGAACCCGGAGCTGGTACGCGAGACCGGGTTTCTAAAGGCGCGCTTGGACGATCTTCCTGGGGCCATCGTGGCCCTGGAGGGGTTTCTGGCGCACGGGCCGCAGAGGGGGGAGCTCCATGACCGAACAAAGGAGTTCCTGGCCGAAGTCCGGGACCTGCTTAACTCCCGCACGAGATCGGATATCTCCCGGATCTCAGACACTTGAAGATCGTTCTTGAACCGAAATGACACCGTGGCCCGAAACCGGGCGGGGAGAAGCTCATGAGCCTCAGCGTCGCCATTCAGATGGACCCCATCGAAAAGATCGACATCGAAGGAGATTCGACGTTCGTTCTGGCGCTGGAAGCACAGAAGCGGGGGCATGAACTCTTTCACTACCTGCCCCAGGACCTGAGTTTTAGCGGCGGCCGGGTAACCGCCCGAGCCCGCACGCTCCAGGTGCGGCGTGAAGCGGGCAACCACTTCACTCTGGGCGAAGATCAAAAAATTGACCTTGCGGGTGTTGACATTGTGCTGATGCGCCAGGACCCGCCCTTCGACATGGCCTACATCACCGCGACCCACCTGCTCGAACACATCCACCCCAAGACCTTGGTGGTCAACGATCCCATCCATGTCCGCAACGCACCCGAGAAGCTGTTCGTCACCCATTTCCCCGATCTGATGCCGCCGACGCTCATCACCGCCGACAAGGGGCGGATCGAGGCTTTCCGGGACCGGCACGCAGACATCATCATCAAGCCCCTGTTCGGCAACGGGGGCGCAGGCGTCTTTCATATCGAGCCCGGCAACGAGAATCTGAACGCCCTCCTAGAGCTTTTCACCGAACTCTACCGGGAACCGATCATCGTCCAGCGCTATCTGCCCGAGGTGCGGGCGGGGGACAAACGCATCATTCTGGTGGACGGCAAGGCCCTCGGCGCCGTCAACCGCATCCCCAGGGCGGGCGAGGCGCGATCCAACCTGCATGTGGGCGGAAAGGCGGCGAAAACCTCCTTGACCGATCGGGAGCACGAAATTTGCTCGGCCATCGGTCCAACCCTGTCCGAGCAGGGCCTAATCTTCGTCGGCGTTGACGTCATCGGCGACTACCTCACGGAGATCAACGTCACCTCCCCGACGGGTCTCCAGGAAATCGCCCGTCTCGACGGCATCCACCTGGAAGAGGACATCTGGAACGCCATCGAGGCCCGGTTCGCGGCAACGCGCTAATCCCCCAGGGTCAGGCGCAAGAGTTTCACGAGGGATTGCCAGGATCGCGCGTCGGCCTCTTTGTCGTAAGCCAGGGGAAGGCCGAATTCCTTGGCGTAGCGGTCTGCGTCCGGGTTGGTGAAGCTGTGAAGGGCCCCCGGATAGTCGATGAAGCTGTAATCGACACTGGCGGCTTCCATCTCGGCCTTGAAGGCGGTCTTGTGTTCGGGTTTGACCAACGGGTCTTCGGCACCGTTTGCAACTAGGATCTTTCCCTTAACCTTACCCGAGACCGCCGGGTTTGCCGTGGTGAGGCTCCCGTGGAAGCTGGCCACCGCCTTAAGGTCCACCCCGCGACGGGCCATCTCGAGCACGATACCGCCACCGAAACAATACCCGATGGCGGCAATGCGCCCCGGGGTCACGGTGGCGTGGGACCCGAGCGTCTCCAGCGCCGCGCGAAAGCGGGCCTCCGCCTCGTCCATGTTGGCCCCGACAGCCCGGGCGAAGGCGCCGGCATCCTTGGGATGGGCGGCGGTCCGGCCCCCGCCGTACATGTCGACGGCCAGGGCCGTGTAGCCCAGCTCGGCCAGCATGCGCGCGCGCTTGCGGGCGTAGGCGTTGTGGCCCCACCACTCGTGGACCACCAGGACTCCCGGCCGCTTGCCGGGCCGGGCATCGTCCCAGGCCACGTAGCCCTTGAAGGTAATCCCTCCCGAGCCATAGGCGACCTCCTCGCCGACAACGGCGGCGGAGGCGGGCAAAGAAAGAAAGAACAGCAGGCCGAGAACGGCGGCAAGGCGTGTCATGGCGAACCTCCCTGAAAAGCATCCCCCATGATATGGGGTCTCGGCGACCGGCCGGAAAGGGCCGGACGCGGCGGATGTATGTTTTAACAGCCGTGGGAACTTTACTTTTGGGGCGGTGTTCTTGTTGTATTCCGGATACACTCGATTGCCGGCGGCTCGAAAAGAATATCCTAAATGGTTGCGCACGTGGGCACCGTAGCCTTTCAAATCGCCAACAATGACCGCATTTTTTCGAAATCAAACAGAGCCTCCAGCTCTTCGTCTTTAAGGAGATAAGCCCGTGAACGCAGCATGCTCAAAATTCTGTAAGAGCCCGAGACCTCTGCAAGTCCTTTCCGTCGTCGGCTTGATCTTCGGTGCGGCAACCATCGTGTCCGGCGGGCAGGTTATTTTTGGGCCTGAGGAAAAGCGCATCGCGGTGGGGGCCTCCGTGCCCTTCGTCGTGTGGTTTAACTTTCTCGCCGGGTTTGCTTACTTAGCGGCCGCAGTCGGACTTTTCCGCCGTGCCAAGTGGGGCGCATATCTGGCCATGGCAATCGCAGCGGCCACGGCGGTGACGTTTGCAGCCTTTGGCGTTCACATCCTTATGGGGGAGGCTTTTGAAGCCAGAACCGTTGGCGCCATGACGCTGCGCACGGGTGTGTGGCTTGTCATTGCTTGCGTAGCGCGACATAGCCTGTTGCGGCAGGAGTGATGGCGGGTGTGGAGCACTCCAACCTGCATGTGGGCGGCAAGGCGGCGAAAACCTCCTTGACCGATCGGGAGCATGCGATTTGCTCGGCCCTTGGTCCAACCCCATCCGAGCAAGGCCTGATCTTCGTCGGCTTCGACTTCACGGGCACGCTCAAGGATGCCGGTGTGGCAATCTCCATGGACGGTCGGGGCCGCTGCATGGACAACATCTTCATCGAGCGGCTCTGGCGGTCGCTCAAATACGAGGCCGTCTACCTGAACGAACTGACCGACGGCTTCAGGGCTGAACAGGTCATCGGCGAGTGGATCGACTTCTACAACACCGAGCGGCCCCATTCCGCCCTCGATGGCCGAACCCCAGCCGAAGCCTATGCAACCGGCGACGACGGGGGGCCTGTGGATATGATGGATAAGCCTGTCGGTTTACCCACATCCCCACAGACTCAACAACAACTAAGGAAATCTGATAAACAGGTATTTGGCGGCATGATCAGGATGCGGAATACACCTTAACTGAGCCGCCAAACTGTCCAACGATGTGGGACCACCTCACAGTAGGCCTTTTAGAATTTGAAGGTTGCCTTCGTAATTAACGACATAAGCACAAAAATCATGGCTCCATGAAGATCCTTTTGCCCGCCAATTATCATAATCCCAACCTAGTTCGATAAGATCTGAAGCAGCAAAAACAAACTCAAGTGTATCGACAAGAAAAGCAAACCCATTGATGTGCTCTATGTAATCGAACTCCGCATCGCTGCCGTGGACAAAATGGTTCCGGCAGAGTACTGCCTGACTACAAGGCAAATGAATTTTTGCAAATTTCTTTGGGGCCTTCTTTCTGAGTACATCGGCTCTATGAAAGATTTTATTACGGAGGCTCGCCGTACCTACCCGCCCTAACGCAGAGAGAACAGACTGCCTGGCAAAGCTGTCAGGAAGTTTTTTAAACTGTTCTCGGCACGTTTCCACGGTCGCTCCTGTTTCTTGATCTAGTTCGATCTTCGTGGGAACACGAGATTCTGGAAGTAGATCAAACATATTGGCCGCACCAACGATACGGTCTATGCCATACGTGCTGGAATGGAATGCGCTGGCAAACCGACTTCGAGCCTTACCTATATCAGAATTGGTGTTTAACCACCCTGAGAGCATATTGGAGAACTCTTCCTTTTGTTCTCCGGGATTAATTAGTATGCCCCTATAGTGTGTGGGTTTAGTTTCACCAGTGATCTGCTCGTTACAACAACTCCAATGCACATCCAGCCGTGCTGGCATCCGATCATTGGTCTCAACACCTTCGTCATCCAATTCAGCTTCAATCCAAAGGTAACGCTGTCTTCTTCCGAGGCATAACTCAAAGAAGCTATGCAATATGCTTAATGACATAAGGGCTTTTGAAGCCGGCATTAAAGCCGCGAACTCAAGATTTATCGTGACTTCGTTTTTTATGCCGACGCCCTGAGAACTACCGAAGCCATGTGACGAACGGTTAGTCAATTTTACAGAACCAAGTTCGGCATGACATTTCACGATCTCCCGCAGACCGCTGGAATATAGGAGTGAAGGATTATCGCCTATTTCCGGCTCAAATTCAGAAGTTCCACATTTACGCTTTTCTGCAATTAACTGATGCCGCTCGTGTTCTGATTTCAGGATTTCTCTAAATTCATCCCGAGTTGGCCGAAGAGTCCCGAAAGTTTTGAACCCATTCACAAGACAATGGACGTTCTCAAAATGATAATTGATTGCTTTTATCTTTGCGTCGCCAGAAGAAATATATGAGTCCCCTGTAAGAACGTAGTGGGGGAAAAAACTCTGCTCAGACTGCTCCCCCTCTTCCAAGTGATGAGTTGTAGCTCCCATCCTGAGGCACTCGATCAGAGATACCTTCGTTCCATCGTTTAGAGTTCCATGTAAATCTCGAAACTCATCATCCTTCCGCGCCCATGGCTTGGAACTCAGTAATTTCAGCAACGTATCCTCACCAGAGATGGTCAAGCGGCCAGTGCCTACACCGTCTCGTGGAAGATAAAGGTCGTCGTAATCGGCTTTTGATCTAACCATCGTAGTTCTCATCAAATTTCATAAATAGTGCATTATTGACTCGCTTAATCCAGTGAAGCTGGGCCTTCATGACCGGACGTAACCACTAGCCCTACTTAATCGTAGTCGCCATGTCATCGATTACGCGTTCGAAATCCTCTGGATCACGCAGGTGGCTCTTGATTCTAACAGACCAATCGGGATTTGACTTCTCCCAGTTTGTAAAAGCTGTTACGTCGAGCTTCCGGTGTTTAAAAAGGTATGCGTTCAGAATTTTCACAGGAATCTGATCCATGACGAAGGCAGCACTAGCGGGTCTTGCACCTGCTGATGATCGGCCCACCCGGGTCCCGAAAGGACCGGACGCGGCGGATGTATGCTCAGCAGCCATGGAGATGTCACTTTCGGGGTGGTGTTCTTGTTGTGTTCCGGATACACTCGCCTGCCGGTGACTCGAAAGGATATCCTAAATGGTTGCGCGCGTGGGCACCGTCGCCTTCCAAGGAATCAAAGTGGTGGACGTGGACGTCCAGGTCCAGATGGCGGGCGGTCTGCCGGTGTTTTCAATCGTCGGCTTGCCCGACAAGGCCGTGGGGGAAAGCCGGGAACGGGTGCGAAGCGCTCTTACCGCCATGGGCCTGGCCTTGCCGCCGAAACGCATCACCGTCAACCTGAGCCCGGCCGACCTCGCCAAGGAGGGCAGCCATTTCGATCTGCCCATCGCCATGGGGCTGCTGGGCGCCATGGGGGTCCTGCCGGTCGAGGAGCTGGGGCGCTGGACGGCCTTGGGCGAACTGGCGCTGGACGGCGCGGTGAGCCGGGTGACGGGCGTGTTGCCCGCGGCGATCCACGCCCTTTCCGAAGGCAAGGGGATCATCTGCCCGCGGGCCCAAGGGAGCGAGGCGGCCTGGGCCGGGGACGTCGAGGTGGTGGCGCCGCCCGACCTCTTGAGCCTGATCCACCACCTTAAGGGAACCCAGACCCTGAAACCTCCCGAGGCCCGCGCTGCGGAAAACACGGCGCCATTGCAGGATCTCAGGGATATCAAAGGGCAGGAGACGGCAAAACGGGCATTGGAAATCACCGCCGCCGGGGGCCACAACCTGCTGATGATCGGCCCACCCGGGGCCGGCAAGTCCATGCTGGCCCAGAGGCTGCCCGGCATCCTGCCGCCGCTCGATTCCCGCGAGGCCCTGGAGGTCACCATGATCCACAGCCTGGCCGGGCTGCTGGAGGAGGCGGGTCTGATGCGCCGCCGCCCCTTCCGCGATCCCCATCATTCGGCTTCCATGGCGGCCCTGGTGGGCGGTGGGACGAAGGCGAGGCCGGGCGAGGTGTCGCTGGCCCACTTGGGGGTATTGTTCCTCGACGAACTGCCCGAGTTCCAGCGCGCGGTGCTCGACGCCCTGCGCCAGCCCATGGAGACCGGCCGCGCCGTCGTGGCCCGGGCCAATGCGCACGTCAGCTATCCGGCCCGGGTCCAACTGGTGGCGGCCATGAACCCGTGCCGTTGCGGGTATCTCGGCGACGCGGCCCAGGAATGCAACCGGGTGCCTCGATGTGCCCAGAACTATCAGTCCCGGCTTTCGGGGCCGTTGCTGGATAGAATCGACCTCCACGTGGAAGTGCCGGGGGTCCGGGCCCAAGACCTCTCGCGCCCGTCGCCCCCGGAAGGCTCGGCCGAGGTCGCGGCAAGGGTCGTCGCCGCGCGGGACGTGCAACGGGCTCGCTACCGGACCCTCGCCGCCGATCCGCCGGTGCGCACCAACGCCGAAGCGGACGGCAGGCTGCTGGAAGAGGTGGCGGCCCCCGATATCGAGGGCCGGCGGCTTTTGGACGAGGCAACGGAGCGCATGCACCTCACGGCGCGCGGCTACCATAGAATTCTCAGGGTGGCACGCACCCTGGCCGATCTGGAAGGCGGCGGCCCGGTGCGCCGGGTCCACATCGCCGAAGCTTTGTCCTATCGCCGCATCGTACCGGGCAAGGGAGGGATCGGATAATCGCCGGCCCTCTGTTCGAATGTCCGCTCAAACGGGAGCGATTCCACGAAGTCGAACGGCATCTCCGAGACCTTCGTGAAGACATGCAAGCGCGACTATGTTTATATCAACCCCCTACCTGACGCCGAAACGGCCCTCCAGCCACCGCCGGATGGTTCGAGGACTACAACGAAAATCATCCCCATGGCGGGCTCAAGATGCGCTCCCCAAGGAGAGCATTAGATCTCAGGCCCACTGACCGGATGTCCGGTCGAAACGGGGGGCGCTCCAGTTGGGAAAAACACGCAAACATGAATAGAGCGGAAAGACGTCGCCTACAGAAGAAGGCCAAGAAAGCAAAGCCTGTCCAATCGACAAACCACGCCCCCGGGCAACAAGCTCTGTCAATCGAGCAGAGCCTAAATCTGGCTTTACAGCACCTCTCTGCGGGCCGTTTATCCCAGGCCGAGGGCATTTATCAACAAATCTTACAAGCCGACCCCAGTCAGCCTATCGCCATGCATCTGCTTGGTGTGATTGCCTTTCAACAGGAAAACCACAGCGCCGGCATCGATCTCATCACGAAGGCTCTCGCCATCAAACCCGATTATGCCGAGGCTCATAGTGACCTGGGCAATGCGCTCCATGAACTGGGCAAGCTGGATGAGTCTGCGGAGAGTTATCGCAAGGCCCTTGCCGTCAAACCCGATTCCGCTGCGGCCCATTACAACCTTGGCAATGTGCTCCATAAACAGGGGAAGCTGGATGAGGCCGTGGCGAGTTATCGCAA
>PIVK01000301.1 GCA_003354135.1 Rhodospirillales bacterium
GGGGACAGGAAGTGATGTCTTAATGACCGGAAGTGGTCATTTATCAACCGGAAGTGACTCCAGGAGACAGGAAGTGATGTCATAATGACCGCAAGTGCTCTTGTGTCAATCAGAAGTGACTCCTAGGGACCGGAAGTGGTCTTTTGTCAACCGGAAGTGACTCCAAGAGACAGGAAGTGATGTCATAATGACCGGAAGTGGTCTTTTATCAACCGGAAGTGACCCAAGAAGACCGGAAGTGAGTTCATAATGACCAGAAGTGTTTTTTTGTCAACCGGAAGTGATGTCATAATGACCGGAAGTGGTCTTTTATCAACCGAAAGTGACCCAAGGAGACCGGAAGTGAGTTCATAATGACCAGAAGTGTTTTTTTGTCAACCGGAAGTGATATCATAATGACCGGAAAGTGGTCTTCTATCAACCAGAAGTGACTCTAGGAGACAGGAAGTGATGTCATAATGACCGGAAGTGGTCTTTTATCAACCGCAAGTGACTCCAGGAGACTGGAAGTGAGTTCATAATAACCAGAAGTGGTCTTTTATCAACCGGAAGTGACTCCAGGAGACAGGAAGTGATGTCATAATGACCGGAAGTGCTCTTTTATCAACCGAAAGTTACTCCTGGGGGTCACAAGTGAGTTCATAATGACCGGAAGTGCTCTTTAATCAACCGGAAGTGATATCATAATGACCGGAAGTGGTCTTTTATCAACTGGAAGTGACTCCAGGAGACCTGAAGTTACACCATAATGACCGGAAGTGGTCCTTTATCAACCGGAAGTGACTCTAGGAGACAGGAAGTGATCTCATATTGACCAGGAATGGTCTTTTGTCAACTGTAAATGACTCCAGGAGACCGGAAGTGATGTCAATACCTGAAAGTATTTTTGTCAAATAAACATGAGTGATGTATTAAACAATGACAGAATGCTGCCTCACATAAACCAGAAGTAAGTCCAGAAGATACACAGCACATCAAGCATGTTACTCCAACAGGAGTAACCT
>PIVK01000302.1 GCA_003354135.1 Rhodospirillales bacterium
TTTAAAATCTACATATACCGGATTCAAGATAAAACATACATCATCATGCTCTATGAATTGATAACAAGTGCATAAAACAATCACTTTCATGATGATGATGAGAAGAATCAATTGATTATGATGCCTTTTGAAAATATCTACACCACAAATTTATTCTACACAAAATATGAAAACCCCACCCTTCCTCCCATCCCACCCCGACCAAGAATCCAAAGCGACAACAACAAGATAAAATCAAATCAAGAAGAGATATTTCTGGAAAAATAAGATGAAAATGGTACTTACATTTAGTGACTTTCCTCGGTGGGGGTTTGTCCGCCTTGTCCTTTCCCTTTCCCCTGCCTACTCCTTGTTTTCCTCCTCTCCCTGCCTTCCTTCCCCCTGCTCCTCTCCCAGACATGTTGATTAAAATTAATTGAAAATGACTATAGAACTTTAATAATAACTGTTTACTCCTGGAATGCCGAAATTGAAATGTTGAAGCGTTGCATCATCCGCCGGTATTAGTTGACAAAGTGCGGACGTCGGGGTAAACCGCTTGTGTTCGTTAAAGTCTCGTTCAAGTAGCGTTGGCTTCGCTAGAACATAGTTGGGTTCGTTAGAAGAGCGTTGAGGTTCGTTGGTGTACGTTGGGCAGGCGTTCAACTAGCGGCCAACTTCGCTGGGGTTGAGGTTATTCGTTCAGCCATAGTTGGATTATTCGTTAGAGGTGAGTTAAGGGATAGTTGTATTCGCTGGGTATTCGCTGGTGCAGCGTTGGGAAGCGTTAAATGTTATTTGGACCTACGGGAATGGCAACGATTGCAGGAATAAATCCAACATTCGCTATCATTCGCTGTCTGGGATCGTTCGGAAAACGTTAAAAGATAGTTGGGGCGTTTCGTTAGGTGTGACAGGGCCATGACATTCGCTGGTAATACATAGTTAAAACATAGTTAAAACATAGTTAAAACATAGTTGTGGCGTTTCGTTTGGTGTGACAGGCCCATGACCAATACTTTCCC
>PIVK01000303.1 GCA_003354135.1 Rhodospirillales bacterium
TTCGGACATGACCTTGATCTTTGACCTTTAAGGTCATGTCACCATTGAGCTGACTGACCCCATAAATAGGTAACATCAGAATACTTCTCTGATGCTTGGAAGTTTCCAAACTGGGATTCGTGACATTTTGAGATGCCCCCACCCACCCCCTGGGGGTGGGGCCAGAAAAATAAAATGTTTGTGCACATCTGGGGGATCAACCCAAATAGCTTGCAAAGTTTGGCTGAGATCGATCCAATAGTGTAGTCATGAGAGGGGTCCATGATGGACGGACAGGGCCGGATGGTCGCAATATATATATCTTGCCGAGATTGTATCTTGGCAAGATAATAAAATACTTGACTAAAGGCAACAAATATTCCATAAAATACTTGACTTGAGGCAACACATATTTAACATGAAATGTGGTCAATGCCGAGCGTTAACAGATCTTGCCTAATCTGCAAATCACATGACCATGACCATTGGTCTCTGAGGTCATGTTACCATCGGATTCACTGACCCCAAAAATATGGGATTAGGTAGCCCTAAATTCCTTCTCCAGGGTCTAGAAGTGCCCAAATTGGGATTTTTATCTTGCCGAGATCTCTGCAAGATATATATATCGCAACCGTCCGTCCCTTAGTCCGTCCATCCGTTAGTCCGTCCGTTATTCCATCACGGACCCCTCTCACGCCTACAATATTGGAACAATCTCAACCAAACTTTGCACACTTCTGGGATTGGTTCCTGAGATGTGCACAAACATATTATTTTTTTGGCCCCACCCCCAGGGGCTGGGTGGGGGCCTTAAAATTTTCAGAAATCCTAGTTTGGGCACTTCTAGACCTCGGAGAGCAAATCTGATAGTACCTACCCCCCTATTTATGGGGTCAATAAGTTCAATAGTGACATGACCTTGAAGGTCAAAGGTCAAGGTCATGTCCGAAATTGAGGTCAAACATTTAAAAACACACAAAAGTCCCTCTCACACCTACACTATTGCAATGAGCTCAACCTAGCTG
>PIVK01000304.1 GCA_003354135.1 Rhodospirillales bacterium
CAGCGCATGCAGATGGCTGAGAAACTGCTAGCCATGGCAGCAGAGTTGAGGCCACCCACTGCCACACCACTGGAACAACCACTGGTAGGACCACCCAGCGCGAGGGGACGTAAGCCGTCTGGAGCATCACCAGCGATGTCCAGAGCCAGGCAAGCCAGCCAGTCAGCTGTGATGTCGGCCCCCACCGGAAAGCCCACAACAGCTTCCAAGAGGAGACGAGCTTCCGTCCAGAAGGGAAAACACCTGGTGCTGGGGATGGTAGCGAAGACGTTGGGATCGGACGCTATGGAGAAAGTGTCAAGGGCAGTGACCGAGGAGGAGGCCGAGCTGGAGGCCCCCTACGTCCCCATAACTAGAGGGAGTTCGGAGACGACCGACATGGAGGAATGGGAGTCGGAGCCAGCCGCTCCCCCTGTCTTTAAAGCAACCCTCAGGGGCCCTTTTACAGCCCAGGAGGAAAGGATGATTGCAAGCCAGGTGAGTGAGGAGAGTCTCCCGTCCCTGGCCTCTGGACCCGTTGCTGAGGCAGTGGCGGCTGCAGCCCATGTTACCGGGATCCCTGCCATAGTCACTGAGGAGGTGAGAGGAGTGATCTATGCAGCTGAAGAGTCTATGCAAATCACAGCAGGCAGAGCTCCCGAACCACCCAGGCCTCCACAGCCCGAGGGGAGAGAGGATCTCCGTGGGGAGATTGATCGCAGGAAGGCGAGGAAGGCCAGTGACCAGGCCCCCACCTCCAGCAGCGAGGACGCCCGGACAAAGACGAACGTTAACGTCTCCTTTCAGGGCAAGCAGGACCAACAGGAAATAAAGTCTTTCAAGCAAGTGATGTCTGAGAGGGATACTCAGGACCGAGAGCGCGGAAAACGTCCGCACGTCAGAAAGAGTGACTCACCACCAGCAGGCGAGCAAGCCGCCCGACCCCACCCTGATCGACGGGGACGTCGAGACTCAGGTCGGGACGACGAAGACCGCCACCAAGAGGGGCGTGAGACCAGGTCA
>PIVK01000305.1 GCA_003354135.1 Rhodospirillales bacterium
GGGTGGCGGTCACAGGCGGCGGCGGTCGGCTAGCGGTACTTCTCGTTGTGTGTGTGTTGTACTGCGCCTCGTCGTCTTCCTTCTCGTCGGCGTGTCTCGTCTCTGCACCTAGCTCGGGAGCAGGGGACGAGAGGAGGACTGGGGGAGGAACAGAACTGTCCGAGACGGACGAAACCTAGGGAAATCGGGCGTGCTACTTTATGTTGCACGGGCCAGTGACACTGGGGCGGTGTTTGTGAGAGTGGTAGAGAACGGGATGAACATGCAACAGTACAGTGAAAGGAGCGTGACAACAACACGGTGCTGGATATAGTTTGTAAGTCACCTCGCGGTGGTTTATTGCAGATAACAACAACAATGCATTCACAGTACACGGTTCGTATAAAACAAGCGCTAGGCGGACTAGTCACAACATTGAGGGCTCTGGTCACCAACAGACCGGGGCACTCGTGCGAACGTCCACCGGGCACCGTTCCGTACGGCTCCAAGACTTGTGGGAAGGCAGCCGGAAACACAGGGGGCAACCGGCAACGCTTCTCAAGCCTCAACAGTTCCCAGAGCTTACTGACAGCAACAAGCAAGACGAGCAAGCAGCTATCAGCAAAGCGTTCAGCACAAGATCAGACCGCAACAGACCACTGGGGACTGCAGCAGATTAGATCAGGCATGAATTTACAGCAAAAGACTGGAACAGACAGGATCAGACCATGAGCCATACAGAACAGTGACTATATATAGTGAAACAACAAGGAACCATAGTCACAACAGTTTTCTCATGATATTATGACATCATGTGCATCAGTGACGTAACACGTGCGCACGTGTAATGTGCGACGTCGTCACTATCGCCCAAGAAGTCGTCCGTATGGGCCAAGAACTCGTCTTTGTGGCCCACAGCGCGTTCAAGGGCTACACGGACGCCCAGAACGCGTCTTCGTGGCCCAAAGCGAGTTCAAGTGCCATACTGACCATCATGAAGAAACATGCGACGCAACGTCCC
>PIVK01000306.1 GCA_003354135.1 Rhodospirillales bacterium
CTGATCCCAGGCGACTTCGATGGCGATGGTAAGAGCGATGTGGCCTCGCGAGACTCTGACGAAAGTAATTGGGTGGTCTGGATTAGCCAGGGCGTAACTGATGGAGACCTTTCCTTTACTAAAACTGAAAGCAGCCTGGGCTACGCCATCACCAGTGCCATCCCTCGTGTGGCCGCCGATTTCAGCGGTAACGGCAAGACCGATGTGCTGGCCCTGATCGGTTCTGAATTCGAAACCTGGCTCTCTGTGGCCGAGGCCGAGGCCGAGGGCGAGGCCGTACCCTTCCGCAATGTCCCCGCCAATGCTGAACAATTCTCAGGCTCTTTCCCAATCAATACGCTCATCGGCGATTTCAACGGCGATGGAATGGCCGATTACGCCGGTTTCGACGCCAGCGGTACTGGCTGGGTCTTCCAACTGGCCGGGCTGGCCACCACACGTTATGTGGATGACGATTACTGCAGCACCTGCAGAAATGACGAACATACCTGGGGCCGAGATGCCTTCGATGCCATCCAACTTGCCGTCAATGCTGCCTGGTTTGCCGATACCATTTTGATCGCCGCTGGCGTTTACAGCAACGCGACCGTCCATGCCGGACAAGATGACCTGAGCTTGCATGGTAGCGATGCTGACGCCGTCTTCATTGACGGCAACGGCGGCACAGCCATCACCCTCCTGCCCGATGACGAGAGGTCGACTACCTACCCCAACATCGAAGGGGTCAGTATCAGCAACCTGACAATACGCAATGCTGCCACCGCTATCGAGGTCAATTACGGTGGACGCACCAGCGCCATCCCGGTTAGCGGCGATGAGCACAACGTCCAGATCAGCAATGTCCTCTTCTACCAGGACATCGCCAGCAGCACCGCCATCACGGCACTCAGTTCGGCGGTTTGGATTCATGACAATACGCTTGTCTCCAATGCCCCTGGCGTCACCCTCATTCACAGCACGCCAGGTGCACTGACGAAAAACTACATGTTCCTGCAAGACA
>PIVK01000307.1 GCA_003354135.1 Rhodospirillales bacterium
TGCCCCAACGATTCCCTGGACCTGGAACTACCCCGCTTCCGGTTGGATGCTGAACAGCGGCTGGAGGAGTGCGCTGACGTCGACAATGTAGCTGATCTGAACAGGGATGAGGGATACGAAAGTGATCTTCCCGACTACATCCCCGATGGAGAGGACAGAGCTACCGCGTGTCTGGACGAAGCATTCCTACCCCCTGATCAACCGGAACTATTGGTGCCCATCAATTTGGCACTGAATCCCCTAGCGCACACTTTTGTCCCAAGCCAAGTTCCTGAGGAGGAGCCCCCTGAGGTTGAGGGATTACACCCACGGGATCCTCTACTAGGTAGTGACCTAAGCGATGTGAATGACCGCTGGGACTCCGGCACGGAAGAGGACGAGGGCTATGTTCACGCCGTGACCACTCGTGCGAGTGGCCGAGTTACTCGTACGGCTACTGGGAAGACCAAGCCCAAGGTGATCTTTGACCCCTCGCCCCCCACGCCGCGAGTCAAGAAGCTGGAGCATGACAAACAGAGTGCCCCACGCCGTGGAAGCCGGAACCAACGTGCCAAAGTGAGGCAGCAACTGCTGGATGGCAGACGAAAACAGAAGAGAGGTCGAGTTGACCAGTCGTCCTCGGAGGAGGATGAGAACCAAGAAGAAGGAGCGCCGGTGGCCGTGGCCGACGAGCCTGCCCCGAGCGAGGAGGAGGAGGAGGAGCAACCGCCGTCGGACTCCGAACCCGCCCAGCCAGCACAGGATGCAAGAGTGGCCACGAAGGCAGGTAGCAGACGACGCACACACAGAGGGTCCCGCAAAGTACCCTCGGAGGCCGTAGAGTTCAGGGACGTTACAACGATCCCTGAGCAATACACCAAAGCACAGCTTGCGGCCTTACAGGAGGCGGACAAGGATATAGCCCCGCTCCTCAAAGCATTCAAGGAGGGGCAACGGCCCCATAGAAGAGATTTTTCAGGAGAGTCAGCAATAACGAGGACCTTGCTGGAAAAGTGG
>PIVK01000308.1 GCA_003354135.1 Rhodospirillales bacterium
AGAAAAGTGGTCAACGCAGAGCGTTAACAGATCTTGCCTAATCTCTCATTACAGGACACATGACCTTGAACTTTGACCTCTTAGGTCATGTTACCATTTAATTCCCTGACCCATAAATAGGGGGCAGGTACCTTCAGAATCCTTCTCTGGGGTCTAGAAGTGCCCTAACTGGGATTTTCAATATATTTAGGCCAAAGGTCACAATGACCTTTGAGGTCAAATATGAAGGTCATTTTATAATTTCATTTTTTATTGCTCAGGCAAATTTTAAAGTGGTTTTGAAGGGCTACCAAATGGATAAATAGCATTTACATGGGATTTTCAATGTTTAGTGGCCATTTTGGACATGACCTTGACCTTTGACCTCCAAGGTCATGTCATAATTCAACTCTGTGGCCCTTGAATAGGGAGTAGGTACCCCTAAATTCCACCTCAGAAGTTTAGAAGTGCCCAAACCATGATTTTTAATATATTTAGACTAAAGGTCACAATGACCTTTGAGGTCAAAGGTCAAGGTCATTTTATATTTTTTATTTTTTATTGCTAAGGCAAGTTTTAGGGTGATTTTGAAAGGTTACCAAATGAACAAATGACATTTTTATGGGATTTTCAATGTTTAGTGGCCATTTTGGACATGACCTTGACCTTTGACCTCCAAGGTCATGTCATAATTAAACTCTGTGACCCTTGAATAGGGGGTAGGCACCCCTAAATTCCATCTCAGAGGTCTAAAACTGCCCAAACTGGGATTTTTAATATATTTAGACTAAAGGTCACAATGACCTTTGAGGTCAAAGGTCAAGGTCATTTTAAAATTTTATTTTTTATTGCTCAGGCAAGTTTTTAGGGTGGTTTTGAAAGGTTACCAAATAAATAAATAGCATTTTTATGGGATTTTCAATGTATAGCGGCCATTTTGGACATGACCTTGACCTTTGACCTCCGAGGTCATGTTACCATTGAACTCCCTGACCCCATAAATAGGGGGGTA
>PIVK01000046.1 GCA_003354135.1 Rhodospirillales bacterium
CAAAACCGTTGCCCCGCCATCTGAACACCCCACCGATCGTGCGGTTCCGCCGCCTTCTCTTCTCCCCCATACGCAACCGGTATGGCATCCCAAAAAGCCCAGCACTGTTTCGGCATCCCCGCTTTTTGGCACGCTTGTTTGACATCCTCGATCAGCTCCACCAATCGATGCGGCCCAGCCTCGCACAAAACATCGGTCAGTTTTTTTACACGCTGCCGCAAATCGTCCACCACGGCCGGCTCCAACAAAAAAGCCATCCGGTTTATCCAATTGTCGAAGGCCTTCTTTGCCGTCCGGAACGCCTTCAACCGCGCGGCCCGCATCTCTTCCTTTTTTCCCATCATTAAATACGCCCTCCCCTACCCGGCGCCGGCGGCTTTTTCTTCATCGCTCGCTTAAAGCGGCCAATCTTAAACGCGGCGGCCGCCTGAGCGTGAAGTGGGCGGTTGCCGTAATGCGGGGCGAGAATGAAACATTCACCCTCTTTCAATGCTCCGATATCCGCCGGAGCTATCAATGGAACCCCCTCGAAGGTGCGATCCTGACGCTTGCCCTTGGCAAAAACATTGCGGGCCAAGGCCTTGCGTTCCCGTGTCCGATCTCCGATAAGCCTCGAAATTTCTTGCTGGTTTCTCTCGTTCCGCTGGTGAAAGACAACCTGGTACTGACCCGTCGTTTTAATCATATCGAGGCCGTCTTGAGAGTAAGTCCGCCGAGCCTGGGCCGGATCCTGCCAAACGAATAAATAACGGGTCCGCAATTTTCGGCCTCTGGCGGGTCCGTCCAGGATCACCTTGGGTATCGAGGGCAGCCCCCCCACCTCATCGATAATGAAGGACACCTCTTTCCCGCGCTTGGCGTCTTCGGGCGTTTGAGACAACAAGTGCCGCATTACTTGGTTTAGGAGGATCCCGCTGATTGAGCCGAAGGTTTCAACATCCTTTTCCGGTATGCAGACGTAGACGGTCAGCGGTTTGCCGTTCTTTCCCCGTAAATCACGAACGTGAAAATCCGATTGGGCCGTGGCCGCCGCGACATGGGCGTTTTCCCACGGCTTCAACCCGCGCAGCATCGTGTTGATATAGCCGCTCCGTTCCCGATAGCCCGAATTGGCCACCAGGCGAACGGATGAGGCGATCATCCGCGGCCATCCATTACCCTCGGCCGTTGCCGCAACCCACGTTAGGAACGCCCCGGTCGGGTCGTCATCGTCAAGATAGCAATCTTGAGCAGCCCCTTCCGTCAACCAATGAACGATCTCCCCGAACCGCGCGTCCTCCCCCCTCTCCCGGGCTTGGAGAATGTTAAAAAACGTCACCGCAACGCCGAGAGACCGCCCGACATCGTCAAACTGCGCATCCCCGCCCTTTGGAATCAGCATATGCCAAATACCGTCGATTTCCGTTTGGAGATCCGCGATGTCGTTGGGCAATTCCTCGGTGCTGATCGGATTCCACCGGGCCGTGTCGGGACTGCTCCAGCTAATCCTGACCACCGGCCCATATTCGCCGCGATGCCCTGCGGTCAAGTTATACAGCTCCTCGGACGGGTCGTTGATCACCGCCGAGGACCCCGCCCCCAAGCTCAGTATGGAGGGAATGACCACACCTTGCGTCTTGAAAGCTCCGGGTGGTGCCCACACGATCGCCGCATAATACTTATCGAAGACCAGAAGCTTTTTCCCCTTCCGCCCCAACACGATGCCATTCTCGGCGTCCAAGCCCATTTTTGGGATATCGCGCGGCCTCGCCCATTGTCCGGCGCCGTAATCAGTTCGGCGCATCGACCATCGCCAGTTGGCGAGGATCATCACCAGGAATGCGGCCAAACCCCAAATTATCCCCGCTTGTTTAAACGCCCTGCCGACGTCCGGATGAAAAACTCCGTAGTGACGGAAATATTTGATCAGCGCGCCCCACCAGTCTCCATCGATGATGTTGAACCCCGACAGTTGGTGAACATGCCATCCAAACCCGACCAGACACGCCCCCCAGCCCAGGACCATGAAGGCGACTGCTTTTTCCCGTTGTCCGCGCCCCGCGATCTCAGCCATGCCGTGCCTCCTCCTTCCGCGCCGCCTCAATGGCCTTGTGAAAATCGAGCAACGTATCCACCTCGTTGAGGTAGAGATATTTTTTCGTGCGCGGCATATAGAGCGCCGACACCTCTCTCGTGCCATGCGGCGTTTTGTGCACCTGAACCACCAGGTCGACGAGATCAGAAAGATATTCGGGAATGTTCGTCATCGTTTCCCCGCCCCACTCGACGACCTGGGAAAACTTCTTTTCCACCACCTGTTCCGGGGAGTTGGCGTGAATCGTCATCATCATGCCCGCATGACCCGCATTCAACAGCGTCAACGCCAGAAAGCCGTTCGTCGTGGAGATCTCGCCGAAGACCGGGATCTCCGGCGTCGACCGCATCAATAAATCGTAGGTCTGCCGGTAGTCGATCATCCCGGGCGCGGCGTTCTCCTTATCGCGTGCCACCAGGATTTGCACCCGATCGCGGAACCGGTCGACAATGAGTTCTTCCGTGTCCTCGATCGTAATCACGCGCCGATGCGGGTTTACGTCTTGGAGCAGGAGATTAAGCAGCGTCGTTTTGCCGCTATTGGTCGATCCCGCGACAACGATGGTCCTTTCGGCTTTCACCGCCAGCCGCAGCCAATCCAGGGCCTCCCCTTTAAGACCAAACTTTTCATATGTGGCCTGAAACGGATGCTTGCAGCGGATCGTGACCGTCATCTCTTCAAGAATCGACGGCCCCACCGTCCCTTGAAACCGGTGTCCCCCCGGAAGCCGGGCCGCGACCGAGGGACTGCCCAGTTCGTCGAATTTCAGGCCATGATAATTGGCCAGCGTCGACATTACGTCTTTGATATACCCGGTCGTAATTCGCTTATCGTTGATAAACTCCTTACCCTTTCCGCGGGTCTCGACGATGATCTCACCCGGTCGATCGATCCGCACTTCCATCGTCTTGCGCGGCGCCACATACTCCCACAGCCCCTTGTGCAGCTCGCTATCGAGAAGCGGATCGTCAACACACGCCCTGGTCTTGCGTGCCATCGTTGCCCCCTGCCCTAACTAAAACGGGCAGGCGGGCTGGTTGTGGCTTGCCGCCGATTGGCCGACATATAATGTCTGGCTCGAACTTGAGGACGCGCCACATTCCCTATAGACCTGGACGTTAAAGTTACCGTTACTCCTGAACGTGCGCCAACCGTCGAAATCGTCTTCGGTATTGCCGTTGCCGTTGAGGTCGAAATAGCCGCAGGTGGTTGATATAACCACTCCCGACGCGGTGTTTGTCATTGCGCGTTTCTCGACGGTAGCGAACGTATCGTAGTAAGCAAAATTGCATTGCCGCATAAATGTGTCGCCGTTCAAGTTGAACGTCCAAGACGATAGGAAGATGGCTGCTCCTCCCGACTTCAAGTCCCTGGAGTCCACCAGGATGTTTTCGCAGGTATCCTCCGGGCCGACCGGCGTTCCGGCTACGCCGGTCGAATCCGTGTATTCGGTTCCGTCCGGCCGTTGATAGACATCGTTCAGGGCCGTCAGAGTGTAGGTGTTACAACCCTCGAAAGACTGCTGGCCGGTTTCCACCGTCTCCTCCCGGAGCCAGATATAGGCAATTTGCGGCGCTCCTTCGCGCACCTGACCCGCCGACACCTCGATCCGCCCATAAGGCGTGTCGATATAAAGTGCCGTGTTTTCATAGGAAAAACGCTGCGTGTCGTGATTGACGTAGCCATGAACGGCCCCGCCCTCTACTTGGTGCGTGTAGATCACCCCACTCGAGGAGCAATTATTTACATACGTCCGGACGCCGCCTTCCAGATAGTAATACCGGTGCTCTTCGTACGAAACATTCGCGGGTTCGTCGTGAACGAACGAGCAGCCGTCATGCGTGGCCACCAGGTCTATCGCCGCGTTCGTATCCGGCGTGCAATCCCCGATCCACTGATAGGCTCCATTAACATTGATCCGGGTTCGGGTTTGCGGATACACCCTCATATCGGCCAGCGCCACGATATCGGCACACACTTTAATTCCATCCACCGTCGCAACGGTTTCATGCGGATAAAACACGCCACGGTCCGTGCATTCTTGGGCCGTATAGGTCTTGCCGTTCAGCGTAAAAACGGCCTTTTCCATCAAAACCGACCGGTTGGCCCCAAAGTCATGACGGATTGAGCACCCCGCATCCGTCCAGGTGATCGCCACCGGCGTTCCGACCGGCTCGCAACCCCGGACCGTCACTTGAGAATTGTTTTGGTTGGTGTAAACGAGCGAGGCCTGCTCCTGTGCCGTTATTGTGCTCCAGTCCGTATAGACGGCGCAGCCGGTCTTGTTCTCGACGATCTCGAATTCCTGTTCAAGATCAGGCACGCATTCGCCGGTGTCGTGCGTTGTCCCGCCGGAATCCACGTAATACGTGATGTACTGCGGCCACGCTGCCATTTCCGACAAATCAATCTTGTCGGAACAGCGGGCATAGCTCCGCTGCAAAAGATAGCGAACCTCGCTGTCCGAACATGCGGTTTCCGAGGTTCCGGAGGCCCCGCTGGTGACTTCCTTCGATTGAACAATCGCAACGCCTTGTGTCTCATCGACCCGCACATCGCAGCCGGCTGTCGTGACTATCGTCGTTTCCGCGACAACGGTTTCCGTCTGTATCTTCGGTTGTGTCGACTCAAGAGGCTGATACTCCCCCGCAATGTCGTTCTCGCTCGATCCCGTCGAGCGACCGTATGACCCGCCGCGCGGATCATTCTCCAGGACTTTCTTTTCCTCTTCTTCCTCCGGCTCCTCGACGTCCAGGTCGTTCAATTGCTGGACGGCTTTTACCAAAGCCGCCATATCCCCGCCCGCCGACAACCGCAGTTCCGCCGGTACCGTATCGCCTTCCATGACGACTTGCGTTGCCCAAGCAGAGTCCAACACCGCCGTTCGTTCTTTGCCATCCACTATTTTACTCACCTGGGACCATACCATTTGCCCGACATCACGGGAGCCGGTGTTGACCCGGCGACCGTATCCCTCGAACCTAACCCCTTCGAAGGACACCCCGGACGGAGGGTTCACCACGCCGAGGAGCTTGGTTTCCACGACCGCCTCACCTCCCTTCGGCAGCCGCAAGATCGCTTCGGTTTGCAACACCGCCTCGCCAATCTGACTGTCGATAGCGCTACCTGCCTTTTGATCCCCGGTTCCCGGCGCGGGCGCCGCCGGTTGCGCCCAAACACGTGGTCCCGCAAAAAGCAGCCCGATCAAACCCAACACTCCGATTGTCTTCATCATCACATGTCTCCTAGCCGACATCGCCACGAGTCGGCCTTTTCAAGATCCAGTCGTTTCTCGGAATAATGATTACCCGGGTACCTTGGGCAATCGTGATGATCGGGGCCAAATTTACCGTCTGTTCGAGGATTTTCGCCGAAATCTCACCCAAACTCTGGCTCAACTCCGTTCCCGCTCCGTCAAATAACGAATCCGAGTCCGATTGCATATTGGCACCGGCCGCCGCCATCGTGGAAATACCCGCCACGACAAACGAAGACCCATACCGTTCCCATATCCTCCGATCGATTTCGCCAGGCACACCGGCCCGGCCCATGGTATCGCCGACAACGCCGGCGATTTCGTAAAGTTCCGCGTAGTCCTCCCCGCGCAGCACGCGATGGCAGATCACGGGAAGGCGCGAATCTCCGTCCTTCTCCAAACTCTCATAACTGCAATCCAGTCGGGATCCTTTTGGGATCAACAAGTCATCGTTGTTTGCGGCGAAAACATCTTTCGTGACTTGAAGAATTATTTTCCCACCGCTTTCGCCAGATACTTGGCTGTTGACGCTCGTTTCCACCACCGCATGGATATAGCGGACCGTCGTGACGATCCGGCTGTTATCGACGGGCAGACCGCCCTCCACTTCCGGATGACTATATTCGTCATCCATATATTTACCCTTGTTCACCGGACGGCCGGACGGGGGGATCGTCGGTTCCTTCTCCAAGTCCTCCGTTCCCACTTCCCCCCAGCTCGCCACGCGACGCGCTTTCAAAATTCGGTTGCTCGCGTTCGCGTTCGGGTCCGGGAGCGGTTTGGGCCACACTTTCGGAAGCGCGGGCGCCGTGGGGACGGGCGGCACCAGCACGGGCCGCGGCCCCGCTTTTCCCGCGATTAACGCTTTCGATGCCCGTTCAGGCCCCGTATGGCTCACGACCAGCTCACCACGGACCTGGCCACCCGTTTCGGCCGACGCCTGAAACGCCACTTCCACACGGCACTCGCCGCCAGGCGGTAAATCCAACTCGCTACATTGGTTGGCAGCCAACGTCAGATTCCCCACCCCGGCGCCTTCGCTCATGCCAATTAAAACCGAGTGAAGCTCGACGTTCTTCCCGCCGACATTTTTCACCGTGACGCCCGTCGAGACCCGGCCGGCGAATTTCACCGTCCCGAAATCTATTCGACCCGGGATGAATAACAGCCGTCCCGACTGGACCGGTTCCGGCGCCGGCCGGGACTTAAAATCAAACAGCGTCGGGTCGCCCGGCCCCAGATCCGGCGGCTGTACCGTCCCCGTATCCTCCACACACACGCCGAGGCTTACGCCGATCGCCGCCATCGCATTGCAGAAAATCCCCGCCATGACGCTACCTTGACGCCACCGGGATCTCTCCCAGCCTTTCCTTCACTTGGGCCGAGCCCACATACTCGATGCAAAGATGCTTTTGCCCCACCTTAAGCGTGATCATCCTGCTCACGTTTTCCACGATGAGGGTATGGCGCCCCTGGACCCGCGAATTGATGGCCTCGTCGATGCCGTCAAATACCGAAAACGCGGCGGGCAACTCGATTTCCTTCCACCGCGCCGGGCCGTAATAGACAAACGTCCAACAGTCGTTGCGGTAAACCTGCATGGGCTTCAGGTCCTCGCTGCCGAACACCCGAAAATCCCCAAAACCGTAGACGCCGCGCTCAAAACATTTGCCGCTCTGCACGTAATCCAGCGGATCCACGCCCTCGCGCTTCTGGGCCGCCTGAGACGGCGCCCCACTTTCATCGGGGCGCTTCGGCGCCGGCGCGGCCGGCCGTCCAAACGGCACGCCCCGCTCCACGGGGCCGAAGGCAGATTCCTGCGTATCTGCCGTCTCTTGTGGCGCCGATTTCTCAATCCTCACCCGAAGGTTTGGAATTTCCTTCGATTTGACCGACAACACGCGGATATAGAACGGATAGAGTTTGCCGCTTTCCGTCTGGACGTTGATATTCGTGTCCACTCCGACCAGCTTCGGGCGTACCGCAAACCTGTTCTTCCCGCGGACCTTAACGTCGAACCCCGCCGGGTCCGCATTGTCGATCGGCACCCTGATCGTTTCGCCCTCGGGCAGGTCGATCGTTGTGATCATCACTTCGCGCGCCTTGACGTGATAGACGCACGCCGCGCACTCCTCGAAGGTCACGACCCCCTGGTTCGGCTCTGCATTCCGCCACGCCCGCTGGACCTGCTTTGCGTTCTTCCCCCGGTCGCTCTCCGAAATGAAATCCGCGCGCGCCTCAATGCCGCCTATGGCCGTTGTCGTAACCCCCGGCGGCACGCCTGCTCCCATAATCGGCGGCACAGCGCCGGGTGGCGTGCCTGTAATTTCCAACTGCTGATAAGGCGTCTGCGCTCCGGCCGCACCCGCCCACAAAATCACAGCCACCACCAACCAATGTCGTTCCATCGCCGTTACCCCTCCAACTTCTTCGGTGTCTTCGTCCAGGCAATCACCGTTGCGCCCAGCGGGTTCATGTACCGGTCTTCCAGCCGGATTTCCTTGCCCAGAAACACGATCGCCACGATGGCCTCCACCCGCTTTCGTTCCAGCTCCTTCCCCCTTTCCCGGTCAATAAGCGTGTACTCGGCCCTCAGCTTCCGCACACCGGTCTCCAGGCTGTCGATCTCGTGCACAACGTGCACCACAACCTGACGGCTTAGGCCGGTGCTGATCGCCTTTTGAACTGCACCGCTCTTGATCCGGCGTGTTTCGAAATCGTTCCAGACCGTGGTCGTGGCCATCCACCGCGCCCGGCTGAAACGCTCCGCCTCGGTCATCCCGTCGATGGTTTCGACATCATCCAGCCATAAGCCCACCTGCTGCTCCAAAAACAGCTTCACTCCGTCAACGTCTTTATGCAAAGGCTCGACCCACAACGTCCTTTCTCCCTCGCAGGTCCCGCGAAGAAGGCCCAACTTGATTTCCTTCAACGGCCAACTCGCATAAAGCAACGTTGCCAAAACGCTGATCACGCCGAACATGACGAAATTCCCGGCCACCGACTTGTGCAGCACGTACACCGTGCGGCGATGGGCGATTTCAAAATCCAACGCATGAGGCGCGTGCACGGGGGCGGAGTGGTCCTCCCATCCGTCCGCCTCCTCGATCCCAATATCGACTTCGCCGGGCGGGGTTTTCTTTTTCCACCATTTGAACATGACGACCCGCCTATCCTTGACCGCGCCGCCCGCCTTGCGGACCCGCCGGACCCGCTTCGGAGTTCAGCTCAAACAACTTCAGTTTCGGGCACGGCCTGACGGTCAACGCCACTTTCGCGCCGGGGCGCCACCAGGCCGCCGAGTCCCGCTCGTCACTATGACGGCAGGGCGAAGGCTTCATCTCGTTCGTTCCGCTTCCGACCGACACGGGTTTTTCCGTTGGCACGCAGCTCGCCCCTAAAGCGACGAGCAACCCAAGAGCGCGAACGCGCAAGACACCGTTTCTTTTGATCCACATCGTTCTTTTCCCTATTCCTTAAAACCTGCTCATTTCCCTTTCGGTTCACCACCGTCCGGCGAGCCGTACCGGGCTTGGTTGTATTGGGCCATCTTCGACATTCCGCCTGCCGCCGCGTTCCAGGCCTTCCCGGCCGCCCGCCTCGTCCCGTCGATGCCGGCGTCCGTTGCCTTGTTGCCTAACCGGTTGCCGGCCACCTGGAGAGGTAATGCCCCGAGCTTGAACGGCAGCGCCGCCGTCGCCGTGACGCCCGCCGCGAACAACGCAGGCCCCACCGAATTGAGAAACACCCCGCCGATCCCGGAGGCGATGGTCGCCGCTTCCCACTGCCAGGCGATGCCCAGCCAGCCGATCAGGATCACCATCCAATAACGGTCCGACCAGGCAAACTCGGACATGTCGGTAACGATGACCTGATCGCCCGACACCGGCAGCTTTGAAAACGTTTCGCCGAAAATATAGAGAATCAACGCCATGCCCACCGTGGCGATCACCACCACCAGGACGCTGGAGAACATGGTCTTGAGACCCGCCGACATGAAAGGCCGCGTCGACTTGAAGGCCCCGCAGATCGCCAGCCACGGCGACAGCACGGTCACCGCCGCGATGCGGAACCAAGCCACCGACAATTGCCCGAGATAAAGAGCGAAAACGAAAAAGAACGGTATCAGCAACGCCACCCCCGCGATGGTGATGTGAAGGTGCATTACCCCCCCCTCCGTCATCATGGCGCGGGCCACCATCCATACCTTGCGAGACTCCATTTCGATCGCGCGCGCCAGGTCCGCGAAATCCCCATGCAGTTCGGGTCCCGTCAGCGACCCCTTCTGATTCAGCGCCATCACCGACAGCCCCGTGATCAGTTGGTTCACGGTGTCGAAGAAGTATTCGAACCACCACCCGGCCGCGCTGAGAAATGTGGAAACGGCGAAAATGGCGAACATCCCCTTGATGACGTCCCGCGGATGAATTTCGCCCGCAATGGCCAGCAACAGGATCCCCGCCGCCCACACGCCGACCGCGGTGGCCAGAAGCCACTGCGCCGGCACCATGGACGCGTTGAAGACATCGAGGCCGTATTGCTCGATTTTTTCGATCAGATCGCCAACCAGCACACACGAAATGCATTCAAATCGCTCTGTGATCGACGGCGCCGCCGGCATAAAATCAAAATCCATGGCCCCGGCCCCTATTCGCAGCTCGCCTTGCGGCCCGGTTCATGCCGGGTCCATCCGTAACTTCCGATGCCTTTCTTCTTTCTTCTCGCATCCACCTCGGCCGCCATGTCGTGATAGGCCTTCGGCGCCTCGGGCAGCGGCGACGCCACGGCCTCCCGAATCATGTGCCACGCCAGGTCGTAAAGATAATTCCCGCCTTCCGGTCCTTTCCGGCGCCGAATATCGCCGCAGCGCGCGATGATCTCCCCCGCCTTGCGGCACTTGACCCGGCACTCCACTTTGTGCAGATAACTTTTCGTACCCGCCGCAGGATCTAACGACCACTTTGCCGTGATGCCGCAGGGCCAATCCTCTCTCTTGCGGCCTGTCTTCTCGTCCGCCGGAACGATGCAGATATCGTCCTCCTCCGGCGTCTCGATGCCCCACAGACGCACCTCGACTCCGTTCTGAACACCCTCCGGGTAAGAGTCCATCGAGCGGTTCCACTTGACCTTTTCGCCGAGCAGGATCCTCCCCGCCCCGTTGTTCTGAGACCAGCCGCTCAGGATCTCCGGCTCTGCCGACGCCGGAGACGTCAACAGGGCCAACAACCACAAAACCACGGAACCACGGAACCACGTCATAACTCACCCTCCCCCCATTTCCTGGCGATACTTCCCCGCCTGCAACCACAGCGGCAAACCCCGCAACCCGTCAGCGCCCGTTATCTTCATCTGTTTCGATAGCAGCAGGTTGTTTTCCGCCATCAGCGTATTCAGCTTGACCAACAGACCGCCCAGCACCGCAAACCGCTCCTGAGCCGTTTGCGACCCTGGATTCAAGAGCTGCTGCAAGGCCGTGATATCGTCCAGATGACGTGCGTAGTTGTCCGCCGCCGTATCGCTCGCGGCGATCCCGTCAACGGCCGCATTCTCCAACGTCGCCTGGCGACGGAACCGAATGTCGTCCAACTGCACGTCCGAGACCGCCCGGAGAGTCTTCTTCGCTTTTTGCGCGTCTTTGGACAACGGCGGCAGTTTGAAGCGCAACGCCCTGTCGTAGACATCGAGCGAAATTTCCGACGTGCTGAACGTGACGTCGCCAAACTTTAATTCCTTCGGCAGCCGCATCGCCTCCGTAAACGCATTCCCATCCGGTGCCATTCCCAGCCAACGCCGCCGTTGGGCCGACAAATTACCGCCCAGGTTGAGCGAAATCTTCCCCTTGGGTCCGAAGGAGTCCGTCAGCTTCTTCTGATCCAGTGCATTCTCGCCCGTGTTTGCCGAGATCTCCTTCAGCAAACTAATCACGCTGCTCAACTTGGCATGTGTCCCCGCATCCGTCACCGCCATTGCCGCCCAGGCCGCACCGGCACTCATCGCGATAATCGTCCCCGCGATCACCACCCGTTCCGTCCACGTCCGCGCCCGCCAGCGCTTCATTGCCGCGTCGATCCGCCGTGTCATCTTCCGCACCCCCTACGCATGTCTGACCCATTCACAGTTTTCCGTCCCATAAGCGTCCTTCAATTCTTCCATCAGGCGCACCGCCCGCGGACCCGACTGATAACAACGCACCAACGGGCCGAGGATCGGCTTCAGGTTCACATCCAGAATCAGAGATTCCTCCGCATTCGCACCGCCCGACTTGTCGCGTTTAATCAGCATCACCGACCTCTCCACCGCCGCGTTGATCGACGAGAGGCCCTTGATGTAGTCCCACTGTTCGGAATTTAAATTCAACTCGGCGTAGTCCTCTCGTTGCGCCTGGCTGTTCGGAAACAGGAAAATCGTCGAGACGTTGTTGAACACCGCCGATCCGATCCCCGACTCCCGCAACGCCGACGGTTCCTGGAACGCCACTCCAACCACGCCCCCCAGCTTCCGGTACTCCCGGTACATCACCGCCGCCTCGTCCCGGAACGCCTGATTGCGGAACAGATTTGCCGCCTCATCGACGAAAATATTGAAGCCGTAACCGCCCCGTTTGCACTCCGACCTCACCACATGGCCGATGTGCTCGAACACCGGGGCCGCAACTTCGGGCTCCTTCAAAATCTGATCCGCGTTCCAGCCGATCAAAAACGTCTCGTCCATCTGCCGCGCCAGACTGTCGAACTCCGCATTCATCAGGAACGCGTAAGGCCCCGGCCGACCGTCTACCGTTACCCACTTCCGCATTCCCTTTTTCAACTCCGCCCCGGCCCCGAACCCGGAGCGGTAGATCTTGTTCAATTGGCGATCCATCACGTCGGGAATATCCAGCGTCTTGCGAACCGCCTCCTCGATCTTTTCCAGACTTTCATCGTCATTGACGGCGGCCATCATCCGGAACAAACGCCGCAAATGCGCCTGGTTGCTTTCCGTTCCTTCCAATTGCAGCGGGTTCAATGTCACCCCGCCCGAGGCGTCGTTGAGATTGTAGTAATTCCCCCCCATCGCCTCGATGGTGAACCGCGCCCCCTCCTGGCTGTCGAAAACAAAACCCTTCGTGTTCCGGTGCCGCAACATCCCGCCCATCAAATGCATCATCAGCGTCGTCTTGCCGCTGTCGGTCGGCGCGATCACCATGTAATGGCCAATCGGCTCCCGTCCCAACCGCACATGGTATTGGAATTGATAGGTCTGTCCCCGCACCGACTTGAACAGCCTGATCGGGCCATCCCCGAAATAACTCTGGTCCATCCCGCGCGGCTCGCTCGACATGGCCATTAAGGCCGCGATGTTGCTTGAGACCAGATGCATCGGCCGCGCCAGAAAATTCCGTCCCGGCGTGCGCGAATAGAACTCTTCAAGTGCCGCTTCGGTGTCCTTGGCAAACACCACATTGTCCTGCGACAGGATCTTTTCGACTCTCTCCAAAGCCTCCGTCAGAGCCTCTTGCGTCCGTGCCCGCACCAAAATCGTCGTCTGCGTCCGCCAATAAATCTCCTTGCCCGAGTCCACCAGGTTGGCCACCTCTTGAAAATCCGCCGCCACCAGCGGATTGAAATTCAAGATGCCCGCTTGCTTCTCCTGGTTCCAAAGCAGCGCCTTCGCCCTTTTCGTGCCGTATGGCTTGGCGAACACACACACCTCCAGATCACACTCCACCTCCATGATCCGGCGCACCAGATCGCCACTCGTCTTCTCAAGCCACTCCTTAACGACGATGATCCGCTCAAGCCGGTCGGATACCCCGTCCCAGGTGCGGATCAATCCAGACCCCTTGTGAAAATCCGTCGGTACCGTTCCCAGCCGCGCCGCCAGCGACCGCGACGACGGCCCCAACGCCCGATAAACCCCGTTCACCAAATCGCCCAGGGTTTCCGTTAAAGGACACGGCCCTTCCGCCGCCGCACGAATGATCTCCGCACCGAAATCCTGCAAATTGTTCATCGCCGACGCCGTCGCATCGGCCAATTCCCGCCGATGCCGCTGCCCGGGCGGTACCTCCAGAACAATCGTGAACTCGTAAGCCCAACTGTTGGCGAAAAATTCCCTCTCCGCATCCCCGATTTCCTGCAAGGTGGGCGACGGATACTTTCCGTCCGCGCCCAGGTCCACCCGGGTCTTGCGCGCGAAATACCGCAGAATCACCTCCGTATCGCGCTGCGCGTTCAGGAATTGCACCCGCATGTTCAATGCCGCGCGTTGCGCGTCCTCGGGCCGCGTCACGTATTGCATCCCGGACAATCGGATCAGCCGAACCAGGCCGCCCGACTTCAGTTGCACCGTCATCCCGTCATCCAGGATCCGGTCAACCTCCAGGTGATTCTCGTAGTAATCCTTTTTCGGATCTCCGGCCCATTTGCGCACCAGCGCCGGCACCACCGCCGCCGACAGGCCGACCCCGCCAAGCAGCATCCCTAAGCCAATGACGATCATCTCGTCCACGTCGAGGACCGCCGAACCCCGCACATGAATTCCATATCCAGCCTCAGCCGCGCCCGCTAGCATCGCGCCGCCTACCAGCAGCACCCAACTACCAAAACGGCGGAGGAGGACGCCCCGGCGCCCCAGCCATCCCCGCCAGGCCATGACCTGAATCGTCACGATGTGAAGGTCTCGGTCGGAAAGGCGGCTCGCCAGCATCAAATTGGTCGCGAACAAAACCAAAAATACCAGGGGCCACATGGCCACCGATAAGCCGAAGAAAAACCCGACCACGGCGACGAGCACCGATACCGCGATGGCGGCGAGCACCGACAAAGCCGCCAGAAACATATCAACCCCGAACACATTCGGCGGTCGCGTCGTCGGCGTCCAGACCGGGACGGATATCTTGCTCATCGGCCTACGCCACCAGGCTTTGCACCACCTGATCCAACGCCGCCGCCAGCACGGCGCAGAATCCCAGCACCCCGACCCGGCGCCAGTTTATCTCTCCCGAAATCGCCCCTCCGACGATCATCCACGCACCGCCGATTCCTAGCGCGACCGCCACCAACGACAGGAGACCGACCTTGATCCCCTCGCCCTTGTCGGCGATCGACGACGCCCAGCTCCCGGAGCCACCGATGCTCACTTGGGCCAACACCTCACCAGCCCCCGCCAGCGTGAAAATCCCCACGAGCAAAACAATCACCACAGCTTTCGCCGTCGTGACCGGTCCCTCATAAATCACGGCGTTTCCGCCAGCGCCCCTATTAGTAATAATAGACATAAGTGCCCTCCGGTATCGTGTGGCATCCACAGCCACGTTAAACTATAGCTTGCTAGGGAATAGTTTTTTTGCTTCTATGTCAATATATTACCAAAATAACAGAAAAATATGGCACATTAAAAACGTGCAGCGAAACCTTGCAAAGACGGGTAATCGACTCAAAAATAACAGGAAATCAAATATGCATACGTACAAACTCACTCCAAAACTCCCGCTCCAATTTAGAGAGGCAGGCGGAGTCATCCCCCAAGGCCTTGGGGTCATCCGCCGCAATTGGCACTTGCCGTTCATCGGCCACTGGAAACGCCCCGCCATCGAACGGCGCACCATCACCGTGGACCTGTCCGCGGACGCCGCGCGCGACTTCAAAAACATCCAGGCCCGAACCCGGCTGTCGCAACAGGATATTTGCTTGAGCGCCCTCCTCATGGCCGGCCAACACTTGATCAACCCCCACCAGGAAATCACGGCTGAACTTCCCACGCCGGCGCTCTACGCCGTCGATCTCTCGGGACGCCCCGGCAAGATCCTCTCCCCGCGCCGCCTACACGATGGCGAAGCTACGCAATGTCCCGTCTACGGCGTCCAGTGCGACACCCCCTGCAAGATCCCGTTCCCCGATCCCAAACACCACAAACCGACCGGGAAATGTCCGGCAGGATCCTCATGATGATCCGCCCCGCGCTCCTCCCCGTTCTTCTCCTCGTGTTTTGGCTGCCGGCCATCCCTTCCCATGCTGAAACCCCTTCCGAGCCGGAGTCATGCCGGCGCATCACCGCCGCCCTTGCCGAATTCGCTAAACCGACCCCCAACCGCATCATCGCCACGACGCCCAAGTATCATCGCGTCGACCCAGACCGGGCCACGATGATCCTGCTTGCCGCTCACGCCCGCCTCGGCTGCCCCCCCAAACAGCTCTTCAATACGTTGTTCCCCGCGCCACCACAGAACTAACGCCCCTCCCCTGCCCCGCACGCTAAAACGGATTCGCGAATCAAAAACAAAAAAAGCCCGGATTCTCATCCGGACCTAAGACGATCACGACCTCAATCGCCGGGTTTCAATATTTTGCACATTTTTTTTCGCCGTCGCGACTCGGCGCGGGGCTCTCGTCCCTATTAGTAATATTAGATATGAATCAACCCCTTCCCGCGATTCTTCGCGCTCCGGGAATTAACAAAGCGTTATCTATATCTATGAATTTTTGTCTTGACGCCTACTACATGTCCGCGTCTAACTCCTTACATGGTGCTACGCAAAACCGCTCTGAAATCGATGTCGCCCATCACCCGATGGCGGGCTAAATGTCGGGCCAAAGGCCTGGTAAAGATCGAGGGGATCATCCCGGTTCATTGCCGGGATGCCATCCTTTCCTTCAAGAACGCCCACCATCTCGCAAGCATAGGCGCCGTCTTGGAGCACCTGCTGCACGCGCACCCGGAAACCGCTTCATTGATACAGGGAAAGGAGGAAAAGCCGGCCTAGAAAAGATTTAAGGCGACCGCTACCAACGATCGCCTCAACTCTGTGCCCGGGATGACCAAAACGCACCATGGGGGCTAAACTAGCCATCCCCTTATACGGTCATCCCACGGCGATTGCAAGCCCGTTTTTTGCCTCTTCGGCTGAACGGGAACGGTATCGCTTGGCCTTTTTTCAGGACCGGCCCCATGGCCATGACCGATACAAATCTCAGAACTCCCGGCGTCCGCCGCGATCGCGGCTTCCGTCGAATCACCGTCTATGACCTGAGCGCCGCAAACCAGGCCGCCGCCTTCGAAGGCCTCGCCGGCGACGTTTCCGCCTTCCAGGCCCTCGCCGCCGCCAAGCGCGCGGCGCCTCTCCTGGGTATTCGGCCCCACGTCATTGCCGCCCTGGATACCCTGTTCGCCTTTACCCAGTCCCAGGATTGGGAACCCGGCCGCCGCCCGGTCGTCTGGCCCTCCAATGCGCGCCTGGCCGAGGAATGGCAGGTCGAACGTACCCAGGTGAAGTTCAAAATCCGCGCCATGGTCAAAGCCGGCTTGATCGCCGTCGTCGAAAGCCCCAACGGTAAACGATGGGGACGCCGGGACGCCGGAGGCCTCATTCAGGAGGCATACGGCTTCGATCTCTCTCCCATGGCCCTGAACTTCCCGAAGTTCGTTGTCGCCGCTCACCAGGCGGCCCAGGAGCGCCAAGAGCTTGCCGCGCTCCGGCGCTCCCTCACCATCAATCGCAAAGCCCTCGTCCAGTTGGCCGAAACCGCGATCGAACACGGCGCGCGCTCCTACGATTGGGACTCACTCATTGTCGCCGCCAACAACGCGCGCGCCGCCGCCCGCCAGCTCCTCCCCCTGGACGAGCTTCAGGCCATGGTCGAACACCTCGAAACCCTTCGTGACGCCGCGAAAGCCGTTCTTGACGAAGAGTTTGAAATTGCAAAAACCGACCCCAAGGGGCCGGTAAACCGACCCCATATACTAACTACAAATCAAACCTCAACCGAAGAAGATGTAAGTACGACCTCCAAAAAGGAGGGTAGCCAGGTCGAGGTCCTTCCTCCTCCCGACTTCCATTGCCACGACATCAAACCGCGGCACCTTTTGGACCTGGTGCCGGCGTTCAGGCCTTTGATCCCCAAAGATCGGGTTGGAAACCCAACCTGGAACGACCTGGTTGAAGCCGCAAGCCTCCTGAGACACCATCTAGGCATCTCGGAACACGCCTGGTCTCAGGCCTGTGGAGAGCTTAACCGCATCGGAGCCACCATCTGCATCGGCATTATTGCCGCCAAGGGGCTGCAAGTCCGCTCACCGGGCGGTTATCTTCGCGGAATGCTGCAAAAACATCGAGACGGGGAAC
>PIVK01000309.1 GCA_003354135.1 Rhodospirillales bacterium
CATACAGATGACTCCCAAGGGCGTCCCCTTTTAAGAGTCAAAGAAGGTGTGAGCATCCAGGAACTACTAACACCAAGCCAGCCTTCTGCGAAGGGGGCGAGCTACGCCTAGTTGAACGCGAAACCTCCACGGTTTCCTTCTTCTTGCATCTTCGTGCATCTCCTTGCTTCCACAGGCCACAGTTCACTCGGGCCTAAAATCAGAGGGTGTATACCGGCCCTCCGAGGTCGTGGGCAATATCTTGCATGGGCCATCCCTGTGCAAGAGTACTGGCAGCTCTCACAGCACTTCCTGTGCTCCTCTTCCCTCCTAAAAAATTCATGACTACAAGTGCATAAGAAATTGTTCCTTAGGGACGTCACTTGTAAGCCTGAGAAAACATCTGTCCAGTAGCATCTGTCTGGTCTGGGTCTCCTCCATGTCAATGGCACCTTTAGGGGGTTGCAACATATCACTTTCTAGGATGCCTCCTCAACATATTTCTGATAGCAGGCAATGCCTTTGAAATCGCCAGTGGCGGTTTCTTGTCGTCCGCATACTTGAACGGACCGAAGTGGTTCTTTCCGAGGCATCATGAAACAATTAACGTGCTCTGTGAAAAATGATATTAAAATAATAATAATACTAATAATCCATTCTTCTATATCAATCATCTCGTTGTCCATCGACAATCATGTCTTTCCTGCTTAGCAGGCGGTTTGTCATCACCTTCCTCGTCCTAATCGTGTCCGTCTCCATTTCGACACAATCTCAGCTGGACAAGATCTCTCCTCGTTGTGTATATTTCTCAATCCCCTCCTCACAGGGATGGGGGTCGAAGGCACTTTCGCCTCAAACTTCTCGCTACTGCTAATATTTATCTATAGAGTTCAATACCTCTAAGGTCATTGCTAAACATCTAACATCTTAACACATATTTACACAGCAACAAGGACCTGAAATCTAAAGGGCGGAACACGCTCCTCCGGACTCAGCACTGCCTCCCA
>PIVK01000310.1 GCA_003354135.1 Rhodospirillales bacterium
CTTTATATGAGTTCATGGTGGGGTCTGGTAACACCTCTGTATTTGATACAGGATCAATAATAGGAATTCTATTAGGTCTTTTACACTGGTTGGGTAACTTTGCATTACCAAAAACATCCACTAGTTCTTTTGAAGAAACAGGGGTTTTGTGAGCAATATCATCATTGATTTTAATGTTACAGTTTGTACACAAATCAGATTTGTATCGAGATTTGTATCGAGCACGACTTACATGATCACCAGAAGATTCTGAACCTGTTCCACTGTGTTCACTTTCACTGTGGCTGCTCTCTTCCTGGTAAATGTAGATACGTCGTTTGGGGAAGGTCTTCTTGTCATAACCTTGGGATGACTTCTTAGAGGAGCCAGTATGTTCTTTCTTTGAAGAAGTATTGGATATGGAACGGCGATCGTCTCGGCGATCGTCTCGGCGATACTTAGAACCACTAGAACGAGTGCGATTGGAACCGGAAGGTCGGTAAGATGTGCGTGAGGTATACCTGGAAGCACCTTCAGAAGTTGCTCTACGAGGCCTGTAGGTATCAGGCTTTTTGTCATCATATCTTGACCAGCATTCGTTGGCTTTATGACCCTTTTTACCACAAAAGTAGCAGACAATGTCTTTGCTGGAAGGGTTAAAGGCTGAAGTATGTACCAGCTCTTCAGAAGTGTTGGGAATGTTATTATTACTCCAAGTTTGCTCCGATACTAGGTTGGCAACCACCTGGTGGTAGCCCATAGATGAGGACACCGTAATGATTTGATGTAAATCCTTATCTTTAATGGCAACTCTGAGTTGGCCGATCAATAGGTCGCTCCATGTCTTCTCTCCTGGAGTCATGGTTGGGTATGCGAGATTCATGAGTCGTTCGAGGTCCTCTGAAAGCTTGGAGATTGGTTCGTTGTCACGTAAGACACGATTTTGGAATTCACTACGAAAAACATCCCTCCTCAAGCTCCAATCATAACTTCCTCGTAAC
>PIVK01000017.1 GCA_003354135.1 Rhodospirillales bacterium
GAGATCAGCGCTCATCCCGGTAACGGCGATGCTGGCATTCACGTTCTCAGTGGGGGTGATGGAGTACACATACTCTGAACCCACCGCGTTAAACGTGTCGCAGTTCAGGTACGTATCAATGACGTCCGCGCTGCCCACCGCGGAATTGTTGCCCGACAGGGAATCACCGCACGCAATGGTCTCGGCCGCCGCACAGTCCACATCGGTGTCCGTGTCTGTGTCAGTGTCTGTGTCAGTGTCCGTATCGGTGTCCGTATCGGTGTCTGTATCGGTGTCTGTATCGGTGTCGGTATCGGTGTCGGTATCGGTGTCCGTATCGGTGTCCGTGTCACAGTCGGCATCTGCATCGGTGTCCATATCGATGTCGATGTCGGTGTCGGTGTCGGTGTCGGTGTCGGTATCGGAGTCCGTGTCGGAGTCTAGGATATCATCATCCCAGCCGCTTCCAATATCGTCGGTGCCGTCTCCGCCAAAGAGGATGTCGTTTTCGGACGATCCGGTGACCACGGTATCAACAGAATGGTTCTGGCTTTTCGGCATTGTATGGGTTTCCCTCGACCTTGCGACCTTGCGACCTTGCGACCTTGCGACCTTGCGACCTTGCGACCTTGCGACCTTGCGACCTTGCCACCGAAGGCGGCTCAGGATCCGCAAAAGACCCTGTTGAAGGATGTATGATTTTCCCAGGCCTATTCAAGGGAGGCACAGAATTATTTTCTGTAATATCATCCGAAAATTGAAATAGTGTTTCTGGCCTCTTTAATAAATACCAAATGAATGAACGAGAAAGTTGAGCGACCAATTTTCAGCGTCGGCGCATCGCGGCGGTCCGGTCCATGGCGCGGTGGCGGGGGGCCATGATCTGATCGGCTCTCATGCTGCGGGTAAGCGTCTTGCGTGCTGGGCCCAGGTGGGCAGTCCGCGCGGCGGAAAGAGGCAGCAGAAGAAAACAGAAAAGGCCGAGGGCCCGGTGCGTTACGTCCTTCTCCCGGACTTCGTTCGACGGGAACCCGGACTTCGTTCGACGGGAACAGTGTAACGCGTCGGGCCCCGGACGGGGAGACGGAGACGTGGGTCAGTTGCCGGTCGCGCCCGCGTCGCGTACGGACTCGAGCCGGGTATCCTCTTTCTCGGCTGTTGGTTCGGCGGACACCGCCTTCGCCGGCTGACCCTGCCGGGGCAAGGGGGCGGCGGCCGGCGACTTGTAGCCGCAGACCGCCTCTTCATACTCGGAAACGTAGTTGCAGACCCCGAGCAGCGCCATGGCCATCAATCGCCGGTCCAACCGCACGTGGAGGCGGAATCTGTTGAGAAACAATAAGCTTTCCTACAGGGAGAGGTCGATGACCGTCCGGCCCCGAACTTGGCCCCGGAGAATTCTGCCGCCTAGTTCGGGTACGTCGGCAAGACCTGCCGTGTGGGTGGCGGCCAGCAGCTTATTGCGCGGCAGATCCCGGGCAAGGCGGGTCCAGGCGTCGATGCGGCGTGCCGTCGGGCACATCACAGAATCGATCCCCAGCAGGTTGACGCTCCTCAGCAAGAACGGAATTACCGTGCTATCCAGCTTCGGTCCTCCCGCCAGGCCGACGGCGGCGCAACTCGCCCCGTAGCCGAGAGAGGCGAGCAGCGAGGTCAGCGTCGAGCCGGCCACGTTGTCGATGGCGCCCGACCAGCGTTCCTTGCCCAACGGCCCCCTGGGTGGCGCTGCCAATTCGGCCCGGTCGATGATGGAGGTGGCCCCCAGATCCTTGAGATAGGCGTGGGTCTCGTCCCGGCCTGTCGAGGCGGTGATTTCGTAGCCCAAATGGGCCAAGATGGAGACGGCAACGCTGCCCACGCCGCCTGCGGCACCGGTCACCAGGACCTCGCCGTCCGCGTCAGGTGTCAGGCCGTGGTCTTCCAAAGCCATCACCGCCAGCATGGCCGTGAATCCAGCGGTGCCGATGGCCATGCACTCCTTGAGGCTGAGCCCGGCGGGCTTGGGGACCAGCCAGTCCGACTTTACCCGGGCCCGGGTTGCATAACCGCCCCAGTGGGCCTCGCCCACGCGCCAACCGGTCAGGATCACCTCGTCACCCGCCTTGTAATTTGGCGAGTCCGATTGCATGACCGTACCGGCGAGATCAACGCCGGGCACGTGCGGGTAGGTGCGGACCAGTTTGCCCAGTCCGTTCAGCACCATCCCGTCCTTGTAGTTGAGGCTGGAGTACTGGACGGCGACGGTGACGTCGCCCTCGGGGAGGGCCGACTCCCCGAGTTCCTTGATCGAGGCGCTAACTCCGTCCTCGGTCTCTTCGAGGAGAAGGGTGGTGAAGCTGTCCTGGCCGGTCATTGAATTCGTGTCCTTGCCTGTTGTGCAGGTGCGAGAATATTACCATTTCCTGCGGAGGGGCAATGCCCTAACACAACATCATGGTAAGTTGACGAGACGTGACCGAGATAGGAGGCCAAGAGCGCGCCGGAATCATGATGGCGTTCGGATGACGCAAATGAACGATATGGAAGTACAAACTTCTCCTGTCTGGCGGCGGTGAGGAAGTCAGGGATACGCTGCGCAGAACCTTTTCCTCCGATGGCATCGAGGAGAAGTTCATTTCGGCCCAACCATCCGGTGATCAGCCTCTGGCAATCGATGACCGCCCAGACGGTTGTCAGGAACAGGGCCACGGCCAGGAAGGCAAAAATTTTGGCCGCCTACTCGTGGGTCTAAAGGCTTTCCCAGAAACGCACCGCCTTGCCCTGGGGTTCGCCGATCAGCTCCCCGTCGGTCATGACCATCCGGCCGCCAATGATGGTGGAAACCGGCCAGCCGGTAGCCTGGAAACCGTCGAAGGGCGTCCAGCCGCAGCGGCTGACGATCCAGCGGTCGGTGATGGTCCGTTCAGCCTTGAGGTCGACGACGGTGAAATCTGCGTCGAATCCGAGTGCGATCCGGCCCTTGCCGGCAATGCCGAAGATACGGGCCGGGCCGGCGCTGGTGAGGTCGACAAACCGGTGCAGGCTAAGCCGGCCTTGGGCGACATGAGTCAGCAAGATGGGGACCAGGGTCTGTACGCCGGGCATGCCCGAAGGGCTGTCGGGGTAGGGTCTGGCCTTTTCATCCAGCGTGTGGGGCGCGTGGTCGGAGCCGATGCAATCGACGCCACCCTGCTCGATGGCCCTCCACAGGGCGTCCCGGTGGTGTTCGTTACGGATCGGCGGGTTCATCTGGGCGCGTGATCCGAGGCGCTCGTAAGCATCGGGTGCGGCCAAGGTCAGGTGCTGGGGCGTCACTTCGACGGTGGCAATGTCCTTGTAGTCGGGCAGCAGCGCCATCTCTTCGGCGGTAGTCACGTGGAGCACGTGAACACGGCGTCGCACCCCGCGGGCCAGCTCCAGCAGACGGCGCGTGGCCCGGACGGCGGTCTCCGTATCGCGCCACTCAGCGTGTGCCGACACGGGCGCGCCGCCTTCGACCAGGGCGCGGCGCTCGCGCAGCCGGGGCTCATCCTCGCAATGAACGGCACAGCGCCGCCGGCCACTGGCCAGGACCTGGGCCAAGGTCGCATCATCCTCAACCAGAAGGGACCCGGTTGAACTGCCCATGAAGATTTTGACCCCTGCGGTTCCGGGCAGGGACTCCAGGTGGGGCAGATCCTCGATGTTTTCATCCGCCGCGCCAACGTAGAAGGCAATATCGCACCACGCACGATTCTTGGCTGCCCGGCACTTCGCGGCCAGGGACTGGGCGGTCGTGGTTGAGGGGTTGGTGTTGGGCATGTCGAAGACGGCTGTCACGCCGCCCATCACCGCCCCCGCCGTCCCGGTACCGAGATCTTCTTTGTGCTCCAGTCCCGGCTCACGGAAATGGACCTGGCTATCGATGACGCCGGGAAGTACGTGCAGGCCCGCGGCATCCACGATATCGGGGGCGGTGGCGGTTCGGAGGTCCCCCAGAGCCGAGATTCGGCCCTTCTTAACCGCGACATCGGTCTCAATCAGTCCCGCGGGTGTGGCACACGTGCCGCCTTTGAGGATTAGGTCGAAGGTTTTGCTCATAGGACAGAAACCTCTTTTCGAATGGCTGGAGGGGGCCACCATAAATCCCGGCCCCGAGAGTGGAAAGATTGAATTCGGGCCTCCCCCGTTTCCGGCGGTGGTGGCGTTGGCGCCCTTTGTGCTACAATCCTTGGGAATTCAAGAGACAAGAGGCTCCCGCAGCTTCGTAGGTGGCCGGAAAGGAAGGGAATGCTGGAGAAGTTGGAGACACACCTCCTTCTGGTTGAAGACAATCCGGGCGATGCCCGTCTTGTGGAGGTTATGCTCAAGGAAGCCGGCAGCTTCCGGGTCACGTGGATCGAAAGACTGGCTGACGCGGTCACGCAATTGGCGACCACGGATCACGGGATCGATATCGTGCTCCTCGACTTATCGCTTCCGGATTGCCAGGGTTTGGACACGGTCCGGACCATCCGTCGAACGGCACCGACCCTGCCGATCGTTATCCTTACCGGGTTCGACGACGAGCAGTTGGGACTCAAGGCGGTTCAGGAGGGCTGTCAGGATTACCTGGTCAAGGGGCAGGGGGATGCTAATCTGCTGCGCCGGACCATCGCCTATTCCATCGAGCGTAGGAATTCCGAGGAAGAACGGGAACAACACGCAAAGCGTTTGAAGCGGATTCTCAAGCAGACCGTCCAGGCGGTGTCTTTGACCATCGAAATGCGCGATCCCTACACGGCGGGCCATCAACGGCGCGTCGCCCAACTGGCCCGGGCCATTGGCCAGCGGATGAACCTCGGTGAAGATGTCTTGGACGGCTTGGAGACGGCGGCTTTCATCCACGATATCGGCAAGATTAATATACCCGCAGATTTTCTAGCCCGGCCCGGACAGCTGTCCGATGCCGCGTTCCATGTCATCAAGGCCCACCCCCGCGTGGGATACGACATCGTCCAGGGGATCGAATTCCCTTGGCCGGTCGCCGACATGATTCTGCAGCATCACGAGCGTCTGGATGGTTCCGGTTATCCGAATGCGCTGAAGGGTGACGACATCATCTTGGGGGCCCGAATTCTTGCTGTGGCCGACGTTGTCGAGGCCATCAGTTCACACCGGCCCTATCGCCCGTCGCTGGGAATAGAGGCGGCGATCGAGGAAGTCCGCAAAAATGCGGGCGTCTGTTACGATGCTGCGGTCGTGGAGGCTTGCGAAGCAGTCGTCCGCAACCGGGAGTTCGAGGCGTCGGAGGGTTCCGATTCGACGGCGCCGGCGTTGTTCACCTGACCGGCCTCACAAAGACAGGAGACGATAATGGCCGAAGATGTAGAGTCTGGAGGCCTCGGCCTGGTTCTCGACCCCGGTGAGCAAGGCGTGGTGGGAAGCATGGTCGTCGAGAACCTGGGCACGGCCCCCGCAGAACTCGCGGTCTTTGGTGAAGGCCCGGTGCTGCGCGGGCAGATGATCATCAAGCCCGAGGATGCGGTTACGCCGGCGCTGAAGATCTATTACGTCGTCATGTCCATTTATCTCGCCCCCGAAACTTTCGAGAGCAATACCGAGCCATTCCTTAATATGGCGAAGGAACTGGTGAATGCCGTTCCCTCGACCGGCGTGATCATGGCCGATATTGGTGAGGCCCTGATTGGCGGCGATTACAAGAGGGCACTCGACAAATGTTTTGACCTGATGAAATACGAGGAATACCTCGAAAGCGAGATGGCTAAGGGCTCGTGACAAAATAACCGTGGCGGACGGACAAAAAGACAAGCAGGGCGGAGTGGTTATTTTGTCACGAGCCCTCTCATGTCCGAAGTTAAGGCTTTTGGGACAAGGTTGCGAAAACATCGCCGCCGGCCGGAATCCCTAGAATATGGCGCTGGTGCCACAGCGCATAGAACAGCAGGGTCCAGGCGGCCTTGCCCGACTTTTTTCCCGGATTGGCGAACAGACGTTCGACGGCTGCGACTTGGCATGCTTCCTCGATACCGGGCTGGCGGGCCACCAGGGACCCCAGCGCGCCGCCGCGGCCCGCGATCCATTCGCCGACAGGAACGGTGAAGCCTCGTTTGGGAGAGAACGGGCGTGACGCCGGCAGTCTTGTTTCGAGCCAGCGCCGCAGCAGCCACTTCCCGAGGCCGCGTTGGATCTTCAGCTTGTCGGGGAGCCGAAAGGCGAACTCGGCAAGCTTGGGGTCGAGGAAGGGAACCCGTCCCTCCACCCCATGGGCCATCAGGCAGCGGTCGAGTTTGATCAGGAGATCGTTGGGCAACCAGTCGGCGCTGTCGATGGCCTGGACCATCTGTAGGCGAGACCGCCGCCCTTGGGCCGAAGCTTGCTCGGTCTCGGCAATTCCTCTGCGCCAAGCCCTGCTTTCATCCCGCAGGATACCGAGTCCATCGAAGATCCCCTTCGCCCGCATGGGCCGCCCGCCCAGCAGCCGCATCCTGACGGCGCGCCGGTAGCGGCCATAACCGCCAAAGGTCTCGTCTCCGCCTTCACCCGACAAGATCACCTTGAGACCCGCTTCCTTCACGGCCGCGGCCAGCTTGTAGGTGGGGAGTGTGGCATAGTCGGCCGCAGGGTCGTCGAGCACGCCGGCCACCTCCGGCAGCAACTGCCAGAAATCCTCTTCGCCGAAATCCAGTTCAACGTGTTCAGCCCCCGTCGCCTTGGCGACGGCGCGGGCGTGGTCGCGCTCGTCGTGCGCCCGGGTACCGGGAAAACCGATGGTGAAGGCGCGCACCGGCCTTTCGTTCAGCCGGGCCATCATAGCCAGCAGGACCGAAGAATCGATTCCACCCGAAAGGAACATCCCGTACGGGACATCGGAACGTTGATGAATGCCGACGGCATCGTTGAGGATATGGTCAAGTTCGTCCAAGGCATCGACAGCCGATATGTGTCGCGGGGCATCTGGAGGCAGGGGGGCGCGCCGGGTGCGGCTGACGACTGATCCCGCTTCGGCCACCACGGTTTCGCCCGGCAGGACCCTGTAGATCCCTTCGAACGGGGTCTCGCGACCGGTGGTGAATTGGAGCTGCAAGAGCTGGTCCCGGCTTTGCGGGCGTAGCGTGGGGGTCGCCAGGCCGGCGGAAAAAAGCGCCTGGGGTTCGGAAGCGAAAGCAAGCCCCACCGGGGTGTCGGCATAATAGAGGGGTTTTATGCCAAAAGGGTCGCGGGCCAGAACCAGTCGGTCGTGCGCGTGGTCGTGAATGGCGATGGCATACATGCCGCGCAGGTGTTCCGTGAAGGTGGTGCCGTGCCGGAGATAGAGGGTGAGCGGCGGTTCGCAGTCGGAGCGGGTGGTGAGGGCCTCCCCCGAAAGCGCCTCGCGCAGTTCGACGTAGTTATAGATCTCCCCGTTGGCGACCAAGGAGGCCATTGTGCCGTCGTCGCGCTTGGCCTGAAAGGGCTGGTCCCCCGTTTCCAAGTCTATGATGGCGAGACGGGTGTGGACCAGGCTCGCCGAGCCGTCCTGGGTTCGGCCCGATCCGTCTGGCCCCCTGTGACGCAGTGCGTCTTCGAGCTTGGGCAGCACGGACTCGGGCAGGGATTTTCCTGGGGCAGTCAGGAGTCCCGCGATACCGCACATCAGCTTACGATCCGTTGGAAAAACTCAAGATACTGCTTGATCGCCCGGGCCTCGGTGAACCCGGCTTCGTAGGTCCTGAGCCCATTGGCGGCAATGGCCGTGCGGAATTCATGATCTTCCAGGACATGGCGGACGGCGTTGCCCAAGGCATCTGGATCGTCGATGGGGATCAGGACACCGTTCTCCATGTTGTCGATCAAAGTGCCGGGACCGATGCTGTCAGCGGCCACGACCGCTACGCCCTGGGCCCAGGCCTCCAGCACCACGTTTCCCAAGGGTTCGTGGCGGGACGGGCAGACGAACAAGTCGCAAGTGGCAAGCAGGGCCGCGGTGTCCTCCCGCCAGCCGAGAAGACGCACGCGCGGCTTGACGGCCAGTTTTTCCATCATCTGTTTCAACTCTGCCCGAAGCGGCCCCTCGCCTGCCAGCCACAAATAGGCGTCGGGGACCCGGGTCAGCGCTTTCAGCAGAACGTCGAAGGCCTTATTTTCATGCAGCCGCCCCATGGCGAGGATCAACGGCGCGCTATCCGGCGTAAAGAACTCCTTGCGCGAAATCGGCTTTACCTGCGTCGAGCCGGCGAAGTTGGGGAGGTAGTGGGTCTTCTCTTCCGGCCAGCCCCGGTCGGTCAGGTAGCTGACGATATCCTCCGTATTGCCGATCAGATGCTCGCAGTTCCGGTAGTATTTGAGGTCGTAATACCCCCCCAGCCGCGCCACGTGGACGAAGTTGCCCTTCTTTGGGCACATGCGCGTCGCCCGGTTCATCCAGCTCATGACGATGTGGGGCTCGTAGGACTTGATCTCGCGATTGAGTGCTCTGGGGGTGCGTAAGTCGAGTCGTCCACCGAACGGCAACTCCACCACCTCGAGCCCGCCGTCTCGGAGTGCGTGAGCGCGGCGTGCATTCTCTCGAATCACCACGTGTTGATTGAGCCCGGCCCGGTGCAGCGCCAAGACCAAGCGGGTGAAGAACGCTTCGGCCCCCCCGAACTCGGCACCAGCCATGGTTTGGAGTACGCGCATCAGCCGATCATCTCCTTACCCGTCAAGTCCTCGAAAGCCCTGGCCGCTTGTTCCCAGCCCCAGGCCCGTTGTTTTTCCAATGCCGCCGCGTGCTGGGTGCGCCAGGCCGTCTCGTCGGTCAGGAGGCGCACGGCGGCGTCTGCGAAGGCTTGGTCGTCGTCGGCCACGAAGCCGGTTTCACCGTCGACCACCCGTTCGGACATGGACCCCAGGTTCTGGACGATGGCAGGCACCCCCAACGCCTGGGCCTCGCCGACGGCGAGACAGAAGGTCTCGTTGAGATCGCCGCGGTAGAGCATGACCCGGGCCTGACGGAACTCTTCGATCAACTGGGATTTCGGGACCGGTCCTCGCAGCGTCACGCCCTTACCCTCCAGAGCGCGGGCTTTCTCCAATACCGCCTCCATGGCCGGGGCCTTGGCGTCACCGACCGAACCGTAGGTCGCGGCGCCGGTGAACAGATGGAGCTGGGCATCCGGTACCCGGAAGCAGATGTGGTTTCCCCAAAGGTCCAGCAGCCAATCCAAAGAGCGCAACGGATTGGAGGTGAAAACGGCGCGGGGCGGCGGCAGGTCCCGGGCGGGCCCGGCGGTTCGGAACATGTCGGGGATGCCATAGGGGATTACCGCACGCCCGCCATCGGGCACCCAGTCGGGCAATGTCGTCGCCGCGTATTCGCCGATGAAGACGATCACTGGACGGCGCCGCCAGAGTTTGGAGAGATAGCGCCACTTCAACATGTAGCGGGCGGGGTTGTGGGTCCAGAAGACGCAGGCTTTGGCCTTGGGCACCAGCGGGATCAGCTTGTCGCCGCGGTTGGCGATGTAAAGGTCCGCCACTTCAGGCGTGCCATCCTTGATCGGACGCCACTCGACCCCGTTATGATCCAGCGGGGCTTCGCACACGTTGTAGACCGTGACGTGATGCCCGCGGCGCGCCAGTTCTTCGGTGAGGAAGACCACAGAGGACTCGACGCCCCCCAAGGGGCGGACATCGGGTGTGCGCCCGTCGAAGACAATGCCGTCGTCCGCCAGCACGATGCGCGCCATTCAATCGTCCTCCAGCCTTGCCTTGAGATGGGACAAAAGCGGGAAAAGCCCGGCGAAAAGCGCGATCAGGAACCCGTATCCCCCTTCACGATATCCCTTGCGGAAGACATAGCATTTGATAAAGCGCGAGAATAGGCGTCTCAGGTTGTTGGCGAACGACCCAACCTTCCCTGCGTCCCGGAGGTCTCTGGCCCGGGCCGTTGAGTAGCTGTCGAGGCGGCGGATCATGTCCGAGATGTTGCTGTCCACGTAATGCACCAGGCGGCTCTCCAGCATCGGCCCCTTCTCGCCCGACCACTGAAGTCTCGGGTGCACCCGCTGGTCGGCCCAGCGTTTGACGCCTTTCCGGAAAAGACCAGGATAGGCGGCCTTGCCGTACGATGCCCCCCAGCCCCAGCGCACCAGCCTGGTGCCGATGTAATTGTCGACCGGTATCTCGTGCCAGTCGAACGCCGTGGTGGCGATCGTGCTTAGGATCTCTTGCGCCAATGCGTCCGGAACCCGTTCGTCGGCGTCGATCTCGAAGACCCACTCGCCACGGGCGAAATCGATGCCAGCGTTGCGTCGTTGCCCTTCCTTGGCCCAGTCGTTTTCAAGGATGCGCCCGGTGTACTTGAGGGCGATGTCCTTGGAGCCGTCCGTGCACTTATCCAGAAGAACGGCGATCTCGTCGGCAAAGGATAGGGTATCCAGGCAGTCGGCCAGTTGTGCCTCTTCGTTGCGGATCGAGATCACTGCCGAGAGCTTGATCGGTGTCGTCATGCGCCGGCCTCCCGTGCCCGGGCCCACAGTTTTCGGGCCGCTGTTTCCGCCGCGTCCACCGTCAGGCTGTCCATCAGGCTGTCCGATGTCTTGTGGTCGAAGTTGGGCGGGAAGATTTTTTCATAGGGAACCGTGGTCTGTGCCACCTCGGTCAGCGGCCCCCAGGGGGCGTAGGACTTGGCCGGGCTAGGGCCGAACAACCCCAACGTCGGGATTCCGGCCGCCGCCGCCAGATGCATGAGCCCGGAATCGTTTCCGACGTAGAAGCTGCAGCGTTCTAGGCAAGCGTAGGCCTCCAGCAGGTCCAGCCGGCCGATCAAGTCGATGCGGCGGTCCTCGGGGATGGTCTTAATGAGGTGCAATGCCATGGGCCGCTCGTCGTCACACCCCAAGATCGCGATCCGGCCGCCGGGCAGAATGCCATGAGGTCCCGTCAGGCGTTCGATGAGTTCGGCGAAATTTTCGGGCCGCCAGGTCTTGGCTTTCCAATTGGCGGTGGGACCGACGGCCAGCACCGGGCACCCGTCAGGGATCAGTTCCACCGCCCTTTTGCGGTGGCGTTCCCTTGTCCACAGGCACGGTGTAGGTAGGGTTTCCTCCAGGCCGAGAACCGACGCCAACTGGCGTAGCCGGTGCACGTCGTGGCGCCGCCGGCCCATGGTGTAGCTCTTCTTCGCGGGGAGCAGGTAATACATGGGTGAATTGCGCAGATCCACCAGCACGTCCCAGCGTTCTCTAATGGTATGCGCCCAGAGGCGCGGCCAGTGGAGGGACATCAGCATCTTGTCCAGCACGATCACGTTTTCCAATCCCGGCACGGCCTCGAACAGGTCGGCAGCCGCAGGGCCGCAGGCGACAGTGACCCGGGCGCCGGGGTTCTCTTGGATGAGATGGTTCAACAGCCCCGTCGAAAGGATGGCGTCGCCGACCCGGGTCGCGGTGATGAACAGGATGCGCATGTCAGCCTTATACGACCGCGCGGGCTTGCGGGGAAGTGGGGAGATGGGGGACGGGCGCCTACCCGTCGATATCCCCGCCCTCGTCCTCTTCGGCCAAATCCACCAGCGCCTCGATGGTTTCCTCGACCTCGTCGATGACGAACTGCTTGTGGGCGTCGCCGGCGGGGAGCGTCTTTACCTCGTCCAAGTAGACTTGCCAGTCCTTGAGGGTGCCGGGGCCCAAGGGACTCGGACGTTCGCCCGTGGGTTGGAGCATGTGGATGGTGTGCTCGGCGTGGCGGATCAGGGTGTCGAGGCCGGGCTCGCTGGCCGAACGGGTGTGCAGCTTTTCGAGGTAGGCCTTCCAGGCCTCCAGGCCGTCGAACAGGTCGGGCATAGCGGTTTCGGTCATTCAAGCTCTCCTTGTCGGCCCTCTTGTTCGATGGCATGGCGGGCAATCTTCTTCATCACCGTGGGCAGGGCGTAGTTCCCCAGGCCGCCGGGTGGCGACCAGGCGCCCTCGTTTGGCGGCAGATCGGTATCGGCGGCCCAGACGTCAAGGACCAGGTGGAAATGGGTGAAGGTGTGACGTACGGTGCCGGGGAGGGCGCGCCATGGGGCCTTTATGGGGGCGGCCGCGCGGGCCTCGGCGGCGGTCCAAGGAGGCTCGCGCCAGTCGGTGGACGGGACCTCGGTCATGCCGCCGAGCAAGCCGGTCTCGGGGCGCTTTCTAAGCCAGACCGCGCCGTCGGCCCGCCTTAGCCAGAACGCGACGCCGTGACGGGTCGGTTTCTCGGTCTTCGGCGCTTTAACGGGATAGGCCCCCACCCTGTCCGCCGCGTGGGCTTGGCAGTCGGCCTGCCAGGGACAGGCTGGACAGTCGGGGGCCTTGGGGCGGCAGACGGTGGCGCCCAGGTCCATCATCGCCTGGGCGAAATCGCCGGGCCGCCCGGATGGCACCAGGGTTTTGGCCAGGGATTCGATCTCGGCCCTGGTGTCCAGGCGCGCAAACCGGGACAGCACCCGGACGACATTGCCGTCTACGGCCGCTGCCGGTCTTTGGAAGGCGATGGCGGCGATGGCGGCAGAGGTGTAGGGGCCGATACCGGGCAGTTCCCGCAGGCCCGCGACCGTGTCCGGGAAGCGTCCCTTCCGTTCGTCCACCACCACGCGGGCACAGCGATGCAGATTGCGCGCCCGAGCGTAATAGCCGAGTCCCTGCCAGGCATGCAGCACGTCGTCGAGGTCAACCGCTGCCAGGTCGTGGGTGGTGGGCCAACGTTCGGTGAAAGCCTTGAAGTAGGGGATGACGGCCGCGACCGTGGTCTGCTGCAGCATGATCTCCGACAGCCAAACCCGGTAGGGATCCGGCGTTGCCTCTCGCCAAGGGAGGTCGCGCCGGTTGCACGCGTACCAAGCCAGCAGGCGCTCAGCCAATCTCTTGCGTTGTCGTCCGTTCATGGGACGCGTAGCATAAGCGTCATGGTGAAGACGGTAAACAGCGGGAGAGGCGGTCGGCGGGCCATGGGTTTGCGTTCGCTGGCGGAGAGCGTCGAGAGCCTCACCAAACCGGCGTTTTTCAAACGGGGTCTCGCAGACGGGGCGGTGGCGCGGGACTGGTCCAACATCGTCGGGCCGCATCTGGCTGCCCACACGCTGCCCGAGAAGATTTCCCATGCCGTTGCCGGTTCGGGCGGCGGAACGTTGCATCTTCGGGTCGACCACGGCGGATTCGCCGCCGAACTCCAGCACCTGGTCCCGTTGCTGATCGAACGCATCAATGGCTATTTCGGTTATGCTGCGGTGGAACGGGTGCGTATTGTCCAAGGGCCGCTGCCGCTGCGCGACGCGCCGCCGCCGCCGCCGGAGGTCCTCCCCTTGAGTGCGGACGAAGAGGCGGCGCTGGAATGTACTCTTGCTTCCGTCGAAAACCCCGACCTCAAGGCGGCCCTGGCCGCACTCGGACGCGTGCTCGCCAAAAGATCATGATTCGACCGCAATCCATCCCTAAATAAGGGTAAGCTCTGCGTCTCAGACTCTTCTTGTGGAGTCGCGCAGGCGATTCTATAGTCCCACATCTTGTGTCCGGGAGGGTAAAATGACACGACCTATACTAGGTGTTGCGGTCTCGATGGCTTTGTTCGCGGTCGGGATTTTGTTTGCGGCTGGTTCGGCGTCGGCCGGGGTGGCTTCGCTTGACGAGGCCTTGGGCGAGCGGGTCCTGGGCAAGTTGGACGCGCCGGTGACCATCTACGAATATTCGTCCCTGAGCTGCCCGCATTGCGCGACGTTCCATGCCGAAACTCTGTCCAAGATTAAGAAGAATTATATTAATACCGGCAAGGTGAATCTGGTGTTGCGTGACTTCCCTCTGGGGGGGGCGGCCATGGCGGCGGCGATGATCGCGCGATGCTCTGGCGAGCAGAAATATTTCGGCTTTATCGAGATGCTATTCCGCAGCCAGGGGCAGTGGGCGAGCGCCCAGAAGCCCATCGAGGAACTCAAGAAGATCGCGCGCTTCGGCGGCATGATGCCGGCCGATGTGGATTCCTGCCTGACAAACAAAAAGCTGTTCGAGGCACTCAAGCAGCGGATGCGGGACTACCAGATCAAGTACGACATCGAGGCCACCCCCACTTTCTTGGTCGGCAAGGTCCGGATTTCGGGGGCCTCCGGCTACGAGCACTTCAAGAAGGTCCTCGACGACGCCTTGTCCGAGGCGAAGTAGACGGTTTGATGTAGGGGCGACCAGGGGGGCGGTTCAAGGTGTTGCGGTTCAACCGGCTGCGTGTGAGCGGCTTCAAATCCTTCGTCGATCCGACCGAACTCCTGATCGAGTCCGGGCTCACTGGCGTTGTGGGTCCCAACGGTTGCGGCAAGTCGAACCTGGTCGAGGCGCTCAAATGGACCATGGGCGAGACCTCGGCCAAGCAGATGCGCGGCGGAGAGATGGACGACGTCATCTTCGGCGGCACCGCAAACCGCCCGGCCCGCAACATCGCCGAAGTGGTGCTCAGCCTCGACAACTCGGCCCGTGTGGCGCCAGCCCAATTCAATGACTTCGACGACCTGGAGATCAGTCGGCGCATCGAGCGCGAGAAGGGTTCTCAATACAAGGTCAACGGCAAAGATGTGCGGGCGCGTGACGTGCAGCTCCTGTTTGCCGACGCCGCGACGGGGGCGCGCTCGACGGCCTTGGTGAGTCAGGGGCGCATCGGAACGGTGATCAATGCCAAGCCTGCCCAGCGGCGCATGTTGCTGGAAGAGGCGGCGGGTATTATCGGTTTGCATTCGCGCCGCCACGAGGCGGAGCTCCGGCTGCGCGGCGCCGAGACCAACCTGGAACGGCTCGACGATGTGCTGGCAACCCTCGACGTTCAGGTGGGGAGCCTGCGCAAACAGGCCCGTCAGGCGACCCGCTACCGTAATCTCTCCGACCATATCCGCAAGGCGGAGGCGACCCTCTACCATCTGCGCTGGACGATGGCCATCACCGACCTGGAGGAAGCCCGCGAACGGTTGCGCGAATGGGAAGCCAAGGTCAACGATCTGACGTCGCTTGCCGGTCGAGCGTCGACCAAACAGGCGGAAGGGGCGGCGGGCCTGCCCCAACTGCGTCATATGGAGGCTGCGGCCGCGGCCGAGTTGCAGCGCTTTATCCTCGCCCGCGAGGCCCTGGAGACTGAAGAACGGCGGGTTGCCGAACAAAAGAACGAAGCCAGCCTGCGCCTGCGCCACACCGAGACCGATGCCGAGCGAGAAACCCAACTGGCGGGCGACGCCAAGGCCGCCATCGGGCGTCTGGAGGAGGAACAGGCCGCCATCGCCCAAAGCAGCGAGGGCGAACAAGCCGCCGAGGGGAAAGCCGCCCAGGACCTGGAAGAGGCGTCGGCCAACGTTCGCGACCTGGAGACCCGGGTTGCCGCCCTGACCGATCAGGTGGCGTCGGGGGAGGCCGAGCGGTCAAGTCTTGCGCGGACCTGCGGGGAGGAGAAAGACAGGGGCCGGCGCTTGGAGGCCCGGGCGGCGGAAGTGGCCGGGGAACGTGCGGGTCTGGAGCAACAGATCGAAGGTGCGGCCGAGCTAGGGGAGGCGGAAGAGGCGCTGATCCAGGCCCAAGCGGCATTGGACGATGCACGCGCCAAAGCGGAATCTGCCGAGGCCGAGCGCGCCCGGCTCACCGACCAGGCTTCCGAAGCTGCGGATGCTTTGCGCGCGGCGCAGGCGGAATACACTCATCTCAAGGCCGAGGAGCAGGCCATCGCCAAGTTGGTCGAGACGGGCTGCTCGGAATTGTTCACGCCGCTGATTGACGCCCTGGACGTGGCGACGGGGTTTGAGGCCGGGTTGGGCGTTGCGCTGGGAGAGGACCTCTCGGCCCCGGCCGACGAACCGGCGCCGGTCCACTGGCGGACGCTGGATCCGTTCGCCGATCCGCCGCCGCTGCCGGGGGGCGTGGAACCTTTATCTGCCCACGTTAAGGGGCCGCCGGCACTAGCCCGTCGTTTGGGACAGATCGGCGTCGTCGCGGACGCGGCCCAGGGTGCCGGTCTGGCGGGCCGACTCCTTCAGGGACAGCGCTTGGTCAGCCGCGAGGGTGGCCTGTGGCGTTGGGACGGCTATACGGTTGCCGCCGGGGCGCCGACGCCGGAAGCAATCCGTCTTGAACAGCGTAACCGCCTGGCCGAAGTACGGGGACAGCTGGAGGCTGCGGAAGCCGAGGCTGCCCGGGCCGAGGCGACGGCGGCGCAGGCCCGCGGCAAGGCCAACACGGCCACCGATGCCGAACGGGAGACCCGTCAGGCGGTCCGCGGCCAAGAACGGGTCTACGCCCATGCCCGCGACACCCTGGGTGAGCTCAAGGAAAAGGCGGCCCGGCAGGGCTCGCGCCTGCAGGCGCTGATGGAAAGTATCGCCAACATCGAATCTGACTTGAACGAGAGCCGCCGTCGGGCAGCGGACGCGACCGATGCTCTGGAGGGGTTGCCCGAGACGGCACAAGTGCGCGACGAGGTGACGAGGCTGCGCGGCGAACTGGCGGAAATCAGGGCTAAACAGGTGGATTGCCAGGCCGCCTACAACATCCTGACGGGCCAGGCTGAAGTGCGTCGGCGGCGCTTTAAGGCCATTGCCGCCGAGCTTCAGTCATGGCGCGAGCGCTCCGCCGGTGCCGACGAGCACCTGCGTCAGCTGGCCGAGCGGCGCCAGACGGCGGCGGAGGAACTGGAACGCCTCGAAGGGCGTCCTGACGAGATCGCCGCCCAGCGCGCGAAATTGGCCGGCACCATCGAATCGGCCGAGGAAGAGCGCAAAGCGGCCGCCGATCGCCTGGCCGAAGCAGAAGGTACGCTGGCCGTGGTGGAACAGGGCCTCAAGGCGGCAGAGCATGAACTCGCCCACGCCCGCGAGGAGATGGTGCGTTCCGAATCTTCCGTGGATGCGGGCAAACAGGCCTGCAGCAATATCGCAGAGCGCATTGCCGAGAAACTGGACTGCCGTCCCGACGACACGGCAGAAATCGCAGAGGTCGGGGAAGGGGCCCAACTGCCCGACCTGGAGACAACGGAAAAACGTTTGGAAAGGTTGCTCCGTGAGCGTGAGACCATGGGGCCTGTCAACCTACGTGCCCATCAGGAGATGGAAGACCTGTCCCAACAGGTGGAAACCCTGACCCTGGAGCGCGATGACCTTATCGCGGCAATCGAGAAATTGCGTCAAGGCATCAACGAACTCAACCGTGAGGGCCGCGGGCGTCTACTGGCCTCCTTCAAGGAAGTGGACGGCCACTTTCAGGAACTATTCGTGCGTTTGTTCGGCGGGGGGCGGGCGCACCTGGCTCTGGTCGAATCCGACGACCCTCTGGAGGCAGGCCTGGAGATCATGGCCAGCCCGCCGGGCAAGCGCCTGCAAGTGATGTCACTGCTGTCCGGTGGTGAGCAGGCCCTGACGGCGCTGGCCCTGTTATTCGCCGTCTTCCTGACCAACCCGGCGCCCATTTGTGTCCTGGATGAGGTCGATGCCCCGCTCGACGACGCCAACGTCGACCGTTTTTGCTCCATGCTGGAAGAGATTTCCCATTCGGGCGATACCCGTTTCCTCATCATCACGCATCACCGTATGACCATGGCCCGCATGGATCGGCTGTTTGGCATCACCATGGGCGAACGGGGCGTTTCGCAGCTGGTGTCGGTAGATCTGGGACAGGCCGAACGGTTGCGCGACAGCGCCTGAAGTGATCCGGCAAAGCGGGGCGAGCGTCTTCGCGGGTGAGGCGGCCTTCTGCTTTTGTGCGTCTTTTCTAATATATGAGGCCATTTTATCCTGATATTCCAGGTGTTTAACGCTCATCCGTAGCCCCTTGACAGGTCCAAAGGCGGCAATTACTGTGCGACGCAGCATTTAGGCGCTCAATGCAGCCATGACGAAGGTGCCGCCCAGCGTTCCGATGACCGGAGACCATTCCTCAGAGCCTCTCAAGGATCTCGACCAGCGCCTGAAGAAGGCCCGTGCCCAAACAGGCATGGATGAAGGTCAGGGCTCCGCTACTAAGGAGCCGGCGAGTGGGGCGGGACTGGCATTTCGAATCGGAACCGACCTTGTTTCAGGGGTTCTCTTGGGCGCGGTGATCGGCATCTTCCTCGACCGTTGGCTGGAGACGGCGCCGTGGTTTTTGATCGGGTTCTTCTTTCTCGGCTCTGCGGCCGGGATGTTGAGCGTCTACCGGACGGTGAATGGCCTCGGCATGGCTGCCGGATACCAGAAGGCTGAGGACACCCGATCGAAAGAAAGGGAAAAGGCCGCCGCCGGCGGAAAAACATCTAGGGAATGAAGAGGGCGCTTGCGTGGCCAATCCTCTGAAACAGTTCGAGATCAAGACCATCGTTCCGATCGAGATCGGCGGCGTGGATGCATCGCTGACCAATTCCGGGGCCTTCATGGTAGGTATTGTCATTGCGGTGACCCTGTTCCTCACTCTCAGCATGCGGGGCCGGGCCCTGGTGCCGGGCCGGTGGCAGTCGATGGCCGAACTCTGTTACGAGTTCATTGCCGGAATGATCCGCGACAACGTGGGCACCGAGGGGCGGAGGTACTTCCCCTTCATCTTTACGCTGTTCATGTTCATCCTGTTCGCCAATCTGGCCGGCATGCTGCCCTACAGCTTCACGGTGACCAGTCATCTGGCGGTGACCTTCGGCATAGCAATCGTGGTCTTTATCGGTGCGACCATCATCGGCTTTGCCCGGCACGGTATGCACTTCTTCGGTTTCTTCCTGCCGGAAGGAACGCCCTGGTATGTGGCGCCGCTGTTGATTCCGATCGAGATTCTGTCCTATTTTACCCGGCCGATCAGCTTGGCGCTGCGCCTGTTCGCCAACATGACGGCGGGGCACACCATGTTGAAGGTGTTCGCCGGGTTTGTCGTTTCCTTGGGGCTGGCCGGCGTGGTGCCGCTGGTCTTCGTTTCGGCCCTGACGGGGCTGGAGTTCATCATCGCATTCCTGCAGGCCTATGTGTTCACTATATTGACCTGCATTTATCTCAACGACGCGATCCACCTCCATTAGGAACGCGTAGGGACATTCGTTTCGCAGTTATCCAGAAGAAGGAACCTGAACCATGGAAGTTGCCGCTGCAAAGCTGATTGGTGCGGGCTTGGCCGTTATCGGTCTGGGCGGAGTCGGTGCCGGTATCGGTAATATCTTCGCCACGTTTATTTCTTCGGTCGCCCGCAATCCGGCGGCCGAGGCCCGGGTCAAGACCACCATGTGGGTGGGCTTCGCCCTGGTCGAGGCGGTTGCGCTCTACGCGCTGCTCATTGCTCTTATGATCCTGTTTGGCTAAACCCGATCGTCCGGAATCCCCGGTCGATACCGGAATGTCGGTTGGCAAGGTGGACTCATGCCTCAATTCGACCCGAGTACGTATGCGCCGCAGCTGATCTGGCTGGCCATCACCTTCGTGATGCTCTACGTGCTGATGACCAAGGTGGCCTTGCCCCGAATCGGCGAGGTCCTTGAGGAACGACAGCGCCGCATCGGTGAAGATCTCAAGAAGACCGAGGCCCTGAAGATCGAGGCGGAAGCTGCCGTCGAGGCCTACGGGAAGTTGATCGACGAAGCCTGCGCCGAGTCTCAGGAAGCGATCAAGGCGGTCCGCAACGAGGCGTTTGCCGAGGCATCGAAGCGTCAGGCCGAACTGGGCGAGGCGCTGGCGGCCAGGATTGCCGAGGGCGAGGGTCGTGTAGCCGCAGCCAAGGACAAGGCCGTCGGTGAGATCCGGGCGCTGTCGGCGGAAGTCGGCGGAGCCATCGTCAAACGTCTGCTGGGCGAGGTCCCCGACAAGGTCAGCCTTAATACGGCGGTCGAGGCGGCGGTGAAGGAGCGGACATGATGCAGGCATGGGCGGCCGATTCCGCAGGCCAAGCGGCCGGGCACCAAGACAGCCTGTTTGCCGATCCCACGTTTTGGGTGGCCGTTGGATTCGTCCTGCTGTTTCTTGCCATCGGCAAGAAACTTTATCGTGTGGCAACTCTCGCCCTTGACGACCGGGCGGAGACCATCAAGGGCCAGATCGAAGAGGCTCGGCGTCTGCGTGAAGAAGCCCAGGATCTGCTCGCTTCCTATCAGCGCAAGCAGCGCGAAGCGGTAGAGGAAGCCGCCTCCATCGCCGACCACGCCAAGGCGGAAGCCAAACGGATCGGTGCCAAGGCCGCCGAAGATCTTGAGGTGTTGCTGCAACGCCGCGAGCAGCAGGCGGTGGACCGAATCGCCCGGGCCGAGGCCGAAGCGGTCGATGAAGTTCGGGCTTTGGCGGCTGATTTGGCCGTCGATACGGCGCGGCGGGTCCTGGAAGGCCGTCTAAGCAGTGAAAAGGCGGATCAATTAATCGACGCGGCTATCAAAGAGCTGCCCGATAAATTAAACTAACGCGAGAAGGAAAACTGTTCCAAGGGCGGGCTCGTGCCGCGTGTCCTCGCGTTCTTGATTCTGGCTTGCTGCATGATCCTGGCGGCGGCTTCGGCATCGGCGACAAATGATTTTTCGTCGACGGCTGACCATGCCAAGTTCAAGGAACTGCAGAAGGTCTTCGCCTCGGGCCCCGAGGTGACCAAGGCCTGTCTCTCCTGCCATACGGAAGCCTCTAAACAGCTGCATAAGACCACGCATTGGACGTGGGAATTCGAGAACCCACGCACCGGTCAGAAGCTGGGCAAGCGCCACATCATGAATAGCTTCTGCGGTTCGCCGCTGTCCAACGGCCCATGGTGCACGACGTGTCACATCGGCTATGGCTGGGAAGATCTGCGCAAGGATCCCGTGGGCGAGGAGAACGTGGACTGCCTCGTCTGTCACGACACCACGCGGCGTTACCGGAAACAGGAAGGTGCCGCCGGTCACCCCACCCGGGACACCGTGGCCCAGCTCACGGAGATTGCCCAGAAGGTCGGCAAGACCAACCGCCATAACTGCGGCTCCTGTCATTTCCATGGTGGCGGCGTCAACGGGGCGAAGCATGGGGATCTCGACAATTCTCTGATCTCGCCGACCTTCTACCTCGACGTCCATATGGACGAAATGGGGCTGAACTTCCCCTGTGCGCGCTGCCATATGGGGCGCAGCCACCAAGTCCAGGGCAGCCGCTACGCCACCATGGCCAGGGATAGGCATGGTATTGACGTTCCCGGCCGCGACGATGGCAGCCGGGCAAGCTGCGAGTCCTGCCACGGCTGGATGCCGCACGGAAAAACGAAGCTCAACGACCACGTCGACCGGATTGCCTGTCAGACTTGCCACATCCCGGCCTATGCGCGCGGCAACATTGCAACGAAAATGTGGTGGGACTGGTCGGACGCCGGACGTACGGATGAATCTGGCGAGGCACTCAGCATCGAGGACCCCCGAGGCTACGAGGTTTATTCAAGCAAGAAAGGAAGCTTCGAGTTCGTCAGAAATGGCCGACCCGAGTACCGCTGGTTCAACGGCAAGGTCCGCTATACGCTCCTGGCCGACAAGCTGGACGACGCTAAGCAGCCGATCCCCATGAACGCAGTTGAAGGCAGTGCCGACGATCCAGACTCCAGAATTTGGCCCTTCAAGGTTATGCGCGGTCGCCAGCCCTACGATACGGTATTCAAGACCCTTCTGGTCAACCATATCGCCGGGTCCGAGGAGGACAAGACGGCCTTCTGGCGGGGACTCGATTTTGACAAGTCGTTGAAAGCTGGGACAGATTTTGCCGGCCAACCCTACAGCGGCGAATACGGCTTCGTCGAAACCACAATGATGTGGCCGATCACCCATATGGTGGCCCCGGCCGAGGACGCGTTGACCTGCGATGCTTGCCACAGCCGCCAAGGGCGCATGGCCGATGTGGGTGGCTTTCACATGCCGGGCCGGGACTTCTCTCCGGTTTTGGAATTCATTGGTTTTCTGCTGGTGGCGGTGGTCATGACCGGCGTGATCGGGCATGCCGTGGCGCGGTTCGTTATCCTCAAGGGCAAAGGGGGCGGCGATGTACCGTAATATCCAGCTTTACACGCGCTTCGAACGCTTGTGGCATTGGAGCCAGGCCGGGCTCATCATTTCCATGGGGGTCTCGGGGCTCGAGATCCACCAAGTCTATCACCTGGTCGGATTCGAAGCGGCTGTCGATTATCATACCACCGCCGCCTGGGCCCTGATCGGATTGTGGGCCTTTGCCATCTTCTGGCACGTCACCACCGGTCAGTGGAAACAGTATGTCCCGACACGCCAGAAACTCCGCACGGTGGCGCAGTTTTACGTGATCGACATCTTTCACGGCAAGGCGCACCCTTACGAACGGTCCGCACGCAGCAAGCTCAATCCGCTACAGAGACTCGCCTACCTGGCCTTCAAGCTCGTGATGGCGCCCATGCTGTGGATCTCGGGCCTCTTGTACATGTTCTACAACCAGTGGCCAGAATGGGGCCTAGCCTCTTTCCTCGACCTCTCGGTTGTAGCCTTGACCCATGTGACCGGCGCGTTGCTGCTGATCACCTTTCTCATCATTCACGTCTACATGGCGACGCTGGGCCGCACGCCCCTGCAGCACATCAAGGCCATGATCACGGGATACGAAGAGGTGGAAGCACCGAACAGGCAACGGACACGAGGGGAGTAGTCTCTCCATAATCCGAGTTCAACCGCTGATCAGGACCAACCAATCCTCTTCCGTAAGCACGGTGACCCCCAACCCCTGCGCCTTCTTGAGTTTGGAGCCGGCACCGGGGCCTGCGACGACATAATCGGTTTTTTTCGACACCGAGCCCGAGACCTTAGCGCCCAAGGATTCGGCACGGGCCTTGGCCTCGTTGCGAGACAAGGCCTCCAGGGTCCCGGTGAAGACAACGGTCTTGCCGGCCATCGGCGAGTTCTCTGTGGCGGGGGCGCTGAAGTCCTCGACGGAGACCAAGCCCCTGAGGTCCTTGATGACCTCCCGGTTGTGGGGCTCGGCGAAGAAGGCCAGCAAGTCGGCGATGACGGATTCGCCGATACCGTTGATGTTGCCCAGTTCCTCACGCGCTTCGGAGCCGATGATGCGGGCGTCGTTCATGGCTATCGACCACGCCTCCAACGATCCGTACTGCTTGGCCAGTGTGCGCGCCGTCGCCTGGCCAACCTGGGGAATGCCGAGGGCGTAGATGAAGCGGTCAAGCGGTAGGGTGCGCCGCTCGGTCAGCGCCGCCACCAGATTGTCGAACGAAGTTCGGCCCCAGCCTTCCCGGTCGACGACGTCGGTGGCACGCTCGGCTAGGCGGAAAACGTCGCCTAGGGTGGAGATCAGGCCGTCGTCCCAGAAGGCTTCGATATGCTTGCCGCCCAGGCCCTCGATGTCGAAGGCGCCGCGCGAGACGAAGTGCTTGAGGCGTTCTACCGCCTGGGCCGGACAGACGAGCCCGCCGACGCAATGCGTTGCCGCCATGCCGTCTTCCCGGATCGCCTGGCTGCCACATTCCGGGCACACGCCGGGAAAGACGAAGCGGGGGCGTTCGTCATGGTGTCCGTCGTCGATCACCTCGTCGACCCGTGGTATGACATCCCCGGCACGGTAAATGACCACCGCATCGCCGGTCCGGATATCCTTTTCGGCAACGTAGTCCTCGTTGTGCAGGGTCGCCCGCGACACCACGACGCCCCCGACGGTCACGGGCTCCAGATGCGCCACGGGCGTGAGCACGCCGGTGCGCCCCACCTGAATCTCGATGGACTCGACGATGGTTTTGGCCTTCTCTGCCGGGAATTTGTGGGCGATTGCCCAGCGAGGCGAGCGGCTGACCATCCCCAGCCGCGCCTGCCAGTCGAGTCGGTTCACCTTGTAGACGATTCCGTCGATGTCGTAATCGAGGCGTGCGCGATGCGCCTCGGTGTCCTCATACAGCCCCAGGACTTGATCCAGGTTCTTGCACAACTTGCCCAGGGGATTTGTTGCGAAGCCCCAGCGTCTCAGACAGGCCAGGAAATCCCAATGGGTCTCGGCCACATTGCCGCTGACCTCCCCCATGGCATAGGCGAACAGCCCCAGCGTCCGCCTCGCGGTCACCGCCGGGTTGAGTTGGCGCAAGCTGCCCGCCGCAGCATTTCTCGGGTTGGCAAAGATCTTGGCCCCCGTGGCCTCCTGGCGGGCGTTGAGTTCCGCGAACGCCGCCTTTCCCATGTAGACCTCTCCCCGCACCTCCAGCACGTCGGGCACATTGCCCTCGATCACCCGTGGCAGGTCGGCCAGAGTTCTGATGTTGGCGGTGATGTCTTCGCCTTCAGTGCCGTCTCCCCGGGTGGCGCCGCGGACGAAGCGTCCCTTGTTGTAGGTGAGACTGACCGACAAGCCGTCGATCTTGGGTTCGGCCACGATCTCGATGGGTTCGTCGTCCGCCAGCTTGAGGAAACGGCGGACCCCGGCCAGGAAGTCGGCAACGTCTGCCGCAATGAAAGCGTTGCCCAGCGAAAGCATAGGCTTGGAATGGCGCACCTTCCTGAACCCGGCGGCCGGGGCCGCTCCGACCTTCTTTGACGGACTGTCGGAGCGCACCATGTCGGGGAACAGGGATTCGATGGCGTCGTTGCGGGCGCGCAGAGCGTCATACACCGCGTCCGAGATGCTGGGCGCATCTTGCTGGTAATAACGCTCGTCGTGTTCGGCGATCTCTCGGGACAGGGCCTTCAATTCCGCCGCCGCCCCCATGGGTAACAGATCGGTCGGGGGAACGTCACGCAGGCTTCCGCTCACGATACGCCGGCTCCGATCAGGCTGTCGGCGGCAGCCCGGGCTTGGTCCGTGACCTCGGCCCCGGCCAGCATGCGGGCTACCTCCTCCTGCCGTGCTCCCGCATCGAGCGGATGGACGGTGGTGAAGACCCCGTCCCCGTCCTCAGCCTTGGCAACCTGCCAGTGCTGGGTGCCAAGCGCCGCGACTTGGGGCGAGTGGGTAACCACCAGAACCTGGAAGGCGCGTCCCAGGCCCAAGAGGCGTTCTCCGACCGCGGACGCGGTGGCGCCGCCGATCCCCGCATCCACTTCGTCAAAGACCAGGGTCGGAACCGGGTCGGCGTTTGCCAGCACGACCTTCAACGCCAACATGAACCGCGCCAACTCGCCACCAGAGGCGATCTTGCGGATGGGGCCCAAGGGCGAGCCCGGGTTGGTGGCGACCTCGAAGGTGATGCGGTCAAGGCCATGTTCCCCCCAGGCTCCTTCGTCGAGCCGGGTGATCCCGGTCTTAAACACCGCGCGGCCCAGTTTCAGTGGCTCCAGTTCCGCCATCACGGACGCATCCAGAGTCCTTGCCGCTTGGGCGCGAACGGTCGATAGGCCTTCCGCCGCCTCAACGTAGGCGGCACGGGCTGCCGCTTCCTCGCGGTCCAGGCGCTGCAGGTCGGCGCCGCCGTCCTCCAGTGCTGCGAGTTGGGCTGCCATCTTGGCCTGCAATTTGTCTAGGCTGTCGACGTCGACCCCGTGTTTGCGGGACAGGCCCCGTAGCGCGAACAGGCGCTCCTCGATCCGTTCCAGATTCCGGGGGTCGAGGTCCACCGAGGCGCTGAGCTTCTCCAGGCCGGCCATGGCTTCGGTCAGTTCTCCGGCCGCGCGCTCCAGTGCCGCCATGGTGTCGTCCAGTCGCCCTTCGGTCTTGTCGGCAACACGGCTCAACGCTCGCAGTGCCCCTTGCAGCGCGCTCTCGGTGCCCCGACCCTGGGTGAGTTCTGCCTGTGCTTCGCCCAGCGACTCCACCAGCTTCTCGCCGAGCATCATTACCGTGCGCCGGCGGGCTAGATCCTTCTCTTCGCCGGGCTCGGGATTAAGAGCGTCCAACTCGCCGAGGGAATGGCGCAGGAAGTCCTCGTCGCTCCGTGCCTGCTCAAGGGCAGCCTCGGCCTCGCGGCGCCGCGCCGTGGCGGCGGTCCAGGTATGGTAGGTCATCTTTACAGCACCCAGCCGCGGCCCCAATTCGCCCTTGGCGTCGAGCAGGTGACGGTGCATGGCGGGATCGAGCAGACGTCGACTCTCGAACTGGCCATGGATCTCCACCAGCGCCTCGCCGAGGCTGCGCAGAAGTGCCACGCTCACCGGCTGGTCGTTGACGAAGGCGCGCGAACGACCGTCTTTGCCGAGCGAACGTCTGAGGATGAGAGTCTCTTCGCCTGCGTCCAGGCCCTGCTCGTTCAGAAGGTCGTGGACCTCATGGCCGGGGGGTAGGTCGAAGGCGGCGGTGACCGAAGCCTGTTCCGCCCCTTGGCGTACCAGCCGGGCCTCGGCCCGGACTCCCAGTGCCAGGCCCAGAGCATCCAGCAGGATGGATTTGCCGGCACCGGTCTCTCCGGTAAGCACGGTCAGGCCACCGTCAAAGGACAGGTCCAGCTTGCGGATGAGCACCACGTCCCGAACCGAAAGGCTTCTCAGCATGGCGTCTTTTTCCCCTCAGGCCCGGAGACGAGTCACCAGAGCTTCCACCAAGGTTTATCCTCGCTCTTGTCCTGAGGAGCGGCAGGCGTTGGATCTTTGGCGGCGGTTGGAGCTTCCGGCTTCGGCAGCGGCTTTTTTTCGTCATCCTCCCAGATCTTGTACCAAGCGGGGGCTGGGTTGGTTATACGCCGCACCTTGGGGCCCTTGTCATCAGAAGACCAGAACTGGTACCAGGATGCCTCCTCGCGTTTGCGGATCTGCTTGCCGGCGACCATTTCATAAGAATCCATGTACCACTCGTTGCCCGGGAAGTTGTGACCCAGCACGGCGGCAACCCGGCCGGCCTCCTCGGTTAGGCCCAAAGCGGTGTAGGCTTCGGCCAGACGGTGCAGGGCCTCGGGCGCATGGATGGTCGTCTGGTAACGTTCGATGACCATCTTGAAACGGTTGATCGCGGCTAGGTATTGGCCTTGGCGGTGGTAATAGCGCCCGATCTTCATCTCCTTGCCGGCCAGATGGTTTTCTGTCAGTTCGTATTTGAGCCTGGCGTCACGGGTATACTTGCTGCCGGGATAGCGTGTGATGAGCTCTCGCAGTGATTCGCGTGCTAGATCCGTCATTTTTTGGTCACGGGCCACATCCGAGATTTGTTCGTAGTAGCACAGCCCCTTGAGGTAGAAGGCGTAGGGGATGTCCTTGTGAGCGGGATGGAGCTGAATAAACCTGTCCAGCGCCACGATCGCTTCATCGTATCTGCTCTCCATGTAATGGGAATACGCGGCCATGACCTGGGCCTTTGTGGCCCACAGGGAGTAGGGATGCTGGCGTTCCACCTCGTCGAAAAGAGTAGCGGCCTGTTTGTACTCTTCGGCCTGCAATGCGGCCAAGGCTTGGTTGTAAATCGTTTCGACCGGACGTTCGGAATACTCCGGGCCCTTGTCAACATTTCCGCAGGCGGCCACGAGTGCCGCGAGAGGCAGGACTAGGGCCAGGACGGCTATGGCGCGGTAGGCGGGGCGCGTGACGGTCGGTAGCATCGGTTCCGGGGTTCCCTGATTTTCCGACGAGACTATATCACGCCCGGCCCCCCGGAAGGCAATACGCCAAAACCCCGACAAGGGTTCGGTCAGGTGAAAAAAGGGAATTCTTGAGAATCAGGCGTTGATAGCTGCAAGAGCCTCGCCGGCCTGACTGGACCAGATCTGGCCCGGGCATTCCACATCCGCAGGAACCTCGCCCCAACACCAAGCTTCTTCGTCGGCCAGAAGGGCACGCAGAAGCTGATTGGTGTGGGCATGACCCGAGCAGACCCCCTCGAAGTGGCCGAGCAGCGGAGCTCCGGCTAGATAAAGGTCGCCGACCGCATCTAGGATTTTGTGGCGGACGAATTCATCCTCGTAACGCAGGCCTTCCTCGTTGAGGATCTTCCGGCCGCTGACAACAACGGCGTTCTCCAATGAGCCGCCACGCGCCAATCCGGCCGACCACAAAGCCTCGACCTCGTGCAAAAAGCCGAAGGTACGGGCCCGTGCCAATTCCTTCTTGAAGGTGCCGTTGCCCAGCGTCACGGCCATCGCTTGGCGCTCGACCGCGGTGTCCCGGAAATCGATTTCGAAGGCGAGCGAGAAACCAGCGCCCGGCGCAATGGTCGCTCGGCGCTCTCCGTCCTCGACAGTGATGGGCTTGAGGATACGAATAGTACGGCTCGGGGCATTCTGCTCGGTGATGCCGGCACATTCGATGAGGAACACGAAAGGCGAGGCGCTGCCATCCATGACCGGCACTTCGGAGCCGTTGATTTCGATCTCGACGTTATCAATGCGGCAACCGGCGAGGGCTGCCATCAGGTGCTCGACCGTGCCGACGGTGACACCATCTTCGTTGCCGAGTGCCGTGCACATGCGGGTATCAACCACATGGTCCCAGCGGGCGGGAATGTTGGCGCCGCGGCCGGCGACATCTGTCCGCCGGAAAACAACGCCCGTATCGGGCGCTGCGGGATTGAGAGTCATTGAGACCTTGGTTCCGGAATGGAGAGCCACGCCGGTACAATTGATCGAACGTTTCAAGGTCCGCTGGCAAGCGGCCTTTACTTCGTTCTTCTCGTGTACCGTTTTCCGGACTCGCCCCGAAACGCCCATGTTCTCCTCCACTTTCGTTTCCACGTATTTACCCCGCAGTGCTTCAGGGGAATATCTATCAAAATCCCCTTGAAGCACTCAAATCAATATTTGTTACCGATTGTTACGTTCGACGCCCCATCATCAGTTGGCTTGGCGGCGGAGAAACGAAGGAATATCAAGAAGATCCTCCTCGGCACGCGGCGGAGCGGGCCGGTCGTCCGTGTCGAAACCTCCCAGTGACGGTGCGGTTGCGGCCGCAGTGGGCTCGGATGCCGGAGATTCGGCCCCTTCCTGCGTGACGGCTCCCGGCTGCCCGTTGCCGCCAGTAACCCGCTCGAACAAGCTCAGTCCCTTCTTTTTCGCCGATTTCCCCGGGGCTTTGGCGACGTTTATCATGTCAGCTTCGGCAAACGGGTCGGCTGGCTTCTCGATGGGGGTGTCGGTCGTTTCCATCGGCTTGGGCGGTATGAAGGCTGAGAGCGCACCCATGGCCGGTTCTGGCGACGGCGAGGTGTCGGCATTGTCCGCCTTCTCGGGTGTCTTGGTGTCGGGGGTCCGCAACTCGGCTGCGGTGGCGGCAGCCGGTCTGTCGAGCAACTGGATCGACTCAGGTTGCTGGTCGGGCTCCGCCGCTGGTTCCGTCTCGGCCTCGGGTTCCGGGGCGGCCGGGGCCTGGGCCAGGGGGTTGCGAGTGGATGCAGGGTTCTCGGCAAGCAACGCCGGAGCCGGCATGGCTACAGTCGCGGCGTCGATGCCGGTGGCAACGACCGAGACCCGCACTTTTCCCGACAATTCCTCGTTGAAGGTCGAGCCGAAGATGATATAGGCGTCCTGGTCGACCTCAGCCCGGATACGGTTTGCGGCCTCGTCGACCTCGAACAGAGTCATGTCAGGACCGCCGGTGATGTTGATCAGGACACCGTTGGCGCCCTTCATAGAGGTATCGTCAAGGAGCGGGTTGGAGATGGCCGCTTCGGCAGCATCGAGCGCCCGGCGCTCTCCGTCGGCCTCACCGGTACCCATCATAGCCTTGCCCATCTCACTCATCACTGACTTGACGTCGGCGAAGTCGAGGTTGATGAGCCCCGGCATCACCATCAGATCGGTCACGCCCCGAACGCCTGAATGGAGTACGTCGTCGGCCATCTTGAAAGCGTCGGCGAACGTTGTTTTCTCGTTGGCGATCCGGAACAGGTTCTGGTTGGGGATGATGATTAGGGTATCGACGTATTTTTCCAGTTCCTTGATCCCGGCGTCCGCAATTTGCATGCGGTGCGCGCCTTCGAACTGGAAGGGTTTGGTGACGACGCCCACGGTGAGGATACCCTTTTCCTTGGCCGCCCGTGCGATCACCGGCGCTGCACCGGTGCCGGTGCCGCCGCCCATGCCGGCTGCGATAAAGGTCATGTTGGCACCGCCGATCTGAGCGAGGATGTCGTCCATCGCCTCTTCGGCTGCCGCCTGACCGACCTCGGCTCGGGCGCCAGCACCGAGTCCCTTGGTCAGCTCCGCGCCGAGCTGAATACGGCGGTCGGCGCTGGATTGGGTCAACGCTTGGGCGTCGGTGTTCGCGACGACGAAGTCGACCCCGAGCAGCTCGGACTCGATCATGTTGTTGACCGCGTTGCCTCCGGCGCCTCCGACACCGATGACGGTAATATGCGGTTTGAGGTCGGGAGTCTCATTGGTGGGTACTGTAAGGTTAATGCTCATGTGGTCCTCCGGCTCTTTCGTTTCTCGGGGTTCCGTCTTACAGACGGCAGCCCGATTCTCAGGGTTCCTACAAATGTTCTCTCAGCCATTGGCCGATCCGGCCTAGGCGTCCGGGTGGCCGTTCTTCGGCAGGTTGGTAGGCGCCGTTCTGGGCCTCCGTACGAATTGCGATTGCGTGGTCGAGCAGCCCAACACTGGCCGCAAAGGCGGGACCGCCGACGGCCTCCGCCAGGCCGTCCACCGGACGAGGTCGTCCCAAGCGGACCTGCTTGTCCAGGATGGCCGTCGCCACCTCCGCTGTACCGGGCAGTTGACTGGCGCCGCCGGTCAGCACGATGCGACGCCCGGCTTCCGAATGGAAACCGGCCTCTTCGAGCCGCGCGCGCACCAACTCGAAGGTTTCCTCGATCCGTGGACGAACGATGGCCACCAGGACAGACCGTGAAATTTGGTTGGCGTCACCTTCTTCATCCTTGCCGACCAGCGGGACGCAAATGACCTCGCGGTCGTCGGTTGAAGAAGGTAGGGCACTGCCGTACAGGGTCTTCATCCGTTCGGCGTGGCTGATAGGCGTGCCCAGCCCTCGGGCGATATCGTTGGTGACGTGCATGCCGCCCACCGGAACGGAATCAGTGTGGACCAGTTCACCATCGAAGAAGACGGCCATGGAGGTTACCCCCCCCCCCATGTCGATACAGGTGACGCCCAGTTCCTTCTCGTCGTTGGCCAGGGCTGCAAGGGCTGCGGCATAGGGTGCCGCTACTTTTGCCTCGACCCGGAGGAGGCAACGGTCGATGCAGGTTTCGAGATTGCGCACCGGGCCCGCGGCCGTGCTGACCAGATGCATGTTGACGCCCAGTTTGTCCCCGAACATGCCCCGTGGGTCCTTGACCCCCCGAGCGCCATCAATGGTGTAGCCCACGGGGATGGCGTGCAGCAGTTCATGATCCCGCGCGTCGCCGCGCAAATGCGCGGCGGGATCGATAATTCCGCGTAAATCCTGGTCCGAGATTTCATGTCCTGCCACCGAGACTTCGTAGGCAATGAGCTTGGAATGAGGACGCCCGCAGGAGATGTTGACGATCACGTTCTCCACGGTCTCGCCTGCCATCTGTTCGGCCGAAGCGACGGTCGAACGGATGGAAGCTTCCGCTCCGTCCATGTCGATGACGGAACCGGCGCGCAGCCCCTGTGAGGCGTGATGGCCGATGCCGATGATCTTTGGCCCGGAGTCATCCGCGCGCGCGATCAGGCAGCAGACCTTGGTCGTGCCGACGTCGAGGGCCGTGATCAGGTCGGTGCGGGTGGTTTTCTGAGCCATTGTTGTCAATTCGATCCTTGTTGGTGTTCAGGTTTTGCGGCCCTTGGCGGCCGCTTTGGTGGTTCGGTTGGGGCGGCGCACGATCAGGCGATCCGGGAGTCTCAGGTCCAGCACATCCACATCGCGCGCCAGGACCTGATGAGTCCGCTCATATTCGGCCAGCCGGCTCCAAGCGTCGGCCGGGTCTTCCTCAGGCAGACGTACGTCGACGCCGTTGTCGAACCGCACGTTCCAGCGCCGGTTGCCGACACGCACGGCCACTTTCACCTGCGTCATCAGTTCCGGCTCGCTTTGTAAGACAAGGATGAGTTCGGCCGCATGCCCGGCGGCGTCCTGGCCCACGACCATCAGCAGGTTGCCGAAACGATCGAGTCCCTTGGTGGTGATGACCTCGCCCCCGGCATCGATAAGGTGCAGGCGTCCGTTGTTCTGCCATAGCGCCAAAGGGTGGCGTTCCTGGACGTGTACGAGAATGGTGTCGGGCAACGCCCGCTCGACCGACGCGGTCAGGACCCAGGGCAGTTTCTCGATGCGGGCTTTGGCGGCGGGGGGGGCGAAGGCGAGAATCGGCGCGCCTCGGCTGAGCCCGATGGCACGCGTCAAGTCCTCGCGTGATGTTCGTTCGCGTCCCACTACCAGGATATTTTGAACCTTGAGTCCGACGGCGCCGCTGGCGGCGATGGCATGCCACTTGACGGTCGAGGCCATGCGGGCAGCGTTTCCGGAATACCAAAGCCACCAGCCCCCGGCGAGGGCAGCCATGACGGCCAAGGTTCCTAGTGCCATCCGGACTCGGCGGTCAAGAACGCGGGTGATCACCCGGGCGAGGCGGTTGGAGGGGCTGTTGGGTGTCGTCATGGATCGCACTCCGCGTGTTCGACCATCCAGCTCACGAGTTCGGGAAAAGAAATGCCGGCGTACAGAGCCTGCTGGGGCACCAGAGATGCGGGGGTTATGCCGGGTTGGGTGTTGACTTCGAGAATGACTGGATGTTCTCCGTCGAAACGGAAATCTGCCCGGCTGATGCCGCGGCACCCCAGGGTCTGATGGGCGAGAACGGCTAGGCGCATGAATTCGTCGGCCATGTCTTGGGGAATATCGGCCGGAACTGTGTGTTCGGATCCGCCTTTTGCGTACTTGGCTTCGTAATCGTTGAAATTGCGATCGGTCGTGATTTCGGTCACTCCCAGCGCTTGCCTCTCCATCACGGCAACGGAGAATTCGCGTCCGGGCACGAAGGACTCCACCATGATCCGTTGACCGAAGGGCCAGCCGGTGTCCCGGAAATGCGGGGCATCGTCTCCTTCGCGTACTACATGGACCCCGATGCTGGAGCCCTCGTTCAGGGGCTTGATGACGTACGGACGTTCTATGACGTCGCCGTTTTCGATCTCGTTCTGGGTGACGATCACGTGTTTGGCGACGCGAATGCCGGCCTCCGCAAAGAGCCTTTTGGCCATTGGCTTGTCCATTGCCAGCGCCGAGGCGAGAAGGCTCGAATGGGTATAGGGAATATTAAGAATATCGAGCAGACCCTGGACGCAGCCATCTTCGCCGAAGCGACCGTGGAGCGCATTGAACACGGCGTCCGGACGCGGGAACAAGCGTGTCATGAGCGCCCCCATGTCCCGCTGCACATCGATACTGGTGACGGAGTAGCCGGCTTCCTTCAGCGCTTTGGTCGCTGCGGCCCCTGACACCAAAGACACTTCGCGTTCGGACGACCAGCCGCCCATCAATACGGCTACGTTCTTGCTCATGACGTCACCTCTTCCAGTGGGTGTGCTCTGGAGACACCGATGCGGCGGATCTCCCATTCGAGCGTCACGCCGCTCTGTTCCTTGACCCGCCGGCGCACCTCCTCGCCCAGACCCTCCAGGTCGGCTGCCGTGGCGCCGCCGGTGTTGACCAGGAAGTTGCAGTGCTTTTCGGACACCATGGCGCCGCCACGCGTAAGGCCCCGGCATCCGGCTTGGTCGATCAGTTCCCAGGCTTTGGCGCCGGGGGGGTTGGCGAAGGTGGAGCCGCCGGTCGGCGTGCGCACGGGCTGAGTCGTTTCCCGGGCGCCGCGAATTTCGGCCATGCGCTTCGCGATCTTGCCTTCGTTCCCCTCCATCCCCTCCATCTCGGCCGAGGTAAATATCCAGTCATCGTCGACGGCCGAGTGGCGGTAGGCAAAGCCCAAGTCGCCCGGCGAAAGCCGGTGGAGCCTGCCTTGGGGGTCGAGGGCTTGGGCCGAGACCACGACGTCGTTCATCTCGTGCCCGTAGGCTCCGGCATTCATCCGGAGCGCCCCGCCGATCGTGCCCGGAATTCCGGACAGGAACTCGAAACCGGCAATGCCGGCATCACGGGCGGTCAGTGCCACGTTGAGGCCGGGTGCCGCAGCACCGGCCGTGATCCGGCTTCCGTCAGTGGTGATGTCGGCGAAGCCGCGGCCCAGGCGGATCACCACACCCGGTACGCCGCCGTCGCGAACCAGAAGGTTGGACCCCACTCCGATCACGGTAACCGGCACGTCGGCGGGTCGGCTTTCGAAGAATCGGGCCAGGTCTTCGGCGTCGGCGGGACGGAACATGACCTCGGCGGGACCGCCAACCCTGAACCAGGTGATCTTGTCCAGCGGTGTGTTTTCCGAATAACGGCCGCGCACCTCGGGCAGGCGGTCAAGAAGATGGGTCGTGTTGCGATCGGCCGCCATCATTCGTCCACTCCTTTGCCGTGACGCAGGCGCTCCAGTTCGGCCGGCAGGGCGTTGGCCCACAGCGTCACCGAACCGGCGCCAAGACAGATCACCAGATCCCCGGGTGCGCCTATATCGTCGATGAGGGCCGGCAGATTCTCCGGCTCGTCGAGGGGGATGACGGACCGGTGGCCGTGGGTGCGCAGACCCTTGACAAGGAAGCTCTTGTCGATGCCCTCAATGGGGTCTTCGCCAGCCGGGTAGACGTCGGCCACGATAACGGTGTCCGCGTCATTGAAGCAGGTGCAGAAGTCCTCGAACAGGTCGTGAAGCCGTGAGTAGCGGTGCGGCTGCACGACGGCGATGACATTGCCCTGGACCACCGTGCGGGCCGCTCCAAGCACGGAGGAGATCTCCACTGGATGGTGTCCGTAGTCGTCGATGACCGTGATGCCGTCTACCTCGCCAGTGCGGGTGAAACGGCGTTTAACACCCTTGAAATCGGCCAACGCCTTACATATCACCGTATCCTCAATCCCTATCTCGGTGGCGATGGCGATGGCGGCCAGTGCATTCTGAACATTGTGTGCGCCAACCATGGGCAGTGTCAGGTTCTCCAGGACCCGGGTCTCTCCGGTCTTGCGGTCGGTGATGACGACGTCGAAATTGACCCCCCGCGCGGCGACTTCGTCGTTGATGCCACGGACATCGGCCTGCGGACTGAAGCCATAGGTCACCAGCTTGCGGTCCGAGATCCTGGGAATCATGGCCTGTACCTCTACATGGTCGATGCAGAGCACCGCGAAGCCGTAGAAGGGAATGTTCTCGACGAAGGCGTCGAAAGCGGCACGGAGCGCATCGAAGGAGCCGTAGTGGTCCAAATGGTCGGGATCGATGTTGGTGACCACTGCAATGGTGGCCGGCAGCTTAAGGAAGGTGCCGTCGGACTCGTCGGCCTCGGCCACCATCCATTCACCGCCACCGAGCTTGGCGTTGGAGCCCCAGGCATTGATGATGCCGCCGTTGACCACCGTGGGATCGAGTCCGGCGGTATCGAACATGGTGGCGATCATCGACGTGGTGGTCGTCTTGCCGTGAGTTCCGCCGACCGCCACCGACCACTTGAGACGCATCAGTTCGCCCAACATTTCAGCCCGGCGCGTCACCGGAATCATGCGCTTACGGGCTTCCTCGACCTCTGCGTTGTCGGACGAAACCGCAGACGAGATCACGATCACCTGCGATTCACCCAGGTTTTCGGCCTTATGGCCGATGGAGACATCTATCCCTAAGCCCCGGAGTCGCTTGACGTTGTTGTTTTCTGAGATGTCGCTGCCTTGCACTGAATAGCCGAGATTGTGAAGGACCTCGGCGATGCCGCTCATACCGATGCCGCCGATGCCGACGAAATGGATGGTGCCGATGCTGAGCGGAAGTGCTCTCATGCCGCAGCACCCCTTTCTTTGCCGTTGCCACCCGCAGGCAGTATGCCGACCACCGTCTCGGCCAGTTGCTTCGCAGCATCGGGGCGACCGGCGCTGCGTGCGAAGGCTGCGGCCTTCTCCAACGTCCGAGGCATGGCAATCAGGGACTCCAGGCGTCCAGCGAGGGTCTCGGGCGTGAATGAGTCCTGGGGCATCAGCCAGCTGGCGCCTGTCGCGTCGATGGCATGCGCGTTGGCCGACTGGTGGTCGTCGATGGCGTGCGGGTAGGGAACCAGAATGGAGGGGCGTCCAACCGCCGTCACTTCGGCGACAGTGGACGCCCCGGCCCGGCCGATCAGGATGTGTGCCCGCGCCAAGCGCTCGGGGACATCGTCGAAAAAGGCTGCCAACTCTACATTTTTCGTTATTCCGGCATAGGCTTTCCGAACTCGGTGCATGTCCTCGGGACGACATTGCTGGACGATGTGCAGCCGGTCCCTCAGGTTTTCGGGCAGCCGGCGCACGGCCTCGGGAACGACGTCACTCAGAGCCTGGGCACCCTGGCTTCCGCCAAGGATCAGAATCTCAAACCGTGTTTGCGGGTCTAAAGCTGGATAGGGTCTGTCACGGACGGCGGTGACAGTTGGGCGCACGGGCATCCCGGTGTGTGTCACAGCGCCCCGGGCCTCGGCAGGGATGCCGTCCACCGTGTCGAACGAGGTGGCGATGCGTTTTGCTCGCGAGGCCAGCAGGCGGTTGGCCCGGCCCAGGATGGCGTTCTGTTCGTGGATGACGGTGGGGAGCTTGAGGAAACTGGCCGCTATCATGGTTGGCAACGAGGCGTAACCGCCGAACCCTACCACAACAGCGGGCTTAAGACGCCTGAGCAGGGCACGGGCCTGCAGGGTGCCGATACCCAGCTCTAGAATGCTTTTCAGCCGGTTCAACAGGCTCTTGCCGGCTATGCCGCCGGCACGGATGCGATGGGTCGCAAGGTTACCGAGCGTTCCACGGTAGGCGCCGCCGCGGCGGTCGGTGACCAGCGCCAGCCGGTATCCGCGGTCCGAAAGTTCGGCCGCCAGCGCTTCCGCCGGAAAGACATGACCGCCGGTACCTCCGGTCGCCAGCACGATCAGGGGCAGGGCTGCGGTCATAGGGCGCCTCCCCGGCCTGGGCGGGCGCGCGTCAAGGCCAGCATCATTCCCATGGCCAACGCCAACGCCAGGGTGGACGATCCACCGTAGGACATGAAGGGAAGTGTCATGCCCTTAGGCGGGATGAGGTGGAGGTTGGAAGCCATATTGATGATTGCCTGCAACCCGAACTGGGTCAGCAGGCCGGCGGTTGCCAGCAATACGAACAGATCGTCGTCCTTGAATGCGCGGATAAAGCCTCGAAGGATGACAACCGCGAACAACCCCACTATCACCAGACAGGCGATGAGCCCGAATTCCTCTCCGGCGACGGCGAAAACGAAATCGGCATGGGCGTCGGGCAGGTGGGTCTTAATCTGCCCCTCGCCGGGGCCTGTCCCGAGCAGGCCGCCGTTGCGGAAGGCCTCCAGCGCACGGCCCACTTGGTAGCCTTCCGCCGCGTTGGGATCGAGGAAACGGTCGAAACGAACCCGCACGTGATCGAAGGTCGCATAAGCTGCGCCCAGGCCGCCCGCAGCCAACAACACGATCCCCGCCACCAAGTAGAGCCCCAGTCCGGCGAGAAAGAACTGGACCGCCCAGGTGCCGAAGACGACGGCCGACATGCCGACGTCCGGCTGAAGTAGCAACAGGCTCATGCAGAGCACGAACATGCCGGTGGCGATCAGGTTGCCGGGGAAGTGGCCGTCGAGCCGCCCTTCCGCGAACATCCAGGCGGCGAGTACGGCGAAGGCGGGCTTTAGGAACTCGGAGGGTTGGAGCGACAGGCCGCCCAGGTAGAGCCAGCGGGTAGCCCCCTTGATCTCCGTGCCGATGACGAGCGTCGCTACCGTCAGGACCACGGCGCCACAAAATGCCGTAGCTGCGAGGCGCCGGATGCTGCGGAGGTCGAGAAGGCTGACCGCCATCATGATGCAGAACGCAGCGCTCAGGAAGACGAACTGGCGGGAGGCGAAGTGGTAGGTGCCGAGTCCGATCTGTTCGGCCACGGGTGGCGAGGCGGCCAGTGTCAGAAGTGCGCCGACGCAGATCATGGTCACAAGCGCCACCAGGTTGACGCGGTCGATGGTCCACCACCAGCGGGCCAGAAGGCTGTTGTCGGAACGAGCGATTCCGTTCATCGCAGTTCCTCCACCAGCTTGCGGAAGGAATCGCCGCGGGCTTCGAAACCCGGATACTGGTCGAATGAGGCACAGGCGGGTGACAGGAGAACCACCGCGCTTTCCACGCCGCGTGCCGCTTCGAAGGCGGCTTTAACGGCCGTATCCAGGGTGGAGCAGACGGTTGTCGGTACGGTGCCGTCCAGGGTTTCGGTGAAGGCCGCCGCCGCTTCGCCGATGAGATAGGCGTGGCAAACCCGGCTTAACCACGGTTCGATACCCTGCAACCCCGTTTCCTTGGCCTGCCCACCTGCGATCCAGAATATGGTGTCGTAGGAAGACAATGCCCGTGCCGCCGCGTCGGCGTTGGTCGCCTTGCTGTCGTTGACAAAGCGGATACCTTCTATCTCGGCCACCATCTCTTGCCGGTGGGGCAAACCCGGGTAGGTGGCAAGACCGGCAGCGATCTCTTCGCGGTCCAATCCCAAGGCACTGGCGACGGCGAAAGCCGCGGCGGCGTTCTGCCAGTTGTGGGCGCCGGGAAGGGTGGCAACCGTTCCTAGGTCTAGGACTGGTCCGGCGCCATCATGGAGGATACCGTTCAAAGCATAGACCCCTCTGGCGACGGCCTGCATGCCCGAGATGGGAATCAGGGTGAGACCGCCTTCGGCCTTGAGGTCTTCGTAAAGTGCGCGGCAGCGCTCATCGTCGATGCCGATGACGGCAGTGCAGTCTTCATCATGGTGGGCGAACACGTTCAGCTTGGCCGCCATGTATCCGCTCATGCCGCCGTGACGCTCCAGGTGGTCGGGACTGATGTTGAGCAGCACGGCGACGTCGAAGATGGTGCGCTCGGTAAGTTCCAACTGATAGGACGACAGCTCCAAAACGTAGACATCGCCTTCGCCCAGGGGCGCCAGCTCCAGGGCCGGGGTGCCCAGGTTGGCGCCGACCTGTGATCGCCGGCCGGTGGATTCCAGGATGTGGCCGACCAGTGCCGTCGTCGTCGACTTGCCGTTGGTGCCGGTGATGCCGACATAGGTGGCGCCGATCTGGGTGCGATAGAGAAGCTCCACGTCGCCGGTCAGCGGGCAGCCGGCCTCGCGGGCCATGCGTGCCACGGGGTGGGGGCGTGGATGGGTGTGTGGGATGCCGGGGCTCAAGACCAGGGCGCCGGGCTTCGTCCAGTCGCATCTGTGCAGGTCGACCAGAGGGATACTCTCGGCGGCGGCGGCGGTTCGCGGGGTTTCGTTGTCGTCCCAGGCCCACACCTCGGTGCCGCCGGCCATTAGGGCCCGGCAGGCGGCCAGTCCCGCTCGTCCCAATCCCAGAACGGCGGCCGGCTTGTCCGTGAGGTGCTGAACTTGGATCATCGCCGGTTCTCCCCCTACCTCAGCTTCAATGTCGAGAGCCCGGCCAGGGCCAGGATGGAAGCGATGATCCAGAAGCGGATCACGATGGTGGGTTCCGCCCAGCCCTTCTTTTCGAAGTGATGGTGGAGCGGCGCCATGCGGAAGATGCGCTTGCCGGTCAGCTTGAATGACAGGACCTGGACGATCACCGACACTGTCTCCAGCACGAATAGGCCCCCGACGATGGCGAGGACCAACTCGTGTTTGGTGACCACGCTGACCGTGCCCAGAGCCCCCCCCAGGCTGAGCGAGCCTGTATCCCCCATGAAGACCTTGGCCGGTGGGGCGTTGAACCACAGGAAACCCAGTCCGCCGCCCACCAGCGCACCGCAAAAGATGGCGAGTTCGCCCGATCCCGGCACATGGTGGATCTGCAGGTAGTTGGCGAATCCGTAGTGGCCGACGAGATAGGCGATAAGGGCGAAGACACCGGCGGCGATCATCACCGGGCCGATAGCCAAGCCGTCCAGTCCGTCGGTGAGATTGACCGCGTTCGACGATCCGACCATCACTAAAATGGCGAATCCAACGAATGCCCAACCCAGGTCCAGCAACATGTTCTTGAAGAATGGCACGGCGAGAGTCGTCGTGAGGTCCGGCGGCAGGTGGTCGACGATCCAGAAGGTGGCGATGCCGGCGATGACGATCTGCATCAGGAGCTTCAGTTTTGCCGGCATCCCCCGCGAACTGTGCTGGGAGACCTTCATGTAGTCATCGAGAAAACCAATAATTCCGAAGGCCACGGTGACGCCCAGGGCCGCCCAGATATAGGCATTGGTCAGATCCGCCCAGAGCAGGGTGGCCACGCCCAACGAAATCAGGATCAAAAGCCCGCCCATGGTCGGCGTGCCCGCCTTGGTCAGGAGGTGGCTCTCTGGCCCGTCCTCGCGGATGGGTTGCCCCTTGTTTTGGCGGGCCTTCAACTCCTTGATCAGGAACGGGCCGACCAGGAAGCTGATGACGAGGGCAGTGATCACCGCGCCGCCAGTGCGGAAGGTGATGTAGCGGAAGACGTTGAGAGCCGCGAACTGCTCGGCCATGGGATAGAGGATATGGAACAGCATTTCTTGGTTTCCCCTAGTTCCCGTTGGCGACGCGTTTGCCGCTGTCGCCGTTCATGCGCAGCAGCGCCCTAACCACCTGCCCCATCTGCGAGCCGGCGGATCCCTTGACCATGATCACGTCGCCCTGGCGGACGGCTGCCGTGACCAAGGGGGTCAGGGTGTTGGAATCGATGGCATGACCGCCGTGCATGGGTTTGGGCAGAGCCTCCCACAGGTGGGCCATGCGCGGGCCTGCCGTGAAAACGAGGTCGATGCCTTCCTGCTTCAGCGGCTCCGCCAGTGCGGTATGGCGCGCATGCGAATCTTCGCCCAGTTCCAGCATGTCGCCCAGGACCGCGATGCGACGTCCGCTGCTACCAGGGTCGGCTCGGCCCAGGGTTTCGAAGGCTGCGCGCATGGAGGTGGGACTGGCATTGTAGCTTTCATCGATCATGGTGAAGGCGCCGCCGCCCAACGCCACCGCATGTCGAGCGCCGCGGCCCGCCGGTGCCTGGAACGTGGCCAGGACCCGGGCCGCCGCCATAGGGTCGGTGCCCAGCGTCTGCGCCGTGGCGAGGACGGCCAGGCTGTTGATTAGCCAGTGGTGGCCGGGAACGGCGAGGCGGTAAGCGGTGAATTCGCCGCCGATTTGCGCATGGACATGGGTTGCTTCGGCATGAAGCTCGTATTCCTCCCACTGGGCCTCGGCCTGCCAGTCGCCGCCGAAGCCGATGACATCGAGCCTCTTGGCCTGCGCTGCCCCGGTCAGGCGGTCGAAATGACGGTTGTCACGGTTGAGGATAGCGGTGCCGCCTTCGTCCATGCCGGCGAAGATCTCGGCCTTGGCGTCGGCGATTTCCTCCTCCGAGTCGAAGAATTCGGAATGCACCGCCGCCACGGTCGTGATCACCGCCACGTGGGGGCGGGCCAAGCGGCTCAGAGGCGCGATCTCACCCGGGCGGTTCATCCCCATTTCGAAGACGCCGAAGACGGTGTCGCGGGGCATCCGGGCCAGGGACAGCGGCAGGCCCCAGTGGTTGTTGAGGTTGCCTTCGCTGCCATGGCACGCTCCTTGGGCGCCGAGGACCAGCCTCAGCGCCTCCTTGACGCCGGTCTTACCCACGCTGCCGGTGACGGCGACGATACGGGCATTCGTCCGCTCGCGGGCGGCACGGCCCAGGCCTTCCAGCGCCCGAGCGGTGTTCTCCACCCGCAGCAGCGGCGCGTCTGCGGGCAGGTTCTCGGTCGCGTGGGAAACCATTGCAGCGGCCGCGCCCTTCGCCAGGGCGTCGACGACAAAAGCATGGCCGTCGAAATGCGGCCCCTTGAGGGCGACGAACAGATCGCCCGGCTGACAGGTGCGGCTGTCGATGGATACGCCGGTGGCTTGCCAAGGTGCATTCGTTTCGCCGCCGGTGGCTTGGCCCGCTTCGGCCGCCGTCCAGAGGGCGCTCATCGTACCGCCTCCGCAGCTACTTCCCGGTCATCGAAAGGCAGGATCTCGTCGCCCGCGATTTGGCCGCTCTCGTGGCCTTTTCCGGCAATCAGCAAAACATCCCCGGAGTCGAGGTCAGCGGCAGCGGTGTGGATGGCCTCGCGGCGGTCGCCGATCTCGCGCCCGCCGGGGCAGGCATCAAGGATGGTCCGGCGGATGGCGGCGGGATCCTCGCTACGCGGATTGTCGTCGGTGACGATGGCGGCGTCGGCCAACTCGGCGGCGATGCGTCCCATTTCGGAGCGTTTGCCGGGATCGCGGTCGCCGCCGCATCCGAAGACGACCACCAGCCGTCCCTCGGCATGGGGACGCAAGGCGCCCAACGCGGCAGCTAGGGCATCGGGGGTGTGGGCGTAGTCGACCACCAGCGGTGCGCCGGTTGCATGGCGGGCCGCCCATTCCAAACGGCCGGGTACGCCGGTCAGGCCTTCCAATGCGCGGGCGGCGGTCCAGGGCGCCTCGCCAAGTGCGATGGCCAGGGTGAGCGCGGTCAACGCGTTGTCGGCTTGAAAACGGCCCAACAAGGGCAGTTCGATCTCGTCCGTCCGACCAGCAATGGTCAGGGTCAGGCGCTGACCCGCAGCGGACGGTTCCAAAGCCTTGAGGCAAACGGTCCCTCCCTTCATGCCGAAGGTGAAGGTCGAGAGGCCCCGGTGCGCTGCGGCCTCGTGGACGGCTTGGCACTCGGGGCTGTCGGCGTTGACCACGGCCGCGCCGCCCGGCGCCATGATCTCGGTGAACAAACGGAGCTTGGAGGCGAGATAGGCTTCCATGGTTCCGTGATAGTCCAGATGGTCGCGGCTTAGATTGGTGAAGGCCCCAGCGGCCACCTGCACGCCGTCGAGGCGGAATTGTTCGAGCCCGTGGCTGGAGGCTTCCATGGCGAGATGAGTGACGCCGCGTCGATACAGGTCCTCAAGCGTTTGATGCAGGTCGACCGGATCCGGGGTGGTCAGCTTGCCCGGCTTTTCAAGGTTGGGGGCCGAAACACCGAGCGTCCCGAGACTGGCCGCCATGTGGCCGGTATGGGTCCAGATCTGGCGCAGAAACCCGACGGTCGAGGTTTTGCCGTTGGTCCCGGTGACCGCAGCCACCGTTTCCGGCTGGCCGGCGTAGAAGCGTGCCGCCATCAGGGCGTAACGGCGGCGCGGGTTGTTGTCGGTGATGATGGGGATGTCGAAATCGGCCACGGCGCCGGGCGGGGCGAGAACGGCCGCCGCGCCCTGCGCGATCGCAGACGGAATAAAGGCATGTCCGTCCGATCGCGCTCCCGGCAAGGCTGCGAACAGCATGCCCGGTTCGACTTGCCTGGAGTCGCAGGTTAGTCCGGTGATCTCCGGATTTTTGTTTTGTGCCGGGTTGGTCACTTCGATGCCGTCTCCTTCCAAAAGGTCAGTTAGCCTCACGCCCAGTCTCCCGTTCGAGAGGGGCGCTGTCGTCGAAGGACGCCAGGACGGCACGCGCCGCGCCGGGGGCCTGACCGTCCTCGCTGTCAAAGTTGGGCTCGATACCGAGCAGCGGCGCCATGCGTTTCACCATGCGTCCCACGACGGGGGCCGCTGTCCAGCCGGCGGTGGCGTAAAAGTGGGTGTCCTTGTTGCCCTTGGGTTCGTCGAGCATTACCAGCAGGACATAGCGCGGGGCGTCTATGGGGAATGCGGCGACAAAGGACGAGACTAGGCGACCCTTCCTGTACCTGCCCGCGACCATTTTTTCAGCGGTTCCCGTCTTGCCGCCGACGCGGTAGCCCGGCGCTGCGGCTTTCCGCCCGGTGCCCTCCTCGACCACACGGCGCATGAGGTGGCGCATAATCTTCGATGTCTTGGGCGAGAACACCCTTCGGACCACGGCATCACGGTTCGTGCCGTCCAGGTCCAGAGTGAGAGGCGGAAGGATACCGCCATTGACCACAGCGGCGACACCGGCCGCCATCTGCAGCGGGCTGACGGCAATGCCGTAACCGTAGGAGATGGTCATGGTATTGATCTCCCGCCACGGCCGGGGCCAGAGCGGGCTGCCGACTTCCGGCAGATTGACGGCGGCGGGCTTCAGCAGGCCCAAGTTGTTCAGGTAAGCCTTTTGGGCCTGGCCGCCGATATCGGCGGCCATTTTGGCCGAGGCGATGTTGGAGGAATGGATGAGAATTTCGGCGATGCTGAGATGCCGGCTTTCCGGATGGAAGTCGGAAATCACGTGCCCCGAGTAGCGGATGGGTTCGCGGGCATCATAAGAATCTCCGATCTTCACCGTTCCCGTATCGAGGGCAATGGCCGTGTTGAACAGCTTGAAGGTAGAGCCCATTTCGTAGACGCCTTTGGCGGCACGGTTGAACCCACGTTCGTCGGTCATGCTTGAGGGGTCGTTGGGGTCGAAGTCGGGGAGCGAGACCATGGCCAGAATGCCGCCTCCGACGGCATCCAGAACGATGCCTGCCGCACTCTGGGCCTGGAACTTGGCAACCGCCTCCATCATCTGCTCGCGCAGCATGGACTGGAGCCGGATATCGAGTGAAAGCCTTACGGGTTCTCCGTTGGCAAGGCGGGTTTCGAAGCTCTGCTCCGCACCGGCGATGCCGCGGCCGTCGATGTCGGTCAGGCCCAACATGTGGGCAGCGGTGGGGCCGTGGGGATAAACGCGCCGCGTGGCCGTCTTGAAGTGCAGACCCGCAATGCCGAGATCGTTGACCTTCTGTTGTTCGTTGGGGGGGAGGCCGCGGCGGATCCAGGTGAAACGGTTTTGGCTCTCAAGCCGTTTGGCGATGCGTTTTCGGTCCAGTCCGGGCAGGATTTCGGACAATCGTAGGGCCGATTGCTCGGCGTCCTCGCGGGCGGCGGCGAACTCGGCGGGGTCGGCAAAAAGATCGGCGATGGGAAGGCTGGTGGCGAGAATGATCCCGTTCCGATCCAGCAGGTCGGCGCGTGGTCCCTCTGTCGCCGATGGGGATGTCCGGGTAAGGGCGGTTGCTTTGACGCCGTCCAATAGTGTGAGGTCGACCAGGCGGGCCCCGATCATGAGGAAAGCCAGGACGAAGAGGACACCGGTCACCATGAGCCGGACCCGGCCCGTTTCCAGCGCCTGCTTGCGAGCGCCTTCCATGTGGCGGACGTTGCCCGTGTGTCCCGAATGGGTAATATCGATGCGGAGCATACGGGTCTCGCTCATCGGACCGCGCCCCCATCGGCCAGCCGGGCGGGGGACACGGAGGTGAAAGCGGGCGGCTCCGCCGCAGCCTCAACATTCCGGAGTTCTGGGTCGTTGGAGACGGGGCGCTCCGGCAGGGCGTCGAAAGATCCCATCTGACGGGTCTCCACCGGTGTCAGACTAAGATGCCGACGGGCCAGAGACCGAAGCCTACGGGGGTCGTTGAGGTGACTCCATTCGGCCTTTAGGACGCGGATGGTTTCGCGGTCGCTTTCGATGGTACGGTCCAGCGACTTCAATTCCGCCTCCAGGTCCTGGACCCGGTAGCTGACCGAGAACAGGGTCATGCTAAGCACGGCGACGGTCAGGATGGTGAAAACGAGGGCTTGGCTTCTCATGCAGCGGCCCTCCCTTTAATGGGCCAGGGGGCGACGGAGGTGCGTTCTGCGGCTCTTAGGCGTGCCGAGCGTGCGCGGGGGTTGGCGGCGCACTCGGCCTCAGAAGGCTTGATGGTCCCCGTCTTGAGAAGCCGGAAGGTGGGGGGCGGTCCGTCCTCGATATCGGGCAGATGGCGTGAGGGGCGAGGGGTGTTGCCGCTACGCGTCTTGAGAAAGGTCTTGACCCGGCGGTCTTCCAGCGAGTGGAAGGAAACCACGGCCAGGCGCCCGCCGGGAGACAGAAGGGCCTCGACTGCGACCAGTCCGCGGTCGAGCTCGCCCAGTTCGTCATTGACGAAAATGCGCAGGGCTTGGAAGGTCCGGGTCGCAGGGTCGATGCCATCCTTCGACTTGCGCACGCAGGCCCGCACAATGGCGGCCAACTGCAGGGTGCGGGTGATGGGGGTGTGTTCACGGGCTTCGACGAGGGCGTGGGCGATGCGGCGTGACGCACGTTCCTCGCCGAAGGTGTAGATGATGCTTGCGAGCTCCTTTTCAGGGGTATGGTTGACCACATCGGCGGCGCTTGGGCCCTGGGCCTCCATGCGCATGTCGAGCGGCCCGTCGAAGCGGAACGAAAAACCGCGGTCCGCCTCGTCCAATTGCATGGACGAGACGCCCAGGTCGAGCGCGATACCGTCCACCTGGCGGACTCCCTTGTCGGCCAGAAGATCCACCATGTTGCCATAGCGGCCCTCGATGACCTGCAGGCGGCCGGGATGGTCCGTCGCCATCTGTTGTCCGCGGTCCACCGCATCCGGGTCGCGGTCGATGCCCCAGACGGTGCAGGCGGCGGTGCCAAGGATGCCGTGCGCGTAACCGCCGGCACCGAAGGTCCCATCGACGTAGACGCCCTCGTCCCTGGGGGCGAGGGCGTGCAGTGCTTCGGTAAGCATGACGGGAGTGTGGGGGGAGGGGGCTGTCATTACGGCTCGGGCCCGTCGTCGGCAGGCGGGGGCCGGCGTAGTTTCAGTGTGGCGCCGCGTGCGCGTGCCCGCTCGAAAGCCTGGGTGGAACGGGCTTCGTAGGCGCTAGGCTGCCAGATCTGGAAGCGGGCGCCACGCCCGACGAACAGTGCCTGGCCGGCGAGCCCGGCGTGTTCGGTAAGCTTGGGGGGAAGGGCAATGCGGCCTTCGGGGTCGAAGGGGAGAGCATGGGCGTTCTCTAGGATGACGGCGGCCAGGTCGTCTTGTTCGTCGGAGAACATGTCGAGATCCTCAAGGCTCTCGGAGAGGCGCCTCATGAAGGCTTCGTCGCAGGCCTCGATGGCCGGGACCTTGAATAGGGGATAGGCATAGAGGCCCGAGAACCCGCCCTCGCCGTTTCCTGCCAGAAAGGCGTCGCGAAACGGCTTGGGAACGGACACCCGTCCCTTCTTATCAATCTTGTTGATGTGTCGACCGACCAACAGCGGCATCGCGGTCCCCGTACTACCCGTTCATCCACCACGTTCCGATACTCCACCGGAACACACACACCGGCCCCCGTGGACGCACGTTGGGCTTTTATGGGATATCATGGGACCCCATGGGCGTCAATGGGACACTGTGGCCGTGGTTGGGTTAATAAATCGTTTACCTTGTGCCCATGAAGCATGAGAATCCGGGCGCCACTGCGGTCGGAGCATGGCGTTTTCAAGGCAGAATCAAGGATAAAGCGGTGCCAGACGGTCTGTAAGCCGGGTTCTGTCCCCGTGGCATCTCCAAAGAGACGGACGGGGGATGGCCATTCATCTGGGACGTCCGTTGCCGGACGCCTCGTGCGACACACCCGGACGACGGCGCGAAAACCCGCCCATGGGCCGAGACCCATATGCCGTCCCTATTCGGTCTTGCTCCCGGTGGGGTTTACCTTGCCCCCCTCGTCGCCGAGGGGGCGGTGCGCTCTTACCGCACCCTTTCACCCTTACCGGCCCTGAGGCCGGCGGTTTGCTTTCTGTGGCACTTTCCCTGGGGTCGCCCCCGCCGGGCGTTACCCGGCACCGTGTTTCCGTGGAGCCCGGACTTTCCTCCCCACCGCACCCCGGGGGATGCGGCAAGGCGACCATCCAACCGTCTGGCACCGTTTGTATTATGACAGGTTCATGGGAGGACTGCCAACAGGGCTGCCAAACGGCCCAGGGTTTCGGCGTCGGCCAGCCCGTCGATCCGCTGCGGATGGAAATGGCGCTGGAAGGCCCTCAAGGCCGCCCCGAGGTCGTGGGTCTCGTAGCCGTAGGTTTCCAGCAGAAAGTTCGGGGTGTCTTCGGGTGCGCTCATGGGCTCCCAAACCTCGGGCCATAGCCCGATGCCCTGGACGGCGAGGCCCCGCCAGTCGAACAACTCGCCTGGGTCCTGTTTGCGGAAAGGCGCCACGTCCGAATGCCCGACCACGTTGCGGGCCGGGATGGGGTGACGCCCCAGGATGTCCCGGGCCAGATCGGCCAGCGCCGTCATTTGGGGGGGCGGGAAGGGGCGATAGCCGAACTCATGACCGGGATTGACCAGTTCGATGCCGACGGACCGTGCGTTGACGTCCGTCTTGCCTTGCCACGAGGCGACACCCGCATGCCAGGCCCGTTTGTCCTCCTCGACCAGCGAGAAGACGGTCCCGTCCTCATCGATCATGTAGTGCGCGCTGACCTTGGCTTGCCTGTCGCACATTCTGCCCAAGGCCGCTTGTGCCGACTCCATGCCGGTATAATGCAGCACCAGCATGTCAACGATACCGTCCCCGGGCCGGGCGTCGAAATTGGGCGACGGGACGGGCGTCATGGAAGGGAAGCTCCGGCGCGGCGCGATTTCAGGAACTCGATCATGGAAACGCCAGCGAGAGTCACCAGACCGCCTGCGAGCAGGCGCGGCGTCAGCTCCTCGCCCAGAATGAACGAGGCAAAGATGACGGCCAGGACGGGGGCCAGCAGGGTCAAGGGCACCACCCGGTTGATGTCGTATTTCCCAATCAGATAATACCAGAAACCATAGGCGGTAATGGATGCTCCGAAGACCATGAACAGGATCGCTCCCCAGCCACGCCAGTCCGCCGCCTCCAGGGCCTCCATGTGCCCGGTCTCGAAGACCAGTGTGGCTGCGAGAAACTGCGGCACCGCAAGCACGGCCACCCAGGCGTTGAGCGTGAAGGGGTTGATGCCGCCCAGGCGTTTGATGAACACGTTGGCCTGGGCCCAGGCGTAGGCGGCGGCGATGACCATCAGGAGGTGCGGGATGCTGGAGGTCGACCGGGGCTCTCCCGACAGCAGGTAGATCCCGGCAAACGCGATGGCCATGCCGAAGATCTGCCAGGTATTCAGCCGCTCCTTGAAGAAGACGGCGGCAAGGATGGCGGAGAAGGGAATGGCGAGTTCGATGGCGATGGCCGCGGCGGCGGCGTCGATACCGCTAAGTCCGGTGAACAGAAGCCCAAAATGGAAACCGCCGAGCGCGATCCCCACCCCCAAAACCAGCCGGAACGGCTTGTCCCGCGGCGGCTTGAGGAAGGGGACCATGAGTACCGCCAGCAACGAGAACCGGAGAGTCATCATCAGCAGCGGTGGAATCTGCGCCATGCCGATCTTGGCAATGCTGAAGTTCAGCGCCCAGATCAGTATGACAACGAAAGCCGCGACAAGGTCGCGGGGCGTCATGGCCGACCGGACGCGGCGGGCATCATTTGAACCCCCGCTCCTTGGCGACCGTGTCGTAGGCGGCATTTATATGGGCCATCTTCTTGTTAGCCTGGTCGACGAACTCCTGAGGCATGCCCTGCGTCATCAGCTTGTCCGGATGATGTTCCCGAATCAGCTTCTTCCAGGTGGACTTGATCTCGGCATCCGAGGCCCCGCGCTCAACCCCCAGCACTTCATAGGGGTCGGCTTCCTCTGGCGGCATGTGACTTTGCCGGATGCGCTCGAAGGCATGGGGGTCGAAGCCGAAGATCTGCGAAACTTGCCTTAGGAAGGCAAGTTCCGCCGGATGCATGACGCCGTCGGCGAGCGCGATGGCGAACAGCACACCCAGCAGTTCCTCCAGAACGGCGGGCTGGCGGGCGAACATTTGCCCCACCTGGGCCGCGTAGGGCTCGAAGCCTTTGGCGTCGCGGCGCGCTTCATCGAACAGCTTGCCGACGCTCTCCGCCTCTTCGGGCGGGATGTGGACCGTGCGCTTGAAGGCGGCGATCTCCTCATGGCTCACATGTCCGTCCGCCTTGGCCATCTTGGCGCTGAGCACGATGATGGCGACGGTGAATGCCACCTGGCGATCGTTCATGGCGTGGGTTGTTCCGGGACGCTCTTTCCACGGCCCGTGAGACTGGATGCCACCGCCCCGCATGCGGTCCACCGCATGGCCGGCTACGGCGCCCATCAGCGCCCCCAAGGGCCCGCCCATGGCGAACCCCGTCATTCCGCCGATTACCTTGCCCCAAATGCTCATAAGCCGTCCTAAAGAAACCACTCCGGTACTAAACCGGTTATTAAGCTTTCGCACAGAATACTGTCAATTGGCGGACTGGCAAGCGCCTGTCGTCCCTTATTTCCGGAGTTGCCGGAGACCGACATTCGAAAAAGAAGGGCCCGCACCAATCGGGCAGATGCGGATTTTGAGGAAAGGAGATTTTCGATGGTGACCGCACGAGCCTTCCGTCAGGAAGCGACCATCGGTCTTCCCGTCGATGACTTGGCCTGCCATATGGGGGCAGTCGACGGATACGGCGGCACGGCCCCGGGCTCGGAGCATTGTCCCGAGACGGAGTTCGAACCGTACCATGCAGGTCGGGAGAAGCGGAAAATCGTCGACTTCCATGTCGATATCCACGGCGGCTTTTGGGTTTGTTTCGAGGACCAGTGCCGCAGGGGGTCCTACGATGAAGCTCTTTACGTCATGGGTGGGGGGCGCGAGATCGAAGGCTGAGTGGCCGGCGATGGCGTATTTCTTTAGGCGATAGAGCAGGGGGCCCCGCGTGAGGCCCAGCAGGCGCGCCGCCTGGGAGCGATGGCGGACATTGACCCATAATTCGGGTGTCTGGCAATCTGAAGGTTGCCATTTTCCCGCCAAGCATTAAGTAATAAGACCCATGAAGACAATGTCCCGTCTTTTCGCCGTCCTGTTCATTGTGCTTGCCGCAGCCTGTTCCGAGGAAGGGGCAACCGGCCCGGTCGATATCGTCTGGGACCGGGACATGTGTGAATTGTGCAAAATGGTCATCAGCGACGCTCGGTTTGTCGCGCAGGTGCGTGGTGGGCCGAAGCGCAAGGTCTATAAGTTCGATGACCTTGGCTGTGCCGTTAATTGGCTCAACGGTCAGACCTGGGCAGGTGAAAGTGCAACCGAGATCTGGGTTGCCGAACGCCGCAGTACCCGGGAGGCCGTAATCTGGCTGGATGCCCGCTCGGCCAATTATGTTTCCGAACCCTTGACCCCCATGGGTTACGGCTTCGGCGCCCAGGTGGAACCCGTTCCGGGAGCGGTGACGTTTGAGCAGATGACCAGCCGTATTCTTGCCAACGTTCCCAATCATATCTGTGCGAAGCACTGATAGTTTTTCTTTTTTTGCCAAACTGTGATCGTCGTCACTGAGGCGGGACGCTGGTTGTGGAATAATCAGGTCACATTGAAGGAAGGCCACTCTTCTTCCCGAGAATGTAGCGCCCCAGGACCTTCACCCATCCCCCCCCCTCCCCGATAAGGTCCTGGGGGGCGTTTTCGTTCTGGAACACGATTGGAATAATCCGAGTCGTTTCGTGACGCGGCTTCAGCGAGAATTCGGCACCGCACTACCTCCGACTCCGAAAATGGCGGATGGTGGAGGCGGGAAGTATTCCGAAAAATCCACTTTATCGCGTCGAAGAGCCCCTTTTTTGCCAAACTGTGATCGTCGTCACTGAGGCGGGACGTTGGTTGTGGAATAATCGGGTCACATTGAAGGAAGGCCACCCTCCTTCCCGAAAATGTAGCGCCCCAGGACCTGTTATCCCTCTCCCCCCCCCCTCTCCAACAAGGTCCTGGGGGGCATTTTCGTTCTGGAACACGATCGGAATAATCCGAGTCGTTTCGTGACGCGACTTACTCCGTGAATCGCCATCTGCAGCAATATGATAGAGCGGATTAACGCGAGAATTCGGCGCCACGGGGGAGCTTCGATTTCTCACGATCACCTCTAGTGTTCCGAATCTGAAGTTCGAATCCACCACACGAGCGCCGCCGGACCCTATATAATCGGCGTAATGACTCTGTCAGCGGCAGGTTTTTTCGGGGTGGAATTGGTCCCGTGCCGGAGTTACCCTAACTTCAGGAGAAAGTGGTAACGTAACCCAGGGAAAGGTCTTGTCCCATGCGTTGGATGTTTTTAATCAACGTGCTTTCCGGCATCGGGGCCGCCGTGTTTTCCGGCTTCGCCTTGTCCCACGGGATGGTGGCGGGGTGGGGCATGGTGGCGTCGGGACTGTTCTTTGTGGCGCTTGCCGTCCCGTTCGTTGTCGAATATATGAGATTCGGTGAGGATTTCCGCCGTGTCGGCGATGAGTTTGTTGACGAGACCCGGCGCCCCTTCTTTCCCAAAGGACAACAAGAGGTGTTTTCCGGAAGCGGACGGCCGTCGATGCAGCGCGGGGACGAACCGGTCAAAACGGTCGTCCTGTTGGCACTTATTGCCTTCGTTCTGGTGACGGTCGACGGCGTGCGTTATCTGGAATACCGTGATACCCACAAGCCGGCCGGCACGACGATTTCCAATTTCTGACATTCCCGGATGGTGACCGCAGGTCCCTGCCACTTATTGGGAAAGGGAAAAGACGGCGGCAGGGAAACCCGCCGCCGCCGTCATGGCGCGTGGAGACGGCCTGATGGGTATTATCGGTCCAACTGGCGGCTTGGGGAGACGCAGCCCACAGGCATTGAGGACGCTTTCAGTTCCGGTTCAGGTTGGAACCGCTATTGTAGAAAGGCGTTTCACTTAGGAAGGACGGTCCCCGATGCGTCTGTTCGCACTTCCGGCAATTGCCGTTTTCTGCCTCGTTCTCGCCTTGAATGCGGTCGCAGACTCCGATCCCCGAAAGGCCCGGGATGCGGTGAAATTGGGAAAGGCCGCGCCGATGGAGGTCCTGTTGGACCGGGTCGGCAAGGAGTTTCCGGGGCAGGTCCTCAAGCTCGAACTTGAAGAAGAGGACGGGACCGGGTGGGTCTACGAGGTCAAGGTTCTCGGCGAGGATGGTGTTGTCGTCGAAGTCGAATATGATGCGGGAAGCCTGAAGGTTCTGGAGGTGGAGCGCGGTCGATGAGAATCCTGATCGTCGAGGACGAGCCGGATGTGGCGCGGCAGGTTCAGGTGGCGCTCTGCAAGACCGGTTATGCGGTCGATGTTGCCTTCGATGGCGAGGAAGGACATTTTCTTGGCGATACAGAACCGTACGATGCGGTTGTTCTCGACCTCGGCCTTCCCGGCATGGGCGGCCTCAACGTGCTGGAACGCTGGCGCCGGGACGGCCACGGCATGCCGGTTCTGATCCTCTCTGCTCGCGACACCTGGCGCGAAAAGGTGACGGGTCTGCGCATCGGAGCCGACGACTACCTTGCCAAGCCGTTCGAGATGGAGGAACTCCTTGCGCGCATCGAGGCCCTGGTGCGCCGTGGCGCCGGCAAGGCTAGTCCGGAACTGTCTTGCGGGCCGGTGCGAATCGACACCACGCGACAGAAAGCCTGGGTCGACGACACCCCTTTAACCCTGACCGCTATGGAATACCGGCTTCTGGCCTACCTTATGCATCATGCCGAGGCCGTCCTTTCGAAGACGGAACTGACGGAACATATTTATGCCCAGGACGAGGACCGCGACTCCAACATCATCGAGGTGATGATCAACCGCCTGCGCAACAAGATCGGCGCCAACCGTATCTGCACCCATCGTGGGCGTGGATACCAGCTGACGGCAGAAGATGACGGGTAGAATCTCGCTTGCTCTCCGGCTGGCCCTATCCTCGGCGCTGTGGGTCGCCGGGGCTTTGCTGGTGGCGGGGGCCCTGATTGTGTTCCTGTTCGAAAGCCACATCGAACGCCGCTTCGACCAGGAATTGGCGGACCATCTGGAGGAACTGGTGGCTGCGGCCGAAGTCGACAAGGCGGGCCATCTGCATCTTAACTGGAGCCCCGCCGACCCGCGTTTAGACCGGCCGTTGTCCGGGTGGTACTGGCAGGTCCTTGAAAACGATCGGATCGTTCTCGGTTCGGCATCGATCGGCACCGCCCGGCTCGGGGCCGGATTCGCGGGCCAAGGGGTGTTCGAGGATGACGATCCGGCAGGGAAGCGGCTGCGGCTCGTTGCTCGGACCATTCACCTGCCGCGGGCTGCGCAGGCCTATCTGTTCATTGTCGCCGGGCCGGTCTCCGACATCGAAAACGACGTCCACAATTTCACCGGAGACGTCTTTGTGGTGTTGGCCGTACTGGCCGTGCTCTTGGTGGGAACCGGCGTTTTGCAGGTTGTATTTGGACTGCGGCCTTTGCGCCGGGTGCAGGAGTCGCTCTCGGCTGTCCGATCGGGTGAACGAGACCGGCTCCCGGGGGACTTCCCAATCGAGGTGTTGCCCCTGGTTTCAGAGCTTAATGCCTTGCTCGATTACAATAAATCTTTGTTGGAAAGGGCCCGCCGGCAAGTCGGCAACCTGGCGCACGCCTTGAAAAATCCATTGTCGGTATTGAAAGGAGAAGTTTCGGATATCGATGGCTCCAAAGGCGATCTCCTGCGTCGCCAGGTGGGCTCGGCATCCGCCAGCGTGGAACGCTATCTGCACAAAGCGCGTATCGCGGGTGCAGGCAACGTGTTGGGCGCGCGGGCCGAACTGGGCAAGGTGGTCGGCGATCTGAAGTTTACATTGGAAACCCTCTATCGGCAGCGCAACCTGAACATCGGCGACGAGGGCGCAACGGGGGTCGCGGTGCGCATGGACCCCGAGGACCTGGAAGAGCTTCTGGGCAACCTCATGGATAATGCCTGCAAGTGGGCGACGGGCAGGGTCCGGGTGTCGGCCCACAGCCGGGACGGGAAGGTCTTGATTGCGGTCGAGGACGACGGCCCCGGGATTCCGGCCGACAAACTCGAACACATGATCCGGCGCGGGACACGCCTTGATGAGTCCGAGCCGGGAAGCGGGCTGGGCCTTTCCATTGCCGTCGAGATCACGGCCCTTTATGGCGGCGATCTCGTTTTCGAGAAATCTTCGCTGGGCGGGGTGGCTGCCCGTCTGACGATTCCCGGCGTCGGCTCCTGATACCCTTGGTATGAGTCCTTGGACGAAGGGGTTTGCCGTGCTAACGGAAGGACATGACGACCAAGATACCGGCATGGCTGGATTCCGGGATGGAGCACATCTGGCTTCCCTACACCCAGATGAAGGGAGCCCCCATGCCCCTGGGTGCGGTCGAGACGCGGGGGGCGCGCATCCGCCTCGCCGATGGTCGTGAGTTGATCGACGGCATCGCGTCCTGGTGGACCGCCTGCCATGGTTACAATCCCCCTCATATCATCGATGCCATGAAACGCCAGCTGGATGCGATGCCGCATGTCATGCTGGGCGGGTTGGTGAGCGAGCCGGCGGCGGAGCTGGCGACGCGGCTGGCCAAACTGCTGCCGGGAGACCTGGAGCGGATCTTCTTCTCCGACTCGGGATCGGTGTCGGTCGAGGTGGCGTTGAAGATGGCCGTCCAGTACTGGATCAACACGGGCGAGACGGGGCGGACAAAATTTGTTTCCTTCCTTGGCGGCTATCACGGCGACACCACGGGCTGCATGGCGGTCTGCGATCCGGAAGAGGGAATGCACAGCCTGTTCGCCGGCCTTCTGACAGAGAACCACTTCCGGCCTTTGCCCGTGAGCGCGGATGAGGTTGCCGCCTTCGACGCCTTTGTTGCCCGCCATCGCCGGGAGCTTGCGGGGATCGTTGTCGAACCCCTGGTGCAGGGAGCGGGCGGCATGCTCATGCACCATCCGGAGACGCTTCGCGCCATCGCCGATATTGCGGCGCGCCACGGCGTGCTTTTCATCGTTGACGAGGTCTTTACCGGTTTCGGGCGCACCGGGACCATGTTTGCGGTGGAACAGGCCGGTGTGGTTCCCGACATCGTCTGCCTCGGCAAGGCCTTGACCGGCGGCGTCGTCGGGCTGGCGGCGACCGTCGCCCGCGAGCATGTGTTCGAAGCCTTTCTCTCCGATGACCCAGGGACGGCCTTCATGCACGGCCCGACCTTCATGGGGAACCCGTTGGCTTGCGCGGCGGCCAATGCATCACTGGATCTTTTCGAAACCGAGCCGCGTCTGGAACAGGTGCGCGCCATCGAATCCCTGTTGGAGGACGCCCTGACGCCGTGCCGCGGGATCGACGGGGTCAGAGACGTCCGCGTGCTGGGGGCCATCGGCTGCGTCGAACTGGAATGCGCCGACGACATTCCAGAGCTTAAGCGCCGGTTCGTCGACCTGGGGCTGTGGTTGCGTCCCTTCGGCAATATCGTCTACACGACGCCGGCCTTCGTCATCTCCGAGGAGGATCTTCACGCCCTCACGTCCGGCATCGAAACGGCGCTCGGCGAAAGGTAGGAAGGAACGCCGGCCGCTCCGGCGTATCAGGTTGCCTTGCAGGGGCGGGCTTCGGCCTGCTGTCCTCGTCTTCCTTATTCGCTTCCGTCCTGGTTCTGCCGGTGCGGCATCAGGGGGCAGAACTGGCCGTCACTCAGCCGGTCGTAGATGTTGGCCAATGCCATGTCCTCGGTGGCGAAGATGTTTTCGTCGCCGACGTTGTCGTACAGACGGGTGCGGCGCATGACCTGCAAGACCTGACGCTTGAGGCCGGAAAACACCAGGGTAATGCCGTTGCCCCGGAGACGCTCGACCAGGTGATGGAGCACCCGCTCGCCGGAGGCGTCGAGTTCATTGATACCATCGCCGACGACCAGCACGTAGTTGGCTTCCGGCTTCTCGCTCACCGCCTGGAGGATAATGTCCTCGAAGTAGGAGACGTTGGCGAAATAGAGTTCGCCATCGTAGCGGATCACGATGATACGCTCGTCGGTAGGCAGGTGCGGGTGGATCCGCAGGTCACGGAGCGTGCCGTCCTCGTAGCGGCCGAGATGGGCAACACGCGGGCGCATGGTGCGGTAGAGGTAAAGGCCCATGGCCAGACCGGCACCGACCATGATTCCCTTGTCCAGATGGGGCGCGAAGCCCAGGGTGGCGACGAAGGTCACCACCGCGGCGATGCCGTCGTGCTTGTTGGCGTTCCAGGCGTGTACGGCGGACTTGAAGCGGATCAGGCCCAGCACCGCCATCATGATGACGGCCGCCAGCACCGCCTGGGGCAGGTGATAGAGCAACGGCGTCAGGAAAAGCAGGGTGATCAGGACCATGATGGCGGTGAACACCGACGACATGCCGGTATGGGCGCCGGCATTGAAGTTGACCGCCGTGCGCGAGAAGGAGCCCGAAGCCGGATAAGCCTGCCCCAGGCTGCCGATCATGTTGGCCAGGCCTTGGCCGATCAGTTCCTGGTTGGGGTCCACGCGGTCACGGGTCTGGGACGCCACGGCCTTGGCGATGGAGATCGCCTCCATGAAGCCGACCAGCGAGATCACCACGGCGCTGGGCAGCAGGTGGCGGATCATCTCAAGATCAAAATTGGGCAGAGCTAATTTCGGAACGCCTTCCGGGATGGTGCCGACCACCCTGCCTCCCATGCCCTCGAAACCGATCGCCCAGCTGATCGCCGTGGTCAGGCCGACCGCAATCAGGACATTGGGGATCTTCGGCAGGTACTTTCTCAGCAGCCACATGATGGCGAAGGCGCCGATACCGAAGGTCAGGGTCGGGAGGTGGGTGTGGTCGACCTGTTGAATGACGTCCCAGATGTCGTGGATGAAGCTCTCGCTCCGCCCCATCTTGACGCCGAAGATCTTCGACAGCTGCGACATGCCGATGATGATCGCCGCCGCGTTGGTGAAGCCCAGGATGACGGGATGGGACAGGAAGTTGACCACGACGCCCAGCTTGAAGACGCCCAGGGCAAGTTGGAACAAGCCCACCAGCATCGCCATCAGGATGGCGAGGGCGATGAACCGCTCCGAACCGATGTCGGCGAACGGCATCAAGGCCGAAGCCGTGAGCAACGACACCACGGCGACAGGGCCGGTCGCCAATTGCTTCGAAGATCCGAACAGCGCTGCCACCATCCCCGGCAGGAAGGCGGCGTAAAGACCGTAGTAAGGAGGCAATCCGGCCAATTGCGCATAGGCCATGGACTGGGGGATCAGCACCAGAGCCACGGTAATGCCGGCAATCAAATCGGCGCGCAAAGCGGTGCCCTTGATGGGGAACCAACCGACGAACGGGAAAAGCCTCTTGATCATGCTTTCCGTACCCTCAAATCAATAAAACGTTTCGTGTCCACCGCGGACGCGGCGCTGGTGGGCGCGGTCCTCACGAGTGTCCTGCGATGGTTCGGCGTCAGTTCCATATCGGGACGAAAGGGCGGCAACAACCGGAGCCTGCTCGGAACCGGGCTGTGTTCCTGGACTTGGCTGGTGTTTTAATACATTAGCAAAATCGAAGATTCAACTGAAACCGCGCGGCAAGCGCCGGGCGGTCCTCGCATCGGAAAATCCGGCAACGATGGACGTCTTTGCCTGAGAGGGGATGGCGTCGGGTAAACCACCGCACCTTGGTATGAGTCACGAAGACGGCTCGTACCCCGCAGCCTCGACAAAGGGCGCGAGTATAGACTGAACGGGGGCCAGGTGGCTCTCGTACTTCCGCCAACGGAAGACCGCTTTTTCATGGATTGCGTGGCTGACGGATTCTCGACTGGCCGTCCTCACATAGACGCCTTCCATCCGCTCATGGTGTTTCAGGACGTTCGGGTCCCAATCCACCTCCAGGAAGGCCAGTATTTTCCGCGCGACGCCCTCTGGATCACGGGTCAGATCCTCATAGCGGTACGTCATGGTTTCCAGTCCAAGAGTGTCGCGGAACTGGAACCACAAATCCATGACCTGGGCGTAGAACCGGGCCGTGGTTTCGATATCCAGGAAGGGGGCGTTGGTATCATGGCCGAGGGGTTGGGAAAAGCAGCTAAGCACCACGTCCCGAGGGTCGCGCACGGAGAACAAAACCTTGGACTCGGGAAAGATCCGTCTCATCAAGCCGATGTAGACGGTGTTCAGCGCGAGCTTATCGACTAAACGCCGCCCTTCCAGGTCCTCCGCCAAGTCAGAGCGGACAATGTCGAAGTACTCTTTCCGCAGTTCCAGAATTTGAGATTCCGAGAGGCTTCCGCACCCTTTCGGGTAGTCGGCGGGTAGCTTGGCGGCCACGTTCGCCAGCCAAGGGAACTCGTCGCCGGTTACCAAGGCCGGATGGGATCTCAGCATTCGCTCCATCAATGTCGTGCCCGAACGTGGAAATCCCACGAAAAAAACAGGCGCGGTTAATGCGTCGTCGAACTTACGCGGCCAGCCTTCCGTTCGTGCGCCCCGGAACCACGAACGACACCGTTCAGTCATCTCCGGGTAACGGTTCTTGTCAGTGTTTTGAGTGGCGGGCGCTTGGGCCATTAGGTTCTGGCACGAGGAAAAGGACTCGAAAGCCTCGTCGCATCGGTCGATCCTCTCCAGGCCGCGCCCCAATTCGAAGTAGAGGTGTTGTTGAGTTTCTCGGGGGATGTCGTTCCGGGCAAGAAGCTTTTGCGCAAGGTCCACGGCCTGCTGAGATTCCCCATCGCGCAGGTGGAGGCGAACGAGCGTCAAACCCGCCACGGCATTATCCGAATCCAATTGCAGGGCCTGTTCCGCATACGTCCGGGCATCGGCCGGGCGGTTCTGTTTTTCCAATGCGTTGGCATAGCTTGCCAGGCCGCTTGGCCAGTTCGGCGCAACCTGCAACAGCCGATCGTATACGGCCATCGCCTCATCCAATGAATGGGTGTTCAAACAAGCCGAAGCCAAATTGGAAAGGATATAGCGGTTCTCGGGAGATAGCTTTGCCGCTGTACGGAGGGCATCGAGGCCCTCGTCCGTGCACCCGAGCTCCATGTAGGCTTCGGCGATGTTGGCGTGTGCGGAAGCCTGCCCCGGGCTCAGGGAGATGGCCTTCTGCAATACCTCGATCCCCTCCTCGTGGCGCTCCAGAGCGACCAACGCCGTGCCGAGGCCGTCGAATGCCTGGGCAGTGTCCATCTGGAGTGCAACCGCCGTGCGGAAGGCTTCCTCGGCTTCTGTCCATCGCTCCAGCTTCAGGAGCGTGACGCCCAGGTTGACGTGAACCTCGCCGAGATTGGGGGCAAGGCCCGCAGCTTCCCGAAGGACCAACAGTGAGTCTTCGAAGGACCCGGCCATGGCATGGGCGACGCCCAGGCGCATTTGAACGAGGGGCTCGCTCGGGTCGAGCTCCCTTGACTTGGCAAGTAGCTCTATTGCGTCTTGCACCTGCCCGCGAGCCAACGTGGCTACGCCTTTGACGTGGTACGCCCGCGCGTTCTCGTGGCCGCTGACGAGCACATCGGAGCCGCTGGCGAGCACATCGGAGGCCAGGCGTTCCGCTTCGTCCAACCGGCCTTCCGCCAAGGCCTGTTCAGCACTTTTCAGTATGGCTTCGGGTGTCGTCTCAACGGGTTCAGACGTTTGAGACCCATACCCGTAGCCGAGCGGCGAAAACGGATTGTAGTTGTCGGACATAAGGGAGAATCCACTTGGTTTAAGTGCCCATCATACGCAATTCGGCACAAAAAATCTAAGGTCCCGGAGTTTTCGATCGGAAAGAAACGTGCCCGAGTTTAGCGGTGTCGAACAATTCCTTAAACCCGCTAAATTCTCAAACGAAGTGCAACACCGGTATGCTCCGGAGTTGCAATGGGAAAGCACTATGCTTGTTAACCCAATGTCTGGGCTTGTTAACCCGATGTCCGGGCTTGTGTAACCCGATGTCCGGAAATTTGATTGGAGCTTGCGCTTCAGACCCCACCGAGGGGCATACTCCCCCCCCCCGGTGGGCCGTCGAAAGTCTCCCCAAAAATTTTGCCATTCCATTTTCCTGGCGGAAATCACGGAGTCAAATCAAGGGACTCCGAAAAATCAGCCTGACAATTTGGGGAATGTCCCGGTCGTTAATGATTTGTGAATTGTTCATATCCGGGTTCATATCCGGGTTCATTACTTTCGAAGGAAAGTGAATCTTGCTGCTGATCTAGCTTTTGCTTTTGCCTTTGCTCTCGCCTTTGCTCTCGCCTTTGCTCTCGCCTTTGCCTTCGCCTTTGCCTTCGCCCTTTTGTTATTAGATCTCGAATGACAAAGTACAGAGCGTCAAAAATCCCATCGATATCGTCTATTGTATTCAGGAAGGTGGGGGAAATACGCAATGTCCACTTACCATCAGGAGATGCCATAGCGTAACCATAAATGTCATAGACCTGAGATACCACCTCGTTGACGTCAAGTATCGGCTCACCATTGGTCCCGGTGGGAGGAACCTCAAAGATGCACACCGAAGATCGATAGAAATTTTTGTATTCAATAGGATCGTCTACGGAATGTGGAGTCCGAATGAGACTTCTGGGCCACTTGGTCCCTGTCTTCGATAGGCGGGCGAGGAGCCCGAATATACGATTTATCGTATAGGTGCCGAGGTAGTCAGCCCTATTTCGAATGGCTAGAGAATTTACAGCCGGGTGGAAATCCCCAAGGTGGAAATCTGCAGTTACGGTGGTAGCACACAGGGTGGCGTCATTTTGTTGCCCTACGAAAGAAAAGCGTTGCGAACTGTCGGGCATCTCGCCATCCTCAGCCGAATACCCATACATTTCAGGAGTCATGATCCACTCATCATAGCCCCACATGTTAGGCAATACATTTGCCGCCATGTCCTCACTCATCCATTGCACTCCCACCATCTTGGGACCACAAGGCCACTTGTGGAAACTGCCGGCGAAACTGTCGATGCCATAAGTGTCGTGTAACTCGTCTAGATTAATATCAAACACGCCAAGAGCCTGTGCTCCATCCAGATGAATCTTACAGTCTGCCCCCAAAGACTCTATCCTGGCCTTCAGTTTACGAAACAGCTCAAGAGGCAGTACCATGCCACACTCATTAGACTGCCAGGAGACAGATATCAACTTGGTCTCACGGGTCATCAAAGCCTCAAAGGGCTTGTATATTTCGTCAACAGTCTTCGGATTCATGGGTAAAATACTATCATCCGCCGGGGTCGTGCCGACAGGTGCGGTTTCGACCCACCTAACAGATCCCGTCTTACCATCCGGGTCGAAAACCCACCTCTTGGTATGGGCCCGATATTTCCATGCGTCAAAATTAGTGGGATGGTTCATATCCCATAGAACTATATTTCCTCCTACATCTGTATCGTCTAGAGTTTGGGGGGCGAATTGGAAGCCATTGCTGATGTTGTTGTTTCCTTCCGTCGTATTTCGTGTTAGAGCTAAGTAATATTCACCCAATTTTTTTTGCATGCCCAACCAAGTAGCAATGCTATCAGAGGCGGTGGAAACTCCCCATTGTGCCAATTGATGACGTGAGGCAAAAGAAATGTCGTAGGACAGGTTCTCCATTACCATGTCGACCATCTCATCGACATATCCGAGTGAAGGACAAAGATTGGCGGCGTTGATTGTCGTGCAAATATGACCGATATAATCCTGAGGTGGACGTGGTCCTTCCGCAGCAAAAGCGAAATAATATTTTATTAGATCTTCCCAGTTATCGTTTTCATCGGCTAACAATGTAACGCCTTCAAATTTTTCCTGATCATCCTTTACCCAACCGGCATATTTATCCTGAATTTTTTTAAGTATTTGATATTGACCAGACCAAGACCCAGGCTTAGCATTTCCAGATTTTAGAACAGGCCCAGCCCCTTTAGACTCTAAAAGGGGAACGGCTCCACCAGCCCCCATCAAAGCGGGAGCAGCGAGTGTCGCCATGCCACCACGTAAAAAATTTCGCCTCGTTAAGATTCCTGTGGGTTCGTTGAGGATGATCATGTTCTTTCCCCTTGTATAACAGCGGCCTGATGAAACCAAATCACCTACCCCCTGCAGAACGGGAGGGAGATGAAAGCCCCTGAAAAAGCCATTCACGCACGACGGTACCACTATTAGAAGAAAGAGTCTTGTCCAATGTTGGGAATGTTGTGATGGTTCGGGCGATATAAGACTCACGGGCTGTATAAGCGACCGGAACGGCGGCTTCCCCTGACTTTTGGACCGCGTCGCACGCATCTCCCGATGCCTCACATCGCTTCGATGCGCGCTCCTAGCCAAAAATCAGGGGAAGTCGTCTCTATGAGTCCTTATCACCGCACCTTGGTAT
>PIVK01000047.1 GCA_003354135.1 Rhodospirillales bacterium
TTGGCGGGCGGGGCGCCGGCGATGTAGTCCTTAAGCAGAGGGCGGAAACTCGGCCGGGACTTGACTCGGGCGTACCAGTCCTTTGCCGGTTCATGGTCGGCCCAGGGGGCGTCGCCAAGATAGTCCACCGCCGACAGATGGGAGGCGGCAGCGACGTCGGCGAGCGAGAAGTCATCCCCGGCCAACCATTTCCGCCGTTCCGTCAGGAAAGCGATGTAATCGAGATGGGTGTGGATGTTCACATGTCCCGCCCGGATGGCCTGGGAGTCCGGTTGGCCCAGTCCGAGGAACCGTTTCATCATCTTTTCCCCCACGAGGTTCCGCGTCACCTCGATATCGAACTTACGGTCGAACCAGTCGACCAAGCGCCGTGCCTCCGCGCGGTGCGAGGCCGTGTTGCCAAGCAGCGGCGGATCGGCGTGTGTTTCATCCAGAAACTCGCAGATCACGGCGCTTCCCGAAAGCATCGAACCGTCTTCCTCGACAAGCACCGGAACCTCACCTGCGGGGTTCATGGCCAGGAAGTCCTCTCGCCTGTTCCAGACGTTTTCGACCCGCATGTCGAACTCCAGGCGCTTCTCGCCCAGGACGATGCGGACCTTGCGGCAGAAGGGCGACAGCCAAAGGTGATGCAGAGTTCGCATGGGACAGCCGTTCTAACTTTGATAGCCACAGTATTTTGGCGGGGCTTTTCTTGGCAAGCCCCGGCGTCGTGTAAACCGTGCAAAGGGCCGGGCGCGATGACCCTCGCCCAGCCGGCCGGCCAACGGCTCGGTCGTGATAGAGGTGAAAGGCCCCTGGCGAGAAACCAGAGGCCCTTCCGTGTTCAGGCGGCGGCTTGATAAAGCCGTGCGTGGAACGCCTTGCTGATCTTGAGGTTATGCAGCCCTTTTGCCGCCGCAAGAATCGCCAGATCGAGAAGGGGTTCGACCACGATGACCGTCGTGTAGGCAGCACAGAAAGCGCCAACCTGCGCCACATTCCCGGCCCCTAACCCATTGCCGTAAAAGGCCCAGAAAGCCACCCAGGCGATGACGCCGCCGTGGTAGGCGGCCGACAGGGCAAGCGCCTGCGAGTACCCAAGGTCCTTGTATGCCGTGGTTTTGGGGATTACGCGGCGCGCAAGGGCGTTCACCGCAAACAGAGGAACCAAGAGGCTGGTCACGTTCATCCCGTACTGCGGCAGATCCGCCGGCGCAAAGAAGAAGCCCTGTGCAAGAAGGCCCATGGCCAGACCGATCGCGGCGGGTCCAGCCCCGAAGATCATGAACAATGTCGCGCCAAGAATGAAGTGAACCTCCGACACTCCGACCGGGGAGTGAGGCAGGATCTCGAAAAAGCTAAAAACCAAGGCCGTGGTCATGACGCTCCGAACGGCCAACGGAACGGTTCCGTCTTCCTTTGCCGTATCATAGGCGAGCTTCGCCGCCAAACCGATCGAGCCTGCAGCCGTGGCGTAGCCAAGGGCCATTTTCGCACCGGCGACAACACCGGGTTCAATATGCATGATATCTCCTTTCGCACCCACCGTGCGGTTGGCTGCTTGTCTTTGGGACAAGCAGCGGTTTCGACCAATGCGCGGGCAGGTTTCCTGACTCGCGGATCATCGCCGGATTTCCGCCTTCCCGGACCTTGGTCCAGTGGCATCGTGGAAGCGGCTACCGTTCACAGTTGCGGGGGCAGTCACGGATCAGGCCCCGATTGGGTCGTCCTTTCCGTGTTCCCTTTTACTCCGGCAGGCTTTGCCTGCGTGGAACCCGTGCACCGGCCATAGTCGTCGATTCTGGTTTTGGGAGCAAGGGGTTCACGTGAATCCGCTCTAATGCGCTTCGTCCCAGCTGGAACCGGATCCGGTGTCGACCACCAGCGGCACGTCGAGCCACGCGGCCCCTTCCATGACCGATTTGACCAAGGCCGTGGTGTCGTTCAATTCCGCGTCAGGCACTTCAAACACCAGTTCATCATGCACCTGGAGCAACATGCGGCTCCCCAGGCCCGCTGTTTTTAGCGCTCCGGGCAGGCGGATCATGGCTCGTTTGATGATGTCGGCCGCACCTCCCTGGATGGGGGCGTTAATGGCGGCCCGCTCGGCAAAGCCCCGCGACTGCGGGTTCTTTTCGTTGATCCCTCGAACGTGACACTTGCGCCCGAATAGAGTTGTCACGAAACCCCGGGTCCGGGCCTCCTCCTTGGTGCGGGCCATGTAGTCCTCGATGCCGGGGAACCGCCGGAAGTAGGCATCGATGTACTGCCCCGCCTCGGACCGGGAGATCCCCAGCTGCCGTGCCAACCCGAAGGCCGAAATGCCGTAAATGATACCAAAATTGATTGCCTTGGCGCGCCGTCGCACCATCGGGTCCATGCCCTCGACCGGAACGCCGAACACTTGGGATGCCGTCATGGCGTGGATGTCGAGCCCCGAATGGAAGGCGTCCTTCAGGGCGTCGATCCCCGCCACATGGGCAAACAGGCGGAGTTCGATCTGCGAATAGTCCGCCGAAAGCAGGGTAAAGCCGGATTCAGGCACAAAGGCTTGGCGAATCTTGCGCCCTTCCTCGGTCCTGACGGGAATGTTCTGCAGGTTGGGATCTGACGAGGCGAGGCGGCCGGTGGAGGTGGCGCTCATGGCATAAGAGGTGTGCACGCGGCCGGTCACGGGGTTTATCTGCTGGACCAGGGAGTCGGTGTAGGTGCTCTTGAGCTTGGCGAGTTGACGCCAGTCGAGCACCCGTGCCGGCAGGTCGTGGCCGCCTTCTGCCAGGTTCTCCAGGATCTCCGCCCCCGTGGCATAGGCTCCCGTCTTGCCTTTCTTGCCTCCCGGCAGCCCCATCTCGTCGAACAAGATCTCGCCGAGCTGTTTCGGTGAACCAACGTTGAATTCCCGTCCTGCCAGACCGTGAATCTCGATCTCCAGCGCCGCCAGCCGGTTTGTGAAATCCTCGGACAGCGCTTTCAGGGCTTTTGCATCCACCTTGATGCCCGTCCGCTCCATCCTCTCGAGGATGGAAATCAAGGGCCTTTCAAGGGTTTCGTAGACGGTGGCCATGCCTTCGCCGACCAGCCTCGGTTTCAATAGCCTATGCAGTTGCAGGGTGATATCCGCGTCTTCGGCCGCGTAATCCCGCGCTTTTTCGACGTCAACATAGTCGAAAGTGACCTGATTCCGACCGCTTCCGACCACGTCCTTGTACTTGATGGATTCGCGACCGAAATGGAGGCGGGCCAGTTCATCCATGGAATGCCCGTGCAGTCCCCCTTCCAGCACATAGGACAACACCATGGTATCGTCGACATGTAAAACGCTAATGCCTTGATTTTCAAGGATTTGAGAGTCGTATTTAATGTTGTGGCCGATCTTTAGGGTGCTATCGTCCTCACACAACTCCTTAAGCAGTTCTTTTGCAGTCTCTACGGGAACCTGAGCGGGGATTTCAGACCCCGCCGCCCCCCCGTGGCCGTCACCAAGATCGAAGGCCCCCTGCGGCGCGGCCCCCTTGTGCCGCAGCGGCACGTAGCAGGCCCGGCCCGGCTCCATACAAAGCGAGAACCCCACCAATTCGGCCTGCATGGCGTCCAGGGACGTGGTTTCCGTATCTAGGGCCACCGCCCCCTTAGACCGGGCGGCGGCGATCCAGGCCCGCAGCCGGGCCTCGTTACGGACCAGTTCGTATTCCATCGTAACGGGTTTGGACGGAACCGGTGCCGACTCCCCTGCCGCATGCGCCGCCCGGCCCTCGATTTTGGTGATCAGGGACCGGAAGGCCTGTGCACGAACGAACCCCAGCAGGATGTCGTAGTCGGGGGCTTTGGCCGCGAAGGACTCCAGCCCCACCTCGACCGGGACATCGTTGCGCAGCCGCACCAGCTCGCGTGATATCCGTGCCGTTTCCGCCTCTTCGGTGAGCCTCTGACGGCGTTTGGGCTGCTTGATTTCGTGGGTGTGCTCAAGAAGCGTATCCAGGTCGCCGTATTCCCCAATCAACTGGGCGGCCGTTTTGACGCCGATTCCTTGAACCCCCGGAACATTATCCGACGAGTCGCCGGCCAGGGCCTGCACGTCCACCACCTTTTCCGGACCGACGCCGAACTTGTCCCGCACCTCGGCCGGCCCGATGGTGCGGTTCTTCATGGCGTCAAACATTTCGACTCCGTCACCAACCAGCTGCATGAGGTCCTTGTCCGAGGAAACGATGGTGACCTTGGCGCCCCGTTTCCGACCCTCGCGGGCGTAGGTGGCGATTAGGTCGTCGGCCTCGAAGCCGTCCATATCGACGGCGGCAACGTTCAGCGCCCGCGTTGCCTCGCGGACCAGTTTGAACTGCGGAATCAGGTCTTCGGGCGGCGGCGGGCGGTTGGCCTTGTAGTCGGGATAGATGTCATTGCGAAACGTTTTCCGGGCCCGGTCGAAAATGACCGCCACATGGTCCGCGTCCGTATCGTCCAGCAGCTTGAGCAGCATGGTGGTGAAGCCGTAGACGGCGTTCACCGGCGTGCCGTCCGGGCTCGTCATCGGCGGCAGGGCATGGTAGGCGCGAAAAATGAACCCCGAACCGTCAATCAGAAAGACATGTTTGGGTGCAGTGCCTTCACCCACGGTCAATCTCCCGTTTCCCGGGGCGCGTCTTCGCCCGCCACGTAACGGCACGAGCAACGGGGACAGACCGTTTCATCTTCGGGTCCGATGTGAAGGCAGGCCTGGGGATGGCTGCCGGCCTTTGCCCCTCCGTCGCACGATAGAGTCGCCGTTCCGGCCCTCACCGCATCCCCGAATTCCATGGCGCCCTCCTAAGATCGTTGACCGTTGCCGTCCTCGGATGATAGCGATTCCCTTCCCGCAATCAATGTCGGCCTTTACCTGTCATGTCCGAGACCCTGCCCAAGAACGCGGTCGAAACCGTCGGCCTGACCAAGGTCTACGCACCGTCGAAACGCCAGGGCCCGATCGAGGCCTTGAGGGGCGTCGATCTCGCCATTCCGCGGGGGTCCTTCTTCGGATTATTGGGCCCCAACGGGGCGGGGAAGTCTACCTTCATCAATATCCTGGCCGGCCTGGTGGTCAAGAGCGGGGGCGAGGCCCGTATCTGGGGCCACGATATCGTCTCCGACATGCGCCGGGCCCGGCGCGCCATCGGGATCGTGCCCCAGGAGCTCAACATCGATCCGTTTTTCTCGCCGCGCGAACTGCTGGAGCTCCAGGCCGGTCTCTACGGCGTTCCGGCATCGTTGCGGCGAACCGACAAAATCCTGGAGGCGGTGGGTCTGTCCCGCCAGGCGGATGCCTATGCGCGATCCCTCTCCGGCGGCATGCGCCGCCGTCTCCTGGTCGCCAAAGCGATGGTCCATGTCCCGCCTGTCCTGGTGCTGGACGAACCGACGGCCGGGGTGGACGTGAACCTGCGCCGTCAGTTGTGGGCCTACGTGCGCGACCTCAACGCCCACGGTACAACCATCCTGCTCACCACCCACTACCTGAAGGAAGCCGAGGAACTCTGCGACCGCATCGCCATCATCGACCACGGGCAGCTCATCACCTGCGAGGACAAGGTGGGCCTTCTGAGGCGTTTGGACGCCAAGCAGATGATCATAACCGTGGACGACGATCTGGACGGCGTGCCGGAACCATTGACCAAATTTAATACTGAAATAATCGGGCCGCGCCGGCTTTCGGTCAAATACCCCCCGAGCCGCATCCACAGCGGAGAGATTCTTAACGCCGTGCGTGCGGCCGGCCTGGGGCTCCACGACATCACCACCCGCGAGACCGAACTGGAAGACATTTTCCTCAGGCTGATCGACCGGGAAGAGATCGGACCCCGGGAATGACCCCGCGCCGCGGCCTCCTCGGCGGCCTGTTGTTTCTTCTGTTGGAGGCCTGTACGCCGCATGTCGTCCCTCTCGGTCCGGAGACAGCGGACCCCCAACTCGTTCATCGTGCCGTTCTCTCGGCCGACGGGGCGCGGCTGCCGCTCAGGGCCTGGAAACCCTTGAACCGTGAACCTGATGCCATTCTGCTGGCGCTGCACGGTTTCAACGACTATTCCAACTTTTTTGACGATGCGGGCGGATGGCTGGCGGAGCGGGGAATTGCGAGCTACGCCTATGACCAGCGCGGGTTCGGCGCGACGCGGACGGCGGGCCTTTGGTCCGGTGGGGCGGTAATGGCGGCGGACGCCACGGTCGTGACCCGCCTTCTGCGCCAAATCTATCCGGGCCGTCCCCTCTATCTGCTCGGAGACAGCATGGGAGGCGCGGTGGCCCTTGTCGCCATGGCGGCGCCGGTGCCGCCCGACGTCGACGGCGTCATCCTGGTGGCGCCCGCCGTCTGGGGACGCAAGACCATGCCCTGGTTCCAACGCTGGATGCTGGAGCTGTCGGCCCATACCCTGCCCTGGCTGCCGGTGTCGGGCACTGACCTGGGCATCCGGGCGTCGGACAACCGGGACATGCTCCACCGTCAGTGGCTCGACCCCCTGGTGATCAAGGATACCCGTATCGATGCGGTCTATGGCTTGGTGGACCTAATGGACAAGGCGCTCGACGCCGCACCGCGTCTCCGTGCCCCGGCGCTCATCCTCTATGGGGAGAAGGACGAGATCATCCCCCGCGAGCCGACCCGGCTCCTGCTGTCGCGCCTGTCGGCCGAAGACACGGCGCGCGGGCGCATCGCCCTCTACGAAGACGGCTATCATATGCTTCTTCGCGACCTGGGGGCCGAGACCTACTGGACCGACCTGCTGCATTGGATTCGAAACCCGGCGGCACCACTTCCCTCCGGCGCCGACAAGAGGACCTGAGAGGCCCTGCTCAAGTAGGTCCACGGGCGGCCATCTGGCGGCGTTCAAAATCGGTGACCTTTGTGGCTCGCCAACGCTCGGCGGCGCGGAACGGGCTTTCGGAACACCGTTTGGCCCGGCACCCCTGCCACAATGCTTCAGCCCGCAGCCATAAACAGAAGTTGCCTTTTCTTGGATGCCGCGCTTACTTATTGCAAGATGGCTCATCTCGGACAGTGATAAAATTGATTGTATCGGCGGGAGGAATTTTTGGTGCAAATCGGACTGATTGGCGGCATAGGACCGGCGGCAACGAACTATTATTATTGCAGCCTGATCGCAGAATTCGCCAGAAGAAAGGAGGCGCTGGATCTGACGATTGTCCACGCTGATACGTCCACCCTTCTTGGTAATCTCGAACGCAACGATATAGATGCTCAAGTCGCAATCTACAGCCGACTGGCAGACAGGCTTGCGTCGGCGGGTGCGGAGTGCGTGGTCGTTACTTCAATCGCCGGGCATTTCTGCATCGATACCTTCAAGGAGATTTCTCCTTTGCATGTCGTTGATATGCTTACTGAAGTGAACAAAGCAATCAAAGCCAAGAAACTAAATCGGATCGGAATACTAGGAACACGGACCGTCATGGAGACGCGATTCTATTCCGGCATCAGCTCGGCAGAGGTCATACCGCCGAGCGGGGGTGCTTTGGATGATGTGCATGCGGCCTATGTCGCAATGGCAGCTTCCGGCCGCGTCACAAGCTCACAGCGCGCTGTTTTTGACTCTGCCTGCGAGCGGCTAATTAAAGAAGCAGAGGTAGACGCGATCATGCTGGGGGGGACCGATCTGGCGTTGGTCTACGATGAGAACGAAACGGATTTCCCAGTGGTAGACTGCGCTGCGGTTCATGTGGAAGCCGTTGTTCGGATCGCAATTAGTTGACGTCGGGGTTGAGTCAGTCCGCGACCTGGGGGCCGAGACCCTGCTGCATTGGATTCGAAACCCGGCGGCACCGCTCCCCTCCGGTGCCGACAAGAGGATCCTGACACAATTTGGGCACAGCGGATTTATGCTACGGTAATTTCCGGTTTCAGTCTGATAGCGGAAAGACTTTTCTCGAGCGGAAATGAGTCTTGAGGTAGCATACCGGTCCCCTAACGTGAATAACGCTGGATAGGCATCAAGATGCGAGTAAATCCCGTCAGAATTACGCCCACTTTGGCCGCGAGTGTCGGGCTCTTGGTTTTTATTGCGGTCGGGATCGTCTTGTATATCCAGTGGTCCGCCAGCAAGAAGATCCTTGCCGACCTGGGGGGGCGTCTCGTCGTCCGAAATATGGAAATTGTTACCCAGGGCATTAAAAGTCATCTTGACCCGGTCCGTTCTCAAATCGGCTATCTGGCGGACATCATCGAATCGGACGATTTCGATGTGTCGGACCGAAGGCGCCTATCGGATCTTCTGACCGGCTCCGTTGCCGCGTCTCCCCAGATCGAAGCCGTTGGGGTTCTCGGCTTGAACAAGACGGTAACGCGAATTCGATGGCAGAAAGCGACGGACCGATACGAAGTCGAGACCGTTGATTACGGAGATCGGCCTGATCTTTTAGCGATGTTGGAGGAAGGACGTACCCACCGCGTGGGGTACTGGGGCGATCTGGCTTACAGTCCGGAACTCAAGCACACCTATATCAATTTTCGCCATCCCCTGTTCAAGGAGGGGAAATACTTCGGCCTGATCGGCGCAGCGGTGACAATCGAGAACTTCTCCCAGCTCGCGGACGATATGGGCCGCCTCTTCGGCAACACCACCTTCATCCTGTCCGGCAAAGACAGGGTTCTGGCACACCCGTCCCTCCTGTCCGGGGATCATGCCAGGTCGGCAACCGAACCGGCTGTTTCCTTCGACCAGGTTGGTGATCCTGTTTTGTCCGCGATGGACCGTGCTGTTCCGTCCAGCCTGGTCGATATCAGAGAACGTCAGGATTTACGTCTTTTCGACCTGAAGGTGGGCGGGGTGGATTATTTTTTGATGCGGGGCTCCCTCAAGGGATACGGCGAGCCCCCTTTGTTGATCGGGACTTATCGAAAGTCCGCCGAGGTGGATCAGCCCCTTCGGGTGCTCTATCTATCCGGACTGGTTGGGTTGGTTCTTTTGGCCATGTCTCTTGTCGGTGCCATTTGGCTGAGCCGGATCATGACGAGGCCGATGCGCCGCGTCACCGAAGGCGTGGCCCAAATCGGTGAACTGGATTTAACGGACATAAAACTGGTGGGGGCGAGTTGGATTCGGGAAGTGGACGATCTTTCCAAGTCGTTCAACGGCATGGTCGGCAGTCTTCGCTTTTTCGAAACCTACGTGCCGCGAAAGCTGGTGAAACGCCTGATCAGCCATGGCACCGATGCAAAGGTGGAATCCGAAGAGCGCGAGTTGACCGTCATGTTCACCGACATCGCCGGGTTCACGTCGATGTGCGAGGGCATGAATGCCAGGGAAGTCGCCGCGTTCATCAATGACCACTTAACCATACTTGCCGAATGCGTAGAGGCCGAAGGGGGAACCGTCGACAAATACATCGGCGATGCGCTTATGGCTTTTTGGGGAGCGCCCGAACAGCAAGAGAACACGGCTATCGCGGCCTGCCGGGCGGCCCAGGCCATGTCCCGGGCCATTCGAGACGACAACAAGCAACGGGTTGCCGCGGGGAAGGAGCCGGTCGGCGTCCGTATCGGCATTCACACCGGCCCGCTTGTCGTCGGGAATATCGGTGCCCCCAGCAGAATCAATTACACGGTCGTTGGCGATACGGTGAATACGACACAGCGTCTCGAATCGCTCGGCAAGGAAGTGGACCCGGACGCCGATGTCATGGTTTTGATGAGCGCGTGTACGAACAAACTTTTGTCCGGTGATTTTGAAACCGAGCCCGCCGGGTCATTCAAAGTCAAAGGCAAGGAAGAAGAGGTTAACGTCTGCCGCCTTTTGATCTAAGGCCGCATGTCTGTCTGCATTAACCGGATAGGCATGATGCGAACTTCGGATTCAGAACACGAGAGTACCCCGAAATGCCAACCTAAACCAAGGGAGACGGAAAATGAGAAAAATAAGGCAAACCCTACTTGCCAGCCTGGCTATTGCCGTCGTTGCGCTGCCATCGGCAGTCAAGGCTGAACCAAAAGTCGAAGTTCTGCACTGGTGGACTTCGGGGGGTGAATCGAAAGCCGTCAAATCATTAATGGATGAATTTAAATCAAATGGGGGCACCTGGGTCGATATGCCTGTCGCCGGTGGTGGTGGCGATGCCGCAATGACGGCGCTAAAAGCCCGTGTTCTTTCTGGCAATCCACCAACGGCCGTACAGCTAAAGGGCCCCAGCATTCAGGAATGGGCCGAAGAAGGCGCTTTGGGTGATTTGAACGATGTTGGCACTGCTGAAAAGTGGGATGCGGTCCTTCCCGTCCAAATCGCTAATGTGATGAAATACAAAGGCCGTTATGTCGCGACGCCCGTCAATGTTCACCGGGTCGATTGGTTGTGGGCAAACCCCAAGGTTCTGGCCAAGGCGGGTGTCTCCATGCCGGCCACGTGGGATGAGTTCAATGCTGCTGCCGATAAGCTTAAAGCGATGGGCATTACACCGCTCGCCCATGGCGGCCAATCGTGGCAGGACGCCACGGTGTTTGAAACGGTTGTTCTTGGGCTCGGTGGAAATGATTTCTATAAAAAAGCGCTGATGGACCTGGATATGAAGGCCCTCAACAGCCCAACCATGGTCAAGGTTTTCGATCAAATGCGCCGTTTACGCGGATATGTCGATGCCAATTTCTCAGGACGTGATTGGAACTTGGCTACGGCCATGGTCATGAAGGGTGAAGCCGCCTTTCAGATCATGGGCGACTGGGCGAAAAGTGATTTCCTTGCCGCCGGCAAAAAACCAGGGTCGGATTTCCTGTGCGCACCAACACCGGGCAGCAAAGGATACCTGTTCAGTATCGACAGTTTTGCCATGTTCAACGTCAAGGGAGCCGACAATCTGGCCGGCCAGAAATTGCTCGCCAAGTTGATCGTTGGCGAAGAATTTCAAAAAACCTTCAATCTGATCAAGGGGTCGGTTCCGGCGCGCTTAGGCGTTCCGATGGGTGAGTTTGAATATTGCGCCCACAAGTCGACCTATGACATGGAGGCAACCAGTCAAGTTGGAGGCCTGCTGCCAAGTTATGCCCACGGCATGGCCCTGCGCGGCGCTCAGGTCGGTGCGATTACAGACGTTGTGACCAAGCATTTTAATTCCGACATGTCGTCTGCAGATGCAACAAAGGCCCTAGCCGAAGCTGTCGAACTATCTATGTAGATTTAACTCCCGGATCCGTCCTATCGTCGCTTTAAGCTTCGGGAGGACGGATCTTGGGATGTTTATTGTTATTTATAGATTTTAAGAAAATACGGATTTGAAGTTGCCATGCTGAGGTGGTTGCAAAATAATCTGCCGCGAATTGTTCTGGCGCCATCGCTCGTGGCCGTAGCCGTATTCGTCTATGGCTTCATCATCTGGACCGCTTACGTTTCGATGACCTCATCGAAGCTGCTTCCTCGGTATGATTTTGCGGGACTACTTCAGTATGAAAAACTCTGGAGCATGCCGCGATGGTATGTGGCGTTGGAAAATCTGTTTGTTTTTTCCGGACTGTTCATTTTTTTCTGCATGGCACTGGGATTATTGCTGGCAATTATGTTGGACCAACGCATACGGCTCGAAGGGGCTTTACGTACAATTTACCTTTATCCCATGGCGCTTTCTTTTGTGGTCACCGGCACAGCCTGGAAATGGATTCTCAACCCTGGTCTCGGGGTTGAGAAAATGGTTCGCGATCTGGGTTTTGAAAGCTTTGAATTTAACTGGCTTGTTGACCCGGATATGGCGATTTACACCATTGTCATCGCAGGCGTCTGGCAATCATCGGGCTTTGTGATGGCGATGTTTCTGGCTGGATTGCGATCCATCGATTCAGAAATTATTAAGGCCGCCCATATGGATGGCGCCAGTCTGCCGCGGATTTACCTGGGAATTATCATCCCGTCCATGAGCCCGGTATTTTTCAGTACCTTTGTTGTCCTCGGCCACCTTGCGATTAAGAGCTTCGACCTGATCGTTGTGCTCACCGGCGGTGGGCCCGGATACGCCACAGATATGCCGGCGACATTCATGTATGCGATGGCCTTTCAACGCGGGCGCATCGGGATATCCGCAGCCAGCGCGACGATCATGCTGATGACCGTGATGGCGGTCGTTGTGCCTTACCTCTATTCGGAGTTGAGAAAGAAAGACAATGACTGAAGATCGGGTTTCCATTGGTGGGGGAAACGCAAATAGAATGACGGTTGGTCGTTGGCTGTTGTTCATAGTGCTCGGCATTTTCGTTGCTTACTTTCTGACACCGCTTTACGTCATGGTCATTACATCATTAAAGTCCCTGGACGATATCCGTATGGGCGGCATGATGAGCCTGCCAACCGAGATCACCTTCGATCCCTGGATCAAGGCATGGAATTCTGCCTGTGTCGGCATTCAATGTGAGGGACTTAATGGATATTTTTGGAACTCCGTAAAAATCGCGGTTCCAGCCGTTTTGATTTCGACTATTCTTGGTGCTCTTAACGGCTATGTCCTGACCAAGTGGCGGTTTCGTGGCGCCGACATCGTCTTCGCCCTGATGCTTTTTGGATGCTTCATCCCCTTTCAGGTGGTCCTGATGCCGATGGCACGGATGCTGGGTTTTTTAGGAGTTGCAGGAACAATTCCTGGCTTGGTTTTGGTTCATGTCGTCTATGGCATCGGCTTCGCGACACTTTTTTTCCGAAACTACTATGTCACCATCCCGGATGAATTGGTTAAAGCTGCAACCATTGACGGGGCAGGGTTCTTTACGATTTTCTGGCGCATCATGCTGCCTTTGTCGGTTCCAATTATCGTGGTCACTGTAATCTGGCAATTTACACAAATCTGGAATGACTTCCTGTTCGGCGTATCGTTCTCCGCCGGCGGCGGACAGCCAATCACTGTTGCGCTTAACAATATTGTCAACTCTTCCACCGGTGTGAAGGAATACAACCTGGACATGGCGGCGGCGATGATCGTCGGACTGCCGACATTCTTGGTCTATGTCTTCGCGGGCCGGTATTTCATTCGCGGCCTGACCGCCGGATCAGTAAAAGGCTAATATTATGGCGTCTTTAGAAATCAGAAATGTGATCAAGCGGTTCGGTGCCGTCGAGGTGTTAAAAAATATCGACATCAATATCGACGATGGTGAATTTCTGGTTCTTGTCGGACCATCCGGATGTGGAAAATCTACCCTGCTTAACGCGATTGCCGGTTTGGAAAATGCGTCAGCCGGGGACATCTTGATCGACAATAAAATCGTCAATGACATTCCCCCCAAGGACCGGGACATTGCCATGGTATTCCAGTCCTATGCCTTGTATCCAAATATGACGGTGCGCAACAATATTACTTTTGGTATGCGCGTCCGAAAAAGAAGGACAGCCGAACAAATCGAGGTGGCGCTTGATCGGGTTGCCGAGTTGTTGCAGATCACGCCGCTACTGGATCGTAAGCCGAGCCAACTCTCAGGTGGTCAGCGCCAAAGGGTGGCAATGGGCAGGGCCCTTGTGCGGGACCCAAAAATTTTTCTATTCGACGAGCCGTTGTCAAATTTAGACGCCAAACTACGGGTTGATATGCGGACCGAGATAAAAAAACTTCATCAACGGCTCGGCACAACCATTGTCTACGTTACCCACGACCAAATCGAAGCCATTACCCTGGCTACTCGTATAGCTGTCATGAAGGATGGGATCGTCCAGCAATTTGATACGCCGCAAGTCATCTACACCCAACCGGCCAATGCATTCGTTGCCAGCTTCATGGGGTCGCCTGCGATGAACCTTATACCCGCCAAATTGGGCGATGAAGATGGAAATTTGCATGTCGAAGTCATTCAGGAAAGTGGAGAGAGTCTGAGCCTCGAGATTCACAAGCCGGAAGATCGCCTTCGGGCGCATGTCGGCGCGGCCATTTTATTGGGGCTCAGACCCGAGGCCTTTGGAGATCAGGAACATTCAGTAGGTATCAATGAATCCGTCCGTCAATTTAGCAGTCCGGTCGAAATGACAGAGCCGACGGGACCCGACATGTTGGCAATGATTAATCTTGGAGGCGTCGAAGTAACGACCCGCTTGAATGCCGCCACCCAAGTTCGCATGGGTTCTGCGGGCCATTTCACAGTCGATATGTCCAAGGCCGTCTTCTTTGATTCAGAAAGCGGAAAAAGGATCTAGCTTTCTCCTAATGATAACCAATCTCATCTCCGACGCTTTCGATACATGCGCTTTGTCCTATGACGGGGAGCGGCGCTTTCTGGTTCCCGGCTTCGACGAATTCTACGGCTCTGCCCTGGAAAGCGTGATGTCGTTGGGAAGAGACGGCCGGGTTCTCGACCTGGGCGCGGGAACGGGCTTATTCTCTGGTATGATCGCCGCCGTTCGGCCGGACATTTCATTCACGCTGGTTGATGTTTCGCGGGAAATGATGGCCCAGGCCGAAAAACGCTTTGCGGCCCTTCAGGCGAAGGCGACGTTTATCGAGGGCGATTACACGAAGGGCCTGCCGACAGGACCGTGGGATGCCGTCGTATCGGCCCTTTCCATCCATCATCTGACGGATGACGAGAAGAAGGCCCTGTTTAAACGGGTGCGTCGGGAACTTGCCCCCGGCGGAGTTTTCGTCAACGCGGATCAGGTTGCCGGCGACAACGAAACCATCGACCGGCGCTACGATGCTTGGTGGGAGCAAACGGCACGCGAACAGGGGGCTGACGACGGGATGATCGTTCGTGCCAGAGAGCGCATGGCGCACGATCGCAGTGCTCTTCTTACCGACCAGCTTGGGTGGTTTCATGACGCCGGTTTTGTCGATGTCCACTGCCCTTTCAAGCGGATGAGTTTTGCCGTTATGGAAGGCGTTGTGCCGAATGCCTGAACACGCAAAGGGGAAACGGTGCCCGCTTCATCAAGCATGCTTGAACCCGCCCGACCTTTCGCGGTAATGTCCGCCCACCCTTCGGCACCCGTAGCTCAGCTGGATAGAGCGCTGCCCTCCGAAGGCAGAGGTCACAGGTTCGAATCCTGTCGGGTGCACCAATTTTTTCAATGGGTTAGTGGCGATTGGCCGCATAGCAATTTCCGGCTAGCAATCACATAGCAATCACGGCAACCTGAATGGGAACTTTTGGTCGTGGGTCAGTTTGAAATTGGCGACGATTGACTTTTGCACTATCGGATTAAATGATTGGTAACTGCCCAGGTGCCTCTGGCAAGGACAGCTGATTGAAATCAAGGGATTTTGCGCAATGTAATGCGGAACAAGCACTCAAGGCGGCTACAGAAAATTGACTAATTCACGATAAGACCGTGAGATGGCAATAAGTCGCGAAGCACGTAAGTTCTGTGAATAGCAGCTGCTTGATAAAAATGCCAAATGGGATTTTTAAGAACCACTCCTGAATCATCTTTTCCGTCTAGATTTGTCCATTCGGTGTTCCATGCGTCACCGCGATATTCTGGAATTTCTTCGCCACCATCAAACACCGTTTCGTTTTTAGCAGCCTGTTGCCAAGCATCAATGCGCCCAGCCTTCTTTTTCTGAACTGACAACACCTTAGAGACCTCATCACGAATTGAATCGAACGATCGAAAATCACCATTATCGAGATCGGGTCGATTTTTCCGAAATTTTTCAAACATGGTGTGGAGCGCCTCACACCCGACAAGAAATGTTTCTAAATTAGGTCTGTGCGCGGATACCTCTGAAGAGTTATTTAGTGACTTAAGATGTCCGTCAGGTCGTTCGTAATCAAATTCCCACTCAAGATACGGGCGATCAGGAAGAGTCGCCACTGAACCATGACCGAGTGCGCCTGATCCAGTTTCAGCAGACCAGCTCATGAATCTGAATATGGTTTTAAGGCCAGTCCACAAACCCTCTCTATCACGCACAATGGTTCGAAAGTTTGGCTGAAGTTTTGCACCCTTACTGCGTTTGAATTTCTTTAGTTTAACGAGAATGTGTTCTTCCATTTCCGACGTAGCATTATTGAAATCCAATGTGCTGTTGACAATTTTATTGCCGCGCGAACTAATCCCAGAAAACCCATAATGAGCAAAGGTGTCCGCGTAAACATGAGCTGCAATACCGATCAATTCAGCTGAGTACGATTTGTCAGAAAGTGACAAATGATGCTTGACCATTTCGCGCGCGATAGGACTATTCATTCGGCATTTAAGGCGCTCAGTCCAGGTATCCCCTTGATTTCCTGGCAAAAAGTGAAACGGAACCCAAACCCGCCTCTGGTCAGAAAGATCAAGGTTGTGTCGGTCAAATGTATGGTGCGCAGTTGCTAAAGATTCAATCCATGCCCCATTTCCAAATTTAAGTTCGGTACTCGCGGCGTTATCGTCAACAAATTGGGCACATGTCGCAATGGTCTCTGAGGCTTGGGGTGTAAGGCCTGCAGCCCGCGCCATGGCATACGTACCGTAGTAATGCATATCTTTTTGCATAGGAATTCCTTGTCATGGTTTGCAACACCAACAGTTCGGCAATCCGTGCTGGAGTCACATATTTGTAATTACTTTTTACGATTTACGTTGTCTGATTTTGAATGATCGGGATTGTCCCGTGCATATTCTCGATTGTTAACTTTCACAACATGCGCACCGGGGTGTTTGAGGTGGTTCTTTAGTCTAATGCTGCCCGGCACTTTTCGGCCCAGTCGAAGATTTCTTTGGATGGAGCTAAAAGGCCGCCCCAGATTGTTTTATGAGAACGAATTTCCATGGTGGTGAAAATGCCAGAATCCTGGAATGAAATGCTATAGCTATGATAGTTGCTTCCAGTAAGGAGAAGCGTTGTTAATTCAGCCACAATAAACCATTTCTTGCGGATTGTGTCATAGCTGTAATGGTACAAATGCCCGCCGGTCTCCTCTCTCAATATCTCAAAAACGCAAGCTGAAATAGGCTCAGCTTTAACGTTTTCTATTTTGTAGGAGACATCGACTTCCATTTCCTTTGCGTTCTTGTAAGAGGAACATCCGCTTATGATAAGCGAGAAAAGCGCAAAGATTATTGTGTATGGTTTATTTCTCAACTGGGTATCCCTTTCACTCCAGTTCCCGGGACTGGCCAGCGCCATACCTTCCTTGCGGTCCAGTTTCTCGCTATCACCAGCGACGTGACGGCTGGTTCCCATACCATAATCCCCCGCTACCGTATCCCCCGCCACTGTTCATTCCTGGCGTTTCTGTGCCGCGTGGTGCTGGATCACCGAGCGGACTGCTATATCCGCCAAGCGGCGCCTGACGGCCTCGGCGTTCA
>PIVK01000311.1 GCA_003354135.1 Rhodospirillales bacterium
TACCAACACCACAGCTCGGGTAACAGATGAGTTCACGGATCGCAGAGCCATCTCAACCTCACCCAGCTCTACTCGTTGGCTTCTAATTTTGACTTGCCCGTCATTCCGCCCAAAGAAGAAAATCGATCCATCAGGAAGCAGCTTGACCACGTCTCCCGTCTTGTAAATGCGACTGCCTTCATTGGAGCTGAAAGGATTCTTGATGAAGGCTTTGCGTGTAAGGTCACAGGACGGTTGAGGTAGCCCCTTCCTATGCCATCACCACCAATGTAGAGTTCACCCATTACACCCACTGGTAATGGCTGCAGGTGTGCATCTAGCACATAGTAGGTGACATTAGGTAAGGGGGGTCCGATGATATTTGAGGATACATGCTCTGTGCTGTTGTCAAAATCCAGTGCAATGCAAGCGGCGGTAGTCTCTGTGGGGCCATATGCAATCACAAAATGGTTGACCTTGTCTCGCCACATATCCAGCTGGTGCTGCAGCACACGTTCTCCACCAAGAGCAATGCACACTACCGAGGTGAGGTCACAGTTGACAACAAGCTCAAAGAGTGATGGAGTCATTTGGAGGTGTGTGATCTGCAAAACACATCAAGAATCAGACAAATAATTGAACAACAAGCAGCATATATGTACTATTCCCAAAATCAAAGACCAGTCATCTCACCTTCATTGTGTTGATGAGTAGCTCCAGCTCGTCCAGCAATGCATGCTTTGGAGCAAGTACCAGAGTAGCACCCATTGACAAGGTGGGGAACTGAATGCTATAGCTCATGTCAAAGGTCATGGGACTCGAGAGCAAGAACCGGTTCCCTGGACCTAGACCCTTGGACACATGTAATGCCCCATATTGAATGAAACAAGACATATTCACATGTTCCACAACCACTCCCTTGGGCTTTCCTGTTGTGCCCGAGGTGTACATGACATAGCAAGAGGTGTTGGGAGCAGGGGGATACCAGTTCACGGC
>PIVK01000312.1 GCA_003354135.1 Rhodospirillales bacterium
CCATGCCTGATGTCGACATGACCGTCCACCACGATGGAACTCTTCCAGGCTGGGCCGAATAGGGCAGCCGCTGCCAGGGTGTTGCCACTCTCGGCATACCAGGGTCCAAAATGATCGGTATACTGGTTGCCGGAGCCGTCTCTTGTTGCAACATGAATGTACCAATTGCCAGCGCCTGTGAGCTGGGCGCTGTAGCTTGTCTCCTCCACAGACTGCGAGACTAATGGTATGGTATTGGTTATCTGGTCCACCGATATCAAAATCTGGGTTGCACCACTGCCGTCATTAGGTTCTAGCCATGAAAGATCTATCGTGCTTGGGGCCACCACATGACTGCCTGCCTGGGGAGACACCGACAGTAGTTCAATACGTGAGGGTGCTTCATTGTCTACTATCAAAGTCGCACTCTGCACCATGGCGTTGCCGGCGCTGTCCACTGCTTTCACCCGCAGTGGAATACTGGCGTAGTCATAGCTGGAGGGCGCCCATGCATAGCTCCAGCTGCTGTTACCATCAAATTCTGCCAACTCGTAGCTGTATCCGCCATCCATGCTCACCGAGACCGAGGCGACGCCGCTTGCCGTATCGCTGGCGATCCCAGTTAGGTTCACTGTCCCGGTCAACACGCCGCTTGGGGCTGCGATGCTGATGCTCGGCGCTTTCCTGTCCAGCACCAAGGTTGACGTGCTTACACCACTCGCCGTAATCCATTCTGTACGGCTCGCTTGCAACGTGATGATATGGCTTTCATCTCCGTCCAACGTGATCGATTTACGCCACGATGTGGCCTGTGCGGATGTGTCTGCCAGTGTGGCCATGCCCTGGGAGGTATCGTCAACCAGAATTTTCACCCGGCCATCGCCAGAGGTATCCTGGAAGTGGACGAAGCCTTCGAGAGTGACATTGCTGCTGTTGACAGCACTCCCGGGCGATGGAGTGGTCAGGGCTGCTTCGTTCTGAGTTGTCGCTACA
>PIVK01000313.1 GCA_003354135.1 Rhodospirillales bacterium
CAAACGGGACGAAATTGTTATTTCCCGATTGCGCGCACCACGCCCGACGGATAGGGTTTAAACGCCGGCAATCCCTCTCCTTAGCCCTAAGGCGCTCCGTAATCCACTCCACCGACGGGCTCCTGGACCGCAGGTAAGTATCGCTGTCAAGATTAATAATCTTGACATCAAGCGCAAAGGACTCCTGCCCATTCTGAGCGAGAATGTCGCTCTTCCATTCCATGCCACCCGCACGGATAACCTGTTCCGTGTTGGCGAGCGCAGCCGTCATGCCACACTCATGGACCATATGAGCCAGCGTGTTTTTCACGGCGTCATGGGCCCTAATGCTTCGACCTAGCCCAGAGCAGGATTTGATGTGACTAGCCCTACAACCAATGGGACCAGCAAAGCCCCCATGGGAACCGCACACATGAGGGTGGCCCGGGCTGACGACGTCCAGGCCCATGGAAATACGGAGACTGGTTCTCAAAACCGCCGCTGGAGCCACGAAGGCCTTGGCCATGGGAATCGCTGAGAAGGGCCGGGCAGCGCCATGGTGGGCCCCCTGAAGCAGCGAAACTTGACCCTCCCTTGAGGTGTTCACATCTCCTAAGATCGCATCAAACTCACGATTGTAGATAGCAGTTGCCATGCACTTGGACGAAACGTTCGTGCCAGCCAGCGATTCACGGCTTAAGACCACGACTGGCGAAGACCGCGCGGCCGGGGCAGCTGGAGTGGCCCGTGTGGGGGCTTGAAGGGGATTCTGAGCGTCCACCCGGGGGTCCAGAGGACGACTCTTGCGCATGGAGCGGAGCCTCGCCGCAGAGCTAGTGGCCTGCCTACTGAAGGCAGCGTTCACGATATCGATGTCACCCTTCGCCAGGCGCTCAAGCCGGGTCTCAGTCAGCTCAGAGGGCGGTCCTGGGCGGGCCTCGCGAGCTTCAACGAAGAGGCGGAGCCAGAAGGGGAGCGTAGCGGAGTGA
>PIVK01000314.1 GCA_003354135.1 Rhodospirillales bacterium
AGCTTGTTCTCGTCCCAGAAAAAATCCAAATTTTGTTGACACCGCAATTTTTTTGGTGTCAGGAGGGTCCAAAACACACAAAAAAAGTGTTTAAAAATGGGCATTTTCCGGGTCAAATTTTTTCTTGTTCCCAGATCCACTTTTAAGGTGAAATTCCAACATTTTTTGTCCCCGCACAAACTTTTTTTTGGGGTCAGAAGGGTTCAAAACACCAAAAAAGTGTTTAAAAATGGATGTTTTCCATGTCAATTTTTTTCTAATGCCCCGGTCCCACATGGTGATTTATCATGCTATGGTCGTGGGATGGTTGGGCATGATCTGGGATGCACAAAGATTTAACAGATATTTGTCCGCACTGTTGTGCTATGGTCGGGGATGGACTGGGCTGGTCTGGGTTGGACTGGGTTGGTCTGGGGTGCAAAAAACATTTGATAGAGATTGGACTGCAAACATAAATTTATGAACATGCCAAAAAAATATTTACCAAAATTCTGGCCTCAAGAAATGACACTAAATGCTCTAAAATGTGTTTATAAAATATGGGATAATATGTGCAGGTCGGCGATGCTTTTAGCATCGCAGCTATTTTTTGGAAATTTCAAAACCTCTGTGCATAGCTGCGATCCTTCCCAGAATGCACCATAATTACCCACGCGTGGCATCGCCACCGCGGGGGTAGGGTGTTCGGTCCTGTCTGTCTGTCTGTCTGTCTGTCTGTGTGTCTGTGTGTCTGTCACAGACCAAAAAGTGCAAATCAACACTGTTTGACATAAGAGGCCCAAATTTGGCATGCTGGTAGCTTTCCACCCACATATTTGAATATTTAATTTTTTTGGCACTCTGCCAATTTTTAGCCTTTCAAAATGGCCGCCAAAATGTTGTCCAGTCCATCAAATCCACATTGTTTGACCTAGGAGGCCAAAATTTGGCATGCTGGTAGCTTTCCACCCAAAGTTTTGCATTTTTAC
>PIVK01000048.1 GCA_003354135.1 Rhodospirillales bacterium
CCAACTTGAGGAATCCTGGCAGACGGAACAGTGGGGCGATGACGAGGGCGCAGCCGAGCAGCGTGTCCTCATCAAGGCCGACATTGTAGCGGCGGGCGTCCTCCTGGCACTGGTTTAGAACCCAACAGGCTGGGCCGGTTCCCTATCGCATGATCATCGGTGCCGCCGATTCTGACGACCAGACCCGGGAACTGGAGTGAAGGGGATACTCAGTTATTAGTATTGTGAAATGTGCGGTTTCCAAGGGGTTTCGGGTTTTCTTTCCTCTTTGCCGCCGCCAAGTCGCATGCTATCCAAACAAAGCCTTCGCACACGCAAGGACACGCACATGCACGATATCATCCGCCGGCTGGAAGAGAAGCGGGAACTCGCGCGCCTGGGCGGGGGACAACGCCGCATCGACAACCAGCACAAGAAGGGCAAGCTCAGTGCCCGTGAACGCATAGAGGTCTTCCTCGACCCTGACTCCTTCGAGGAATGGGACATGTTCGTCGAACACCGCTGCCGCGACTTCGGGATGGACAGCCAGAGCATCCCGGGTGACGGGGTGGTAACCGGCTTCGGCACCGTCAACGGGCGCCTGGTGTTCGTCTTCAGCCAGGACTTCACGGTCTTCGGCGGCTCGCTGTCCGAATCCCATGCGGAGAAGATCTGCAAGCTCATGGACCAGGCCATGAAGGTGGGGGCGCCGATCATCGGCTTCAACGATTCAGGCGGTGCCCGCATCCAGGAGGGGGTGGCGTCCTTGGCCGGCTATGCGGAGGTCTTCCAGCGCAACGTGCTCGCGTCGGGCGTCATTCCGCAGATCTCGCTGATCATGGGGCCCTGCGCGGGCGGGGCCGTCTACTCTCCGGCCATGACCGATTTCATCTTCATGGTCGAGGATACCTCCTACATGTTCGTCACCGGTCCCAATGTGGTGAAGACGGTGACCCACGAGAACGTGACCCACGAGGAATTGGGGGGCGCCATCACCCACACCACCCGCTCCGGCGTGGCGGACCGGGCGTTCTGCAACGATATCTGGGCGCTCCTGTACCTACGCCGTTTCGTCGACTTCCTGCCGCCCAACAACAAGGAAAAGCCGCCGATCCGTCCGACCGAGGATCCCTCGGACCGGGCCGAGCCGTCGCTCGACACCCTGGTTCCGGACAATCCGAACAAGCCCTACGACATGAAGGAGCTGATCCACAAGATCGTCGACGAGGGCGACTTCTTCGAGCTTCAGCCCGATTACGCGGGCAACATCATCATCGGGTTCGCACGGATGGACGGCAGCACCATCGGCATCGTCGCCAACCAGCCGACGGTGCTGGCGGGCTGCCTCGACATCTCCTCGTCCATCAAGGCCGCCCGGTTTGTCCGCTTCTGTGACGCCTTCAACATCCCTATCGTCACCTGCGTCGACGTCCCGGGCTTTCTGCCGGGAACGGTGCAGGAATACGGCGGCATCATCAAGCACGGGGCCAAGCTGCTTTACGCCTATGCCGAGGCCACGGTGCCCAAGGTGACTCTGATTACCCGCAAGGCCTACGGCGGGGCCTACGACGTCATGAGTTCCAAGCACCTGCGCGGCGACGTCAATTTCGCCTGGCCATCGGCCGAGATCGCGGTCATGGGCCCCAAGGGCGCGGTCGAGATCATCTTCCGCGGCGACATGGGGGACGCGGAAAAGATCGAGGACCGCACCGAGGAATACCGCAAACGCTTCGCCAATCCCTTCATTGCCGGCCAAAGGGGCTTCATCGACGATGTGATCTTGCCGCGCAATACAAGGGTCAGGATCTGCCGCTCGCTGCGCATGCTCCGTGACAAGAAACTCGAAAACCCGTGGAAAAAGCACGGGAACATTCCCTTGTGACGGAGGCGGCGCCATGTTCAAGAAGATCCTGATCGCCAATCGCGGAGAGATCGCCTGCCGGGTCATGAAGACGGCCCGCAAGATGGGCATTCCGACCGTCGCCGTCTATTCGGAAGCCGACAAGGACGCGCTGCACGTCCAGATGGCCGACGAGGCCGTCTGCATCGGCCCGGCGCCATCCGCCGAAAGCTATCTGATGATGGAGGCCGTCATCCGGGCCTGCAAGGACACCGGGGCGGACGCCGTCCACCCCGGGTACGGGTTCTTGTCCGAGAACGCCGCCTTCGCCACCAAGCTGGTGAAGGCGGGGATCACCTTCATCGGCCCCATGCCCCATGCCATGACGGCCATGGGGGATAAGATCGAATCCAAGACGCTGGCCAACAAGGTGGGGGTCAACACCATCCCCGGTCACACGGCGGCCATCCGGGACCCCGAGGAGGCGGTGCGGATCGCGGCCGATATCGGCTATCCGGTGATGATCAAGGCCTCGGCCGGCGGCGGCGGCAAGGGCATGCGGGTGGCCAGGAACGACGACGAGGCCCGAGAGGGATTCGAGCGGGCCACCAGCGAGGCCAAGTCCAGCTTCGGCGACGACCGGGTCTTCATCGAGAAGCTCATCGAGGAACCGCGCCACATTGAGATCCAGGTGCTGGCCGACCAGCACGGCAACGTGGTCTACCTGGGCGAGCGCGAATGCTCGATCCAGAGGCGCCACCAGAAGGTGATCGAGGAGGCGCCCTCGCCCTTCATCGACAAGCGGACCCGCAAGGCCATGGGCGAGCAGGCCGTGATCCTTGCCAAGGCGGTGGACTATCGTTCGGCGGGAACGGTGGAGTTCATCGTCGATGCCAAGCGGAACTTCTATTTCCTGGAGATGAACACCCGCCTCCAGGTGGAGCATCCGGTGACCGAGCTCATCACCGGCCTCGATTTGGTGGAACTGATGATCCGCATCGCGGCGGGGGAGGAACTGCCGTTCCGCCAGTCGGGGATCCGGCTGGAGGGCTGGGCCATGGAGTCCCGGATCTACGCGGAGGACCCTTTCCGAGACTTCCTCCCCTCCACGGGGCGGGTCAGCCGCTACATGGCGCCCCCGGAGACCGATAACGTGCGGGTGGACGCGGGTGTCCGCGAAGGTGACGAGATCTCTATGTTCTACGACCCCATGGTTGCCAAACTGTGCTCGTATGGCGCCAACCGGGACCAGGCCATTGCCCACATGCGGCGGGCGCTGGACGAGTTTCTGATCGCCGGGGTCTCCCACAACATCACTTTCCTCGCCGCCCTGATGGCTCATCCGCGCTTTGTCGAGGGGCGGCTGACCACCAATTTCATTGCCGAGGAGTATCCCGACGGCTTCCATGCCGCCGATGTTCCCCACGACAACCCCCTATTGCTGGTGGTCATTGCCGGGGCCATGCACTGGGCCTATCAGGAACGGGCAGCCCGGATCAGCGGCCAAATGCCGGGGTTGGAGCGCAAGGTCTCCGGGACCTGGACCGTTGTCATGAACGGCGACCATCACCCCGTGACGGTCGTTTCCGTCGAGGGGGGCTTCGAAGTCGTGACGGGGGGAGAGACCTTCCGGGTCGAGACGGGCTGGAACCTGGGCGATCCCCTGTTCCGGGCCCACGTGAACCGGGAGTTCGTCTGCATGCAGGTGGAGCGCCTTGAGGTCGGCTATCACCTGCGTCACGCCGGAACCCGGGTCGACATGATGGTGATGAGCGAACGGTCGGCGGATCTGCTGGCGCTGATGCCGGTGAAGGAGCCGCCGGACATGTCGCGTTTCCTGCTGTCGCCCATGCCGGGACTTCTGGTCTCGCTGGCGGTCGAGGAAGGCCGGGAGGTCAAGGCCGGCGAGGAACTGGCGGTCATTGAGGCCATGAAGATGGAGAACGTGCTCAAGGCCGAGAAGGACGGGGTGGTGCATGGCGTCTTCGCCCAGCCCGGGGACTCGCTGGCCGTCGACCAGAAGATCCTGGAGATCGACTAAGGAGGAGACATGCCCGATCCCGGCCGAAAGACAGTCCGGGTCCGCATTGAGGGCCGCGTGCAGGGGGTCTGGTTCCGTGCCTGGACACGGGAGCAAGCGCGGGGACGTAGCCTCGACGGCTGGGTCCGCAACTGCACCGACGGCTCGGTCGAAGCCCTGTTCTCGGGTCCCGAGGACGCGGTGAGCGCCATGCTGGAAGCCTGTTGGAACGGCCCGCCCGCAGCCCGGGTCGACAACGTAATCCCCAAACCGGACGACGAACCGCCGCAGCCCGGGTTCGGGATGCGTCCGACGGCCTAGGGGAAATTCTTCGCAGCGGGCGGGCTGGTTATGTAAGGGGTCCTCCGAATTCGACAATTGTATCTGCATTGTCAGAAAGGCTATGAATTCCTTCACAATGCTTTTAGATACGGTGTCCCCCTCATATTGTGCTGGTGGCATTTATCAACGCAACGTGCATCTGGGGAATTATACTGGCAGGGTAAATATTATGGACACAGAAAAACACAGCTACACACTCGAACAGATTCCGGCGAATCGCGGGCTTGTTGAGGAGCTTTATTCGCATGGAAAGATTACGCGGGAAGCGAGGGAATATGCTCTGAATCTTCTCTACCCTCATAACCAATGGGGTTTGTGGATATCGCGCTTGCTACTCACCATCGGTGCAGCACTGATGCTATCTGGTGTCGTTTATTTATTTGCCTTCAATTGGGCAAAGATTACTCCAGCGATGAAACTCTCCTCCATCCAATTTGGTATTATCGGCTGTCTGATCGGAGCCTATTTCTTCTCCTTACAACGCATAACTGGGCAGGTACTACTGCTTTCCGGAAGTGTGCTGGTCGGTGTGTTTATGGCGGTGTTCGGGCAGATTTATCAAACCGGAGCCGATGCTTATCAACTTTTCATGATGTGGTCACTGTTTGCACTTGGTTGGACATTGGTATCTAATTTTGCAGTACAGTGGATTTTCTGGCTAGTGATTACAAACATTTTCATTGTGCTGTGGTGGGAACAATCAGCACTCCCGACCAAAGAAATGAAATCTATGATCTTTACTTATATGGCTATATTAAACGGCTCTGCATTGGCGTTACGCGAATATTTCACCTTAGAAAAGGCATATGAATGGCTTGAGGCACGGTGGACACGCGTAGTGCTTACCATCGCCACCTTACTGATCATGTTGATCCCCATCGTGATGTGGATCGGTGAACCAGGCCGAGCTACAAAATCCGTCATGCTGAGTGGCGTTGTCGGCCTCATTGGACACGGAGCAGCATATTACTTCTACCGCTACAAATTACCAGATATGTGGTCGTTAGCCGCTACGGTACTCTCAGGCTGTATAATCGTAGAATCCGTAGGTTTCAAAATATTCTACGAAATGTTCCGTAGAACGCATTCCATCATGTTCTTACTTATGGGATTGATGACACTCGGCGTATTTACCTATGCCATCATCTATCTGCGGAAAACAGCAAAAGAGATGGTGGCTGAGCATGTCTAAATATATGACCAAATACAATGCAGCGAATTTGCTTGAACAACTCAACAGAAAAGGCTTCGTTGCCGGATCATGTCTTTCTGATTTTATTATCGACCAACAGCAAGAGAAGAAACTACCGCTATACTTAAGAGCCTTGGCTGGTGTTGGAGCATTTGTCGCATCGCTATGCTTCATCAGATTTCTGAGTGAGGTGGGTATAATTAATTACAAACACGAAACAGGATTGATTATTTGGGGATTAATCTTCGTTGCAGGCGCTATTGGACTGCAACAAGTTGCCGGTCATGACAACACGGTCAAGCACAGCTTTTTCATGCAGTATTCCTTCGCTTCGATGGCAGTTGGTAAGGCGTTATTTGTATTTGGCATAGGCCGAATGCTGGATTCAGGCTGGGGCGTAACCTTGGCGTTACTCGTTATTACTTGCATTACGTACCATATTTACCGAATGTCGATAGACCGTTTCCTATCCTCGTTTGCCGTGCTGTTTTCCATCTCGGTGAATATTCTGTGGGATCGGGATATCGGCGGTTCAAGGGAATTGCTGTTTAATGGTTTCTTTTTACTCCAGTTTGCTTGTGCTGCTATTTTGCTGACACATGGCAAAATCAAACGTAATTATATTCCGCTTTCCTATGCATTCGCTTTCTCGCTCTGCGCCAGCGTGCTGTACTTGTCCTCACATTCAGAATTTGGCTATTGGGGACATAAAGAACTGATCCCCCCGGCCTTCATCAACATGGTATTGGCTGGAGGACTGGTTGCCTTATTTGGCTGGGCCGCAGGCGGGATAGAGAAACTTAAAGCCGAGCCATTGGTGATAGCTTCTATCGGTGCAGTGCTTTTGGGATTAATTTCGGCTCCCGGTATATTGCTGACAATCGGATTGATGGTACTAGGCTACGCCAAGCATGAAAAGCTGCTGATTATAGCAGGAGCCTTGCTTATGCCGGTTTTCATATTCCTGTATTATTACAATATCGACATCTCTCTACTACAGAAATCAGGCATTCTTATTGGAAGCGGCATTGTGTTGTTAGCAGGAAGATTTTACTTGAAGCATAAAGGCTGGGATGAAGGAGGTGTATCATGCGTACAAAAATAATGATTGCTTTGTCAGTGCTTGTACTGGCCACCATGAATTATAGCATTTATGAGAAGGAGCAGATCAAACAACATGGCGAAACGCTATTACTTGAATTGGCCCCAGTTGACCCACGCTCACTGATACAAGGAGACTATATGCGCTTGCGTTATGCCATTGATCGTAATGCACCTGCTAAGGAATTAGCCTCCCATCAAAAACGCGGATACATGGTAATTCGCTCGGATGAGAATAAAGTGGCAAAATTCGTCCGCTTCCATCAAGAGGAAGATTTGGCTGCAGGTGAGAAATTACTCCACTTCCACAAAAAATACAGCAGAGTACAGATTGTTCCTGATTCCTTCTTCTTTCAGGAAGGCCATGCCAAACACTATTCGAATGCCAAATACGGCGTGTTTAAATTCGATGCTTCAGGCAAACATCTGCTTGTGGGATTGGCCGATGAAAATAGGAAAACAATAATCGTTGAAACAGAAATATAGTTTTTAAGATTTGTGGTTTTTCAACGAATCAAATGGAATTGAACTGGTTTCCGAGCGGGGCTGCGATCAGGTAGATCATGGTGATGAAGGTTTCCGTGTTCCGGTAGCCCCTGGCCTGAGTTTGCGGCCTGTGGGCTCCGTCTTGATATTCGCCAACAAAAACAGCCGCCTACAGGCCGCGCGAAAAAGCGTGTTCCTACAGATTCTTGACGGTTTTATGTGGCCCGCCGATGGCCATGGTCAATTCTTCGCAGCGGGCGAGCCAATTCCGCAAGGGGTCCCCGGAATTCTAAAAGTAGTTCCTTGTGTCCTGGGTGCACGTGGAGTACATGTGTTTACGTTCGTTTTACTCTGCAACAATGATGGCCTTTTTCAGGGTCAGAATAGTGAGGCGATATGGGGCGGCCACCAAGAGTCAAGAAAACGCCAGAAGAAGTAAAAAGAAATTTTAAAGATGCACTCGACGACCTAAGTCTTTCTATGAAAGAATATGATCGCGGATCTAAAGGTGTGGCAGGGAGATTAGCGGCGACTATCTATAATTTTGCCCATGATTATGGGAAAAGCTCTGTATCTCTGCTCACTCAAATTAATAGAAAAAACATCCTATTTCATAATACTGCTGTGCCCCTTAATCCCAAGAACCTTTTGACCGAGATGCCTCTGGTTATCATTCATGCATCCCAATCTGGGCATAAATACATCCCTATCGGTAAAGCGCCTCCGCCAGGAGCCCAACCTGATCAGAGTTTCTCTAAGTGGTGGGAAACAAAAGTGTTGAGGGATAAGCAAAGGCGCGAGTTCACCCGAAAGAACTTGGTGTTTAATTTCAGAAATGGAGAAGGGGGGGGGCATGTCAGCCCCGACCTTGACGAAGCATTTGCGGATTTGGCCCGTAACAATAGTATGGGATTTGTATCAATAATTGGTAATAAAGAATTTATACCTGAGCATGACCCAAAATACGCTACCATCAGGCAGATCGCATATGAATTGCACGTTACATTAACTAAGAATTGCTCTGACTACCTTACGTAATCGGCTCCACCGCCGGCAGGGATGAAGCGCAAGCTCCAACCAAATTTCCAGACATCAGGGCACCAATTCCGTAAGGGGTCCCCAGAATTCTGCATTGATAACTTCATTTTGACTTCAATTTACGAATAAGAGATGCAAACACTTTTACCAAAAGAAGCGCAACCCCTGTCGCTATAAAAATTAAAGAAAGCGGCAGAAATAAGCTGTCATGAAGGACGCCATCAGCATCTAGATATCCGTAATAAATATTCTGTATCGCCCCGGATATGCATCCGAGAACAATGAGGGCAATTCCAAATATTGTTATTTTAGACATAAGTTAGTTCCGTCGGTCTACCACACCAAAGGCCAAACGGTATCCCGCCCGCATGCCCCACCTCATGGCTCAAGCCAAGCACAGATGCGCTGTCATTACGGATACAAGGTCAATCCTCACGAATTAAGGATCGCCTTGGCCTTGTCGTCCAGATAATCCGTGATGAAGGGAATGCCCGTTTCTTTTTCGGTTTCCCGGTTGGCCGAGGAAATATCCGACCGGTCGATATCCGGGAGGGTGAACTTGCGCGCACCGGCCATCAGCTGCTGCAGTCCGACGCTCAGCTTGTCTATGGCGGTCCAAATCGCCAGCGCCCCGAAGGGAATGTGCGCCATTTCGTCTTCCCCGACCTTTTTCTTGACGTCGTAATAACCGGCGAAGATCTCCTCGGGGGTGTTTCCTTCGACCCCCATGGTCTTGGGGAGCTTGTCCCAGTTGCCGAAGACGTCCCGTTTTTTTTCGGGACGGATGACGCCTTCGACGTTGGACCCGAGGAAGCCGGGTATCATGATCGCGCGGCCCATGCAGATCAGCTTGGTGAACGGCGCGCCCATGGCCAGGCCCTTGAAGATCTGGTCCTCCGTCACGAAGCCGCCGGCGAAGGACATGTCGACGACCTTTTCGCCCTTATTCGCGAGAATGGACGCGTACTCGTAGGCCTTGGCATGGAGGAGAACGGAGGGCACGCCCCAGCTCTCCATCATATTCCAGGGGCTCATGCCGGTGCCGCCGCCGGAGCCGTCCATGGTCAGAAGGTCGAGCTTCGCGTCGCTGGCATACTTGATTGCCATGGCCAACGCTTCCATCCCATAGGAGCCGGTCTTCAACGAAATCCGCCGGTATCCGAGCTTGCGGAGATAGGCAACCGAGTTCATGAAGTTCTCGCGCACCTGATCCTGGCTGGAAAGGTCGGTATAGCCGAGGCGGCTGTGGCGGGCGATCGTCTTGATGGCGCCGTGGCGGAATGCCTCCTGGATTTCGGGCAGTCCGGGATCGGGATCCATCACATAGCCGCGGTCCTTGAGGAACAGGGCGTAATCGAGGCTGGTGACCTGGATCTCGCCCCCGATATCCTTGGCGCCCTGTCCCCATTTCAGTTCGATCATGACCCTGTCGCCGTACTTGTCGATGATGTATTCGGCAACGCCGTTGCGGGTGTCTTCGACGTTTAACTGGACGATGATCGCCCCATATCCGTCGTAGTACCTGAGATAGCTCTCGATCCGGCGGTCGAGCTCGGGAGCCCGCGTGATTTTTCCGTTGTTCAATTCGGCGGCGCGGTCCACCCCGACCACGTTCTCGCCGACCACGATCGGTATGCCGACCAGCGCGCAGCCCACCGCGAAGGATGGCCAGTAGTTGGCGGCGATGAAAGTCGAACCGAGGGCACCGGTCATCAACGGGACGCGGACCTTGGTCTTTACCTCGTTGCCGAACTCGGACTCGATATTGACGTTTGGGAAGATGCAGTGGTCCGCATCGTGGGACGTGCCGCTGGGGACCCCCATTGCGCCGTAATTGTATCCTTGGATACGAAGCGAGCCATACGAGACCCCGACGTGGGTTGTGTTTCCGCTTCCGGCGGTCACCATGCCGAAGTCCCTGGGGTAGAGCATCTCCCGCCCGTGAATGCTGGAAAGCCAAGTCTCGCACTTACCGGTGCAGTCCGCCCGGCAAAGGGTGCACATGCCGGTGTCTATAGGATCTCCGCGATGGTTGGTTCCCAATACGTCGTTACGTTTCTGTGCTGCTGACATTGTTCCTCCCCCTCGTCGATATTCCTATGTCGTCCGTACCGATGATCGCTTTGTCTGCCGAAGACCCCCATATCCGTTTTTTCAAGATGGGCGGACGCCCCGCTAAAATACGGCGAAACGGCATCCCAGGCAACACGGTCGGAAAACGACGATCCATGAGGTATTAAGGCATCGCTTGGCGAGCCATAAAGGTCACCGATTTCTCACGATCCGCCCTAGCCGGAAAACCCGGCATCGGGGTTCCCGGGGTCGAAGCCGAAGAACTTCCAGCTTTCGTGCATATGGTCCGGCAAAGGCGCCGTAACCTCGAGAATGCCGCCGTCCGGGTGCGGCACCTGTATGGCTCTGGCGTGCAGGTGCATGCGTCCGCTCTTTCCCCCCTCGCCCTCCAGGAACGCGTCCTTTCCACCGTACTTTCCGTCGTTCAGGACAGGCGTTCCCAAGGCCGCCAAGTGGACCCGAAGCTGGTGTGTCCGCCCGGTCAGGGGCTCCAGAGCCAGCCAGGCCACCCTCCGCCCCGCATGATCGACCGTGCGATAGGACGTAACGGCCGCCTTGCCGAAATCATCGTCCGCCGTCACGCGCTCCCCCCGCTTGCCCGGCAACTTGGCCAACGGCAGGTCGATCACCCCGGACTCCGGCCTGGGTTCGCCGACCACCAGGGCCCAATAGAGCTTACGCGCCGTCTTGGAGCGGAAGGACTCGGTGATCCGGGCCGCGGCGGATGCGCTTCGTCCCAGGACCAGGACGCCCGAGGTATCCTTGTCCAGGCGATGGACCAAACGCGGACGTTCCTCGGCGTCGAACCGCAAGGCGTCCAGCATCCCGTCCAAATGGCGCCCGATCCGGCTGCCGCCCTGGACGGCCAGGCCCGGAGGCTTGTCGATCACCAAAACCAGGCTGTCGCGGTGCAGGACCCGGTCCCGAAGGTCGGACGCCTCCGCAGCCGTCACGGTCTGGGGCGGCTTGGCCTTTTTTTCCGCCGGCTTTCCTTTGGGCGGAATCCGAACCGTCTGCCCGGCTTCGACGCGCGTCCCGGCCTGGGCCCGGGCGCCATCGAGACGAACCTGGCCGGTGCGGAGCCATTTCTGGAGCTGTCCGTGCCCGACCTCCGGCAGGCGGCGCTTGAACCAGCGATCCAGGCGCAGGCCTGCCTCGTCCGTCTCGACAAGCAGATGGTCGACACCGCTCATACGAGCGCATACCTCAGCACGTGGAGGCCGCCGTAAAACGCCAGCACGCAAAAGATAATCGACGCCGCGACATAAAGACCGGCGGAAAACGCGTCCCCGCGCTCCATCAGGAAATAGATATCCATGGAAAAGGTGGAAAAGGTGGTCAGCGCCCCAAGCACACCGACCACGAGCATGGCCCGAACCTCCTCGGACGGCGACCAGACCAGGGCCATCACCTCGATCAGACCGCCCAGGATGAACGACCCCAGAACGTTGACGGCCAGGGTGGAAAAAGGGAAGGCCGCGCCGAACCAGTGCCCGACCTGGCTCATGATCAGGTAGCGGCCGACGGCCCCGAACGCCCCCCCGAAGGCGACGGCCATCAGAATCTTGATATTCATTTCCGCTCTTTCTCTTTCCTGAGACCGTCCCAATAGGCGACCCGCTTCGTGATCTCGCGCTCGAAGCCCCGCTCTCCCGGCGTGTAGAAGCGACGCCGCCCCATCCCGTCGGGGAAGTAGTCCTGTCCGGAAAAGCGCTCCTCGGTATCGTGATCGTAGACGTACCCATCCCCGTAGCCCAGGTCCTTCATCAGCCCGGTGGGCGCGTTGAGGATATGCTTCGGCGGGCTGAGGGACCCTGTCTCCTTTGCGGCTCGCTTGGCCGCCGCCTCGGCCACGTAGGCGGAATTGGATTTCGGGGCCGAGCCCAGATAGATGATCAACTGCACCAGGGCCAGTTCACCTTCGGGGGAGCCCAGGCGCTCATAGGCCTCCCAGGCAGCGATGGCCTGGGTCAAGGCGTTGGGGTCGGCCAGCCCCACGTCCTCGACCGCAAAGCGGGTAAGGCGGCGGGCGATGTAGCGCGGCTCCTCGCCACCGACGATCATCCGTGCAAACCAATAGAGCGCCGCATCGGTGTCCGACCCGCGCAGGCTCTTGATCAGCGCGCTGATCAGGTTGTAGTGCCCCTCCCGGCTCTTGTCGTAGAGAGGCATCCGCCGCTGCACGGTCTCTGTCAGCAACACCGTATCGAGCAGCGGTTCGGACGGCAGGGAGAACAGGATCTCCGCCATGTTGAGCAGATACCGGCCGTCCCCATCGGCCATGGCCCGAAGCGCCGCCCTTGCATCGCCATCGAGCGGCAACACATGCTCCTCTTCCCTCTCCGCCCGTTCAAGCAGAACCTCCAAGGCATCGTCGCCGATCCGGTTGAGGACCAGCACCTGACACCGCGACAGCAAGGCCGCGTTGAGCTCGAACGACGGATTCTCGGTGGTGGCGCCGACCAGGATCACCGTTCCGTCCTCCACGTAGGGCAGGAATCCGTCCTGCTGGGCACGATTGAAACGGTGGATCTCGTCGATGAAAAGCAGCGTCCCCAGCCCCGCCTCGCGGCGCCGGCTGGCGTGGTCGAAGACCTTGCGCAGGTCCGCGACTCCGGAAAAAACGGCGGACAGAGGCTCGAACTGCAAGTCCGTCCGTTCGGCCAACAGGCGGGCAATGGTGGTCTTGCCGCTGCCCGGCGCCCCCCACAGGATGACCGAGCCCAACCGGCCGCTGCCCAGCATACGCCCGATGGGCCCGTCCGGCATCAACAGATGATCCTGGCCGACGACCCCGTCCAGGTCCGTGGGCCGAAGGCGGTCCGCGAGCGGACGCGGAGCCTGAGATTCGAAAAGGGTGCTCACCGTTTGACGACCAACTCCAGGGATTTCTTGCCGCGCCGGATCGCGATCCGCCATCCGTTCCCGCGCTTGGAAAGCAGATTCTCCAGGTGCCGCACGGATTCCACCCCCGTTCCATTGACCGCCTTGATCCGATCTCCGACTCGGAGCCGCATGCGCGCGGCGTTACTGCCACGCCGCTTCTTGAGGACGACCACGCCGGCCGTGAAGTCGTCCAGCCCCATGTCGTCGGCCAAGGCCGGCGACATGTTGGCCACGATGGCGCCCTGAAGGGGGTGGTTTCCGCTCAACTCCATTTCGTCGCGCGGCGGAATCTCCGGCGGCGGTGTTAGGACAGCGCTCAGGGTCCGCTTGTTGCCCAGACGCCAGATCGTGAACTCGGCCCGTTCGCCGATGGGCAAGGTGGCGAGGCGGTAGCGAAGATCGTCGGGCGTATCGACGCCGCGCCCGTTCACTTCTAGAACCACGTCACCGACACTCAGTCCGGCCGTCTGTGCCGATCCCCCCTCGTAGACTTCGCTGACCAGAACGCCTGCCGGCCGCTTCAGCCCCAAAGAGACCGCAAGATCGTTGGTGATCGTCTGCCCCGACGCCCCAAGCCAAGGCCGGACCACCCGCCCGGTGGACGTCAGCCCCGCCACCACGGACCGCACCATGTTGGAGGGCGTTGCGAAGCCGATCCCCAGCGACCCGCCACTCTTCGAAAAGATCGCCGTGTTGATGCCGACCAGACGGCCGTCCATGCCGATCAGGGCGCCGCCAGAATTGCCCGGATTGATGGCCGCATCCGTTTGGATGAAGGACCCGATATCCGAGATCCCCGTCTGGGTGCGGGCCAGTGCCGATACGATGCCGCTGGTCACCGTCTGCCCGACGCCGAAGGGATTGCCGATGGCGAGAACCAGGTCGCCGACCTCCAGTTCGTCGGAATCCCGGATGTCGAGGAACGGCAGGGCTTCGCCCCCCGCCAGTATCCTGAGAACCGTCAGATCCGTCCGTTCATCGGTGCCGACGATCTTCGCCCCGAACTCGCGGCGGTCGGCCAGGACGACCCGGATTTCGTCGGCTCCCTCGATCACGTGATGGTTGGTCACGATCAGGCCGCCCGCGTCGATGATAACGCCGGACCCCAGCGAGTTCTGAACCTTCTTGCGCGTGCGTCCCAAGCTGCGCCCAAATTCCTTGCCGAAGAAGCGGCGGAAGAAGGGATCGTCGAACAACGGCGCCATCTGACGCGTCCGGACGACCTTCTTCGTATAGATATTCACGACCGCCGGCGAAGCCTTGCGCACCAGGGGCGCATAGGAAAGCCGGATCTGTTCGCGAGACGCCGGCACATATTTCCCTGCCAGGGCGTCCCCCGGCAGGGCCGTAACCAATGCACCAAAAATAAGGACGGTCCGTAAAAAGGAATTCATAGGCACCACATGTCAGAGTCTAGAGCGGGTCGTCAGAAATCGAATCTACTTCGCGGCGCCGAATTCTCGCGTGAATCCGCTCTGTCGTATTGGCATAGAGGACGACTCACGGAATAAGCCGCGTCACGAAACGACTCGGATTATTCCAATCGTGCTCCGGAGAGCGGAGTTTACCACCCCGGCTTGGCGAAGAAACCAAATTCGGGTTCTGGAGTGAACGTGGCCCCCTAAGAAAACGTAAGGCATCACTTGACACAATTATATGTCAGGTATTCCCCGACAAACATAATCAGAGCATTCGACACGAAGCCCTTCGCAACCGGTTGAACCAGGCAATATTTTGCGTTGATCCGCCAAGATCATCATTGTTCAAATTTTTGAATGATTTACACTTGGCGCACGGCTGTTGCTGAGCTGCCCATAAATGTATTTGATGCACTTGCCCTCGTTCTTGCGGAAAATCCACTTACCCTATGGGGTGTTTCTGGTTTAAGGCAGCTTAGCAAGAAGAATACGTGGGGTTGGTATACTTCGACTCATTGAAAAAGCAGGAAAGAACGAGGCAACGCATGCACATTCACCCCGTCATCCTGTCCGGTGGATCCGGAACGCGGCTCTGGCCGCTTTCGCGCGCCCTCTACCCGAAACAGCTTTTGCCGCTGATCTCGCACGAAACCCTGCTCCAAGAGACGATCGGAAGGGTCGGTCATGCGCCGTTCGCCGCTCCGCTGATCATCTGCAACGGCGAACACCGTTTCATCGTCGCCGAACAGTTTCGCGAGGTCGGCGTCACGCCGCTCGATATTGTCCTCGAACCGACCGGGCGCAACACGGCCCCGGCTGCGGCCGTGGCCGCGCTGCTGCTGGAGCGGCAGGATCCGGATGCCATCGCGTTCCTGCTGCCGTCCGATCATCTGATTCGCCGGCGAGACCGGTTCTATCGGGCCATCGAAACGGCAGCCAAAGCGGTGGGAAAGCACCGCCTCGTGACCTTCGGCATTGAACCCCACGCCCCGGAGACCGGTTTCGGCTACATCCGCAGGGGCACGGAGATCGAAGGCGTAACAGGCTGTTTCTCGGTCGCGGAATTCGTCGAGAAGCCCGACAGCAAAACGGCCGAGGACTTCCTGGCCGGCGGCGAGTATGCCTGGAACAGCGGCATGTTCCTGTTTTCGGTCCGTGACTTCCTCGAGGAACTGGATCGCCTGAACCCCGGGATGGTGGCCGCCTGCCGCAACGCAATCGACAAGGGCGCCCGCGACCTGGACTTCCTCCACCTCGACGCCGACGCGTTCGAGGCCTGCCCGGCCGTCTCCATCGACGTCGCCGTCATGGAACGGACGGACCGGGCCGCCGTCGTGCCTGCCTCCATGGGATGGAGCGACATCGGATCGTGGTCCGCCCTTTGGGAGATCTCCAACCGGGACGGCAGCGGTAACGTCGTCCATGGCGATATCGTCACCATGGACGTCACGGACAGCTATCTGCGTAGCGAAGGCCCGCTTCTGGCGGCCGTGGGGCTCGATGACATGATCGTCGTCGCCACCCAGGACGCCGTCCTGGTTGCCCCGAAGGACCGCGCGCAGGACGTCCGCCACCTGGTCAACCGGTTGGAAGAGGACGGAGAGCGCCACGAGCACATCCACCACGTGCGGGTTCACCGCCCCTGGGGCTGGTACCAATCGGTGGACGTGGGACACGCCTTTCAGGTCAAGCGAATCTGCGTCAATCCGGGGGCAAAGCTGTCCCTGCAGTACCATCATCACCGGGCCGAGCATTGGGTGGTGGTGTCGGGAACCGCCCGGGTCACCCATGGCGAAGACGAGATTACTCTGGTCAAAAACCAGTCCACCTACATCCCCATCGGCGTCAAGCACCGTCTCGAGAACCAAGGCGACGAGCCACTCCACATCATCGAGGTGCAATTCGGGGACTACCTGGGCGAGGACGACATCGTCCGGCTGGAAGATATCTACGCCCGGAGCTAATAAAAAGGTTGCTGCTCTCCTGTCTGTTTCATTCAGAGAGCGTTTCCGCTCTCAGGGGGAGCAGCACCTTTTTATATAAGAAACCCGTTTTTCCGCTCGCGTCCGGCGCCCGCTGGGGGTATTCAGTCCGGACAACGTGAACACAGGGGAAGAAACACGGTGCTGAGTTCCATGATCGTCGAGGTCGCTCCGGGCGAACTTATCGACAAGATCACCATCCTCGAAATCAAGCTCGGGCGCATCACGGACGAAGCCAAGCTGAAGAACGTACGGATCGAGTGGGAGACCCTTACCCGGGCCCGCGACGAGGCCGTCTCCCGATCGCCGGAAATGGATGCGCTGACAGCCGACCTTAAGTCCATCAACGAGGAGCTGTGGGTGATCGAGGACGACATCCGCGACTGTGAGCGGAACAAGGATTTTGGCGACACCTTCGTCAAACTGGCCCGCGCCGTCTATGTCACCAACGACCGCCGGGCGGACGTCAAGCGCAAGATCAACGAACTCCTGGGTTCGCGCATCGTTGAGGAGAAGTCCTACGCGGCCTATAATACCAAGGGGCGCGTGACAAAATAATACCAAGGTGCGGTGATAATGACCCATAGAGACGGCTTCCCCTGATTTTTGGCTAGGAGCGCGCATCGAAGCGATGTGAGGCATCGGGAGATGCGTGCGACGCGGTCCAAAAGTCAGG
>PIVK01000315.1 GCA_003354135.1 Rhodospirillales bacterium
CACCCATGCCGACCCGCTGGATTTAAGACCTCCAGCCGGGCCTCGCCCCCAACCGATGGAAGTGCCGGAGGAGACGATCCCGTTCAAGATTGGCACTCTACGGGCTTATAACTTATTGAAAAAGCCCGGGACTTTAAACTTATACAGGCTGCCGAAGAGCGGGCATTCGGGGCCGTCTACCAATCTACCCGCCCGCATATAGTAACGTTCGACCCTACGGCTAGTCTGATGGTGCCTATAGATGTGTTCACCCAGTTTGGCAGCCAGAAGTTCCACTTTGTGAATGACTCGGGAGCGAGTTACTCCTGTATTGACATATCTGTCTACAAGAAGTTGGAACCGTATCTGCCACCTGGAAGTCTGAGGGAGACGAAAATCGGACTTGAGTCAGCCAACGACGGCAAACACATAGGTGTCCACGGTGAAGTGTACCTGGACGTGAGCTTGGATAACAGCCCCAGAGCCACCATTAGAGCCGTAGTAGCCAACATAGGAAAGGATAAGTCGTTGCTGGGAGGCGAGACCCTTCATCACTTAGGAGCTGTTATTAGCTACCCTGACCGATCCCTGTACTTGACGGCATTCGACAATTATCAGGTGCCGCTCCGTACAGAGATAGGCGAATATGTAGCTGCAGTCTCCTGTCCGGAGGGCTGCGTGGTCCCGCCGCACACGATGGTTAAGCTGAAAGTTAAGCTTCGGGAGTCGGATTGTGATCAACCGCCCCCATTTCGGACTTTCTCGCCCAACGTGAATTACACGGATCGGAGCAAGAGAGAGACGTTAATACCTTACTGTCTCGTGGCTTCGAGGGGGAGCGAGGTGGAGCTGACGGTGACTAATACCAGCGATACCACCTCCTATATTCCCAAGGGTGAGAGTCTAGGGACCATCAACTGTGCCATGTCGGTGGACGAAGAAGACGTCGGATTGTTTCACAAGGACTGTCCTGTCACCACGTATGAAGC
>PIVK01000316.1 GCA_003354135.1 Rhodospirillales bacterium
AGCCGAGATAAACAAGGAGACAAAGGATATCCAATAATCAGTCTGTATATATCATTAATAACCCTCTTAGGATGGTATTAGATATTTCTATTATGATGACCTTTGATGACCAGTTTTTTAATTTATTGTAAAAGACAAATAGTGGCCGAGTGAAAAGTCTGCAGTCCCATGCAAGAAGCACAAGTCAGAGCCCAGTGATGCTGATGATCAGACAGACCTCTACTCTAGTGCTAAACATACAAAAATGCATTAAAAAAGTCATCCTGATCAAAGGAGATAGGAAAATTGCCATGGATTTGTGATTTAGAATATATCATCATATTTAATGGATTGTACAAAACTGTGTTCTTGTTTCTATTTATTTATATCTTAGTTATGCTGTTTTGTTACAATAAATTATGCCTCTTGTTTAAACTAAACATGGACCAGTGATGTTTGTTTCATTTATGTAAATTGTTTAAATTGTGCAAATATTATGAATGCCACATAATTATAATTTCTATTGCAATTGATAATTGGATCATCCCAGACATTTAATTACTTTATTTTAATAAGTAGCTTATGAAGCCTTGTTTCGTGACTGTGTATATCTACAACCAGTGGCAGTATATTGCAGTATATCAACTGATAAAATGCTGCCCCTATGGTATATCAACTTAGACAACGCTACCTTGGCAGTATATCTACTAAGCCGCTTGTCTAAGTAAAATATACCATGGCAAGAACAAAAGAATTTTCGGTATATCTGAGGTCATCATAATAGAAGTATAACTAATACCATCCTAAGAGCGATATTAATGAGATATACAGACTGACTCTTGGATATCCTTTGTCTCATTGTGCAATCGAGGCTGCAAGCCGAGATAAACAAGGAGACAAAGGATATCCAATAATCAGTCTGTATATATCATTAATAACCCTCTTAGGATGGTATTAGATATTTCTATTATGATGACCTTTGATGAC
>PIVK01000317.1 GCA_003354135.1 Rhodospirillales bacterium
TCATACGCCAATGTTGCCAATTTAACACTATTTGAATAGGCAATAGAATTACCGGTGTGCCACCTTAAGGGGAGATATGGTTTTTCTTTATTTTCTCACTAACCGCCAGTGGTAGCTCTCCACAAATGCCATACCTATGGGTAAGTTGGGGGTGCACTACCCACAGGTGGCATTAGATAATAGATGTGTTTAGTCAAAGTAGGCAGGATAGGGGTAGGTTGATGGAAATTGGCCAGGGCCATAATATGGCCTAAAATTGCCATTCTTGAGGACCTGGCATGGCCAGATAACCCCACTAAAGACCCAATACAGTGCATCTACACCCCCATCTGTAGACTTATTTTCTGCAAATGATATCATTTTAAGTATTTTTCAGTAAAATAAGCACTCAACAATTCTAATAATGGCTCAATATGCCCCAGATTGCATGTATATGCTCAAATCATACTAAAGTAAGACAATTTGCTGAAAAGTGCTCTTTTTGGCTTGGGGTAGGGGAGGTGACAGGAGACAGAATCTTTATACCATTTCTAAAGTAGCCATTAGATTTTACTCATATTTGGTATTTTTCTTTAGAAGATGGGTACCTTTCACCCTGTAGACTGTTTCTTCAGATTTCCACTCCTTGGGGTATATTAAGGTGGCACACCTGTAATTGGCCGGAAGTGCTTGCGCGATTTGGGGGTACAGTAAAAATGGTGTTATTTTGAGTGTATTTCTCCAGTCATCAAGTTACAATGAAGTATCACCATGTCTACAGACCAGAAGCAAGAGGATTGTGATATGGGTCACTGCTAAGGGGAATCCAAGAGCTATAATTTCCCAACAAAAAAAATAGTTCCCTACCTTCACAATATACATGCATCAGCACAACAACAAGTTAGGCCTTCTAAAAGGTATCTCAGGAGGGGAAAAGTGGCATTTATGGATTTTCAGTAGTGGTTCACTTCAACTGAAAATTCGA
>PIVK01000318.1 GCA_003354135.1 Rhodospirillales bacterium
CCGTGAACTTGGCAAAGTTGCATCAGACCCTACTCTAAGACACTGGAAATCGCTACAACATTTACTGAGGTATATTATGGGCTCTGCAGAATATGGATTATTTTATCCCAGTCAAACACTTAAAAGCAATACATTACTCGGATATTGTGACGCTGATTTTGCGGGGGATACTATATCAAGAAAATCTTGTTCTGGTTACGTAATAAAACTTGGACGTGCAGTCATAGCGTGGGCATCCAGAACACAGAAGACAATAAGCACATCTACGACTGATGCAGAATGGACAGCGCTGTATGAGGGCGCACGCCATGGGGAACATATTCGGGGTTTCCTAAATGAACTGGGATTAGGCATCGAAAATGTCAACTGGAAATGTGATAATGAAGCGACGGTGGTAGCAGCAACTACACCGGGGCATACTGGTCGTACACGACATTTAGATGTTAAACTTAAAAAGACTAGGGAAATGTTTACGAACGATCTGATCAAGGTAAGATACGTTCCATCTTCTGAGCAAGAGGCAGACGGACTCACGAAGAGGTTACAGAGGACTGCACATGAACAGTTTCGTGATCTTCTACTGACCAAATAGGAGCAAATAGGGGGAGAGAATCCAAACTCACAACAATAACCTTGCAAGGTTAGGGTTAGGGTTACAGTTATTTGTTGTTTGGACGTTACGAGAATGTTATATTCCCTTTGAAGGTGAAGTTTGAAGGCTGTAAACTGCCAATATCAATTCACTCGAATGCATGAAAAATTTAGGGATTGCTTAATGACCTGCTGAACTAATTTATCTTCAAGATACATTACCAATCAAGAGGATAGGTAATGTAGGGGGAGTGTTGTGAAGATCATCTGAGAAGGAAATATAATTATGTAGTAGATGTACACCGATAGGGTGTACATACATTAATGTGGTGGATGTACACCGATAGGGTGTACACGTAGTAGTTGTTCAG
>PIVK01000319.1 GCA_003354135.1 Rhodospirillales bacterium
AATCACATAGTTTCACATTTCATAGAAAATGGCAGTAGTACATGATATAGACCCAAAACATAAACAAGAAAAGAAGTCAACGCAGAGCGTTAACAGATCTTGCCATAACTAATTTTCATGGCTACAAGTTTCAGGCATTGAACTCACTGACCTCATAAATAGGGGTTAGGTAACATCAGAATGCTTCTCCTATACCTGGAAGGGCCCAAACTGGGATTCATGAAATTTTGCTATGTCCCCCAGGCAGCTCCTGGGGTGGGGCAAACATGATATTTTTGTGCAGATCCCGGGAACCAACCCAGATAACATGCAACGCTTGGTGTACATCCTTGGTATATAGTCTGATATAGTGTAGTTCTGAGGGGGACTTTTATGTGTTTTGTAATGTTTGACCACAATTTTGGACATGACCTTGACCTTTGACCTTCAAGTCAGATTTGCTCTCCGAGGTCCAGAAGTACCCAAAGTGGGATTTGTGGAATCCCCTGGGGGTGGGGCAAAAACATTATATTTTTGTGCACCTCCCAGGAAACAACCCAGATAATATGCAAAGCTTGGCTAAGCTCATTGCAATAGTGTAGGTGTGAGAGGGACTTTTATGTATTTTTCAATGTCTGATCTCAATTTTGGACATGACCTTGACCTTTGAGCTTCAAGGTTATGTCACCATTGAACATACTGACCCCATAAATAGGGGGATAGGTACTGTCAGAATTGCTCTCTTAGGTCCATAAGGGCCCAAACTGGGATTTGTAAAATTTTGAAATGGCCCCCACCTACCCCCTGGGGGTGGGGCAAAAAAAATAATGTCACCATTGAACTTACTGACCCCATAAATAGGGGGATAGGTACTGTCAAAATTGCCTTCCAAGGTCCAGAAGTGCCCAAACTGGGATTTGTGAAATTTTGAGATGGCCCCCACCCACCCCCTGGGGGTGGGGCAAAAAAAATAATGTCACCA
>PIVK01000100.1 GCA_003354135.1 Rhodospirillales bacterium
GGACCTCCTACTTTGGCAGAGGGCTCAGGGTTCTCACAGTGGCTGGCTGATCTCCCTATGGAGGTCTCCGACCAGGTGAAGCCTGAGCCAGGAACTACTGCAACATTCGCGCTAGGGGCAGGGGCAATTCCCGAGGGACTTCTGATTCCTATACGGGCCTTGCCCCACGTCTCAGCGTCGGACGAAGAACAGGAGGATGATGAGGGCTCTCAGTTTCTAGAGACTGATGTGAGCCCCACATTACCACAAGAAGACAGCCAGGGTTCTCAGTCGTTGGAGACTGATGTGAGCCCTGCACCACCGAAAGACGACGAGAAAACCCCGATTGTGACAGACATCTTCGACGATGAACAGCGACGCCAGCTGTTCGAGGCGACACCGTCCGTCGAGGTAGGTCGCCTCGCCCCAACAGAAGAGCCCGTTCTCTATGACCCATTTGAGGACGAGGAGTACTCTGGATCTGATGGGGAGGAGGACACCATTTTGAGTTGGGCGTCGGTGCGCAACCCCCGTGGCGAGCTGTCCTTGTCCCGACTCCGCCGGGAATTAGGCTTCGGCATGCCGGGAGGTCCCGATGCCCACTCCTTCAACCGCCGGCTGCGGCGAGCTTTGGGGCGCCAGGGTGAGGAGACTGTTCGAGTCTCCACGGACGTCGTGTTTGACGCCAGGGAGATTCACCGAGCCCTGAAGCGAGCCCCAAACATGGAGCTGTGGCCTGGCGAAGAAGAACCTTCCGACGACGACGACGACCAGTCGGTTCGCCCCGACTGGGACCGAGGCGAGGAGAGGACACGAACTGCAGATGAGGGGTCCGGACGAGATTCGGCGCTGGCTTCTCACGACGAATCGGGAGATGAGTCGGATAGTTCCACTCCCGAGAAGCCGCCAGCGAAACGCGCCCGGTCCTCTCCTTCTAGCAGTGACCAACCAGAGGCCCCTGCTCCTCCGGCCCGCAAGAACCGGAGGGGAGGTAAGAAGAAGAAGAGGAAGTCAGCACGGAAAGTAGACTCAGCTGCCATCCAGTCCTGGACTCGACCCTATGGGGCCACAGAGGTTTACCAAGGACGGTTTTCGACGGATACTACTGCCGTCGGATTCCTCCCAAGTGACTTCCGAGTCCGAAGCGGTGCTGCAGGGAGGACCTACCAGACCTCTTATCCATCCTCTGCTGAATGTGGATTGATGACGCCCATGCGGCGTCAGTCCGTTTACGGACATATCTACATTCCAGGGGAGAGGGCTTTGAGGAATGTCTGGGAACTCTCCTCAGAAGAGCTGATACGGCGCCGGGAACCTCGCTATCTCAGCGAGGACCTGAAGGCCCGTGGTGTGACGGGAGCTGTAGCCCGGAGGGATGCCATTGCGACCCCGCAACGGCTTCCCCGGAACCTCAAGACCCTGCCAGCAAGGCCGACCTGCTTCGTGCTCCCATTCCGCCCGCGCTATACATGGCGTGAGATGGACACCTTCAAGTCCATCCCCTGTACAGTGGGCGGAGGAATCGCACCAGGGTGCGCGGGCTGTGCCCAGTGCCCCTGGGCTAACGGAGGGAGGGTCAATGACCTTTTTGGCATTGACAAAGAGGCACCGGTCAAGCCATGGATTTGTACATGGTGCCACTGGCAGGGGACCGATGCTGCGCTCATCTTCAAGCACACCATCATCCACGACTCCAACGCCATCCGGGTGCGATGCCCGATTCCGGGGTGTGTGCGGAGTTTTACTCAGCCCAGTGAATACCGCCGTCATTTGACTAGCGGTAATCTATCAAAGGGCGAGCACCGGTACTCCCCGGAAGAGGTAATTGACCTGTTGCGGTTGCAGCCCGACAAGGTAGCCTGGGAGAATGTACCTCTGTACTCCCGGCTCTTTGAGAGCGACCCTGCAAGGCATCACGGTTGGCCCTACTCCGCTCCTATCTTGGGACGCGGAGGGGCTAAGACTTACATGCCTTACAACAGGTGCTTGATCTCGCTCGACGCCTACCTCTTCGGATGTATGGCCGCAGCAGCTGCTATGCCGGAGGTCCCCATTTTATGGTCGGCAGACCCTTACAATGGGGACAAAACCAAATATCCGACAATATGGCTCACCCCTGAGGAGAGACGACAACAAGGACGTGAGTGTGTGGGTTGGATTGTACAGGCCGAGGAGGCAGTCGTTGCCATGAACGATTCCCTGCCTCCCGGTCTAGCAGATCGCCAACGTTGGTTTACCGCGGCTCCCCAGCCACTCCGACCGTCGGTCGGTGTCTCCAGGGCTAAGGGAGTAGTCCTTCTCAAGAAGGAGGCCTACCCAAGGAAGTGGGCTGGCCTCCCTAAGCTCTGGATCAGTGGGGACTTGTACGACCAATACCAGCAGCGGGCCGACAACTGTTACAAGAGTTTTACCGTCACCTTAGGACGGGTCGATCAGGTCCAATGGGCCAATGAGTGTGACCATGAGTTTGTAGAGGCCACGATCACGGAGGAACCACCGGATGGCTTTCCTAGCCGTCCTGGTATTCCGGCGATCGCTGGGGAGACCTCCGCCAAGGAGAGAGCCCCAGCGCAGTCGGAGACTCCGTCGTCCAAGGGTCGCAAGGACTCCCCGATGGACACTGAGGCCCAGCCACCTGAACCTGGTATTCTCGACCAGCGAGCAGCCAACATTCGCCAGGTGTTGAAGGAGAGCGTGGCTGACCTGAACGCCGCCGTCAAGGCTGGCGAAACTGCTGTGCCCGGTGCCACCCATCGGGCCAGCTCATCTAGCAAGGGCGGGAAGTCTGTCGGAGACATCCTGAAAGAGGCCAAGGGCCCTCCTGCCCCTCCGAGACCTACATCCAAGGACCGAGTGGCTGGTCGAGGCACTAGCACCGCCGCTCCCACACGGACGTCGCCGCGCCTGCCGTCCTCCCCGGCGTCCCACTTTCGGGACAGCCGTCAGGACCGGCATGAGCGACGAGAGTCCACGGGAAAGGACAGGAGTCGGAGTTCCTCAGCTGGCTCCCGGTCTTCTGGGCAGACCCGTCATGGTCGCCCGGAGGACAGGAGACCTAGGGACCGAGACTCCCGACCTGCGTCGCGAGACCTGATGCCTCCCCCACCGGCTCCTGCTACAACTACCAAGGAGAAGACTAAAGGCCGACGATCCAGCCGGAGCTATTCCGGCTCGCGGAGTCGTCGGGACTCTTCGGAGTCCGACAGGGAGTCGGACAGACCCGGCCGCCCGCAGGAAGGCCAAACCGTCGCGGAGGCGATCGAGGTCCCCTCCGAGTCCGATATGGACACGACGGAGAAGCCTGATAGCGATGTGGCCGTCCTGTCCGATCCCCCACCTAGCCCACCTAGGGGAGTTTCTACCAGCTCTCCGGTGCCCACTGAGGGTCGGGGCCGGGGTAACCTGGCCTGGACGTCCTCAGGGCTCCAGCCGGAGATCTCTGCCTACATTGACCACGATCGTGAGGCCAAGCAGCGTGAGGCAGAGAAAGCCACCAAGGAACGTGAGGAAGCTGCGAAGAAACGCACTGAAGCCGCCATCCAGGCTTCAGCAACCGGCAGCCCTCTGGACAACATTCTGGGCCCTGCACCGGGGAGTTCAAAGGGTCCGGCCACCCGGCCTAACCCTGAGCAGGCTAAGAAGGCTACTGCCTCCAAGTCTGCCCCTCCTCCGAAGGAACGGGCTCAGTCAGCTGGGCCGGACAGGGCAGCTGCTATCCGCCAAGCTGCCCTGGACCGATTGGATTCCGGCGTCCTCACTTATAGGACAAGCTATACCCCTCGCATGGGCGTCGATGACCTGATTATGGATCAGGGTACACCTCCAACGTACCCCGATCATTTTGCTAGGCCGAGGACCCCGTTCAACGTGGCGCACACTCTGATGCCCAATCAGGGTTTGCCCACCCGTGATCGGGGTGAACCGCCCATTAAGAGACCTCGCCCAGACGAGCATGTTGCGG
>PIVK01000320.1 GCA_003354135.1 Rhodospirillales bacterium
TTTCTCGAAGAGGGTGACCGAGAGGATCTGGAGCAAAGTGTAGAGCGAGGCGTCCAGATTAAGACGCTTCTTGACGATGGCGACGAGGACGTAGACTGAGACGGCGATCCAGATTTGCGTTTTCACCGCGTTTTCCGACGTCCCAAAGAACCGCTTGATGCGAAGATGCTGCCTGATCCACTTGAAGAAAAGCACCACCTGCCAGCGGCTCTTGTAGAGCGCGCAGATGGTAGCGGCCGGAAGGGCGAAGTTGTTGGTGATGAACACCAGCGTTTTGCCGGTGTTCATGAGCACCTCCACGGAAAAGCTCCGCAGAGTGCTCCATCAAGTTCAAATCGACACCACCCATTTTCGTTCCTAAACCAGCGCGAGCCGTAGCTTCCAGAGAATCGGACGTTCAGTTAACCGGACAGCCGTGATGGCGACTTGGTTCTGCGACGCTTATGCATCGTGGCAAAAGGGTGCTGTCGAGAACATGAACGGGCGCTTGCGACGAGACCTGCCGAGAGGCCGCGACATCGACAAAATGAGCGACGAGGAATTGCAGGACATCGCGCTGACCCACAACCTGACACCAAGAAAATGCCTCGGATTCAAGACTCCAGCCCAGGTCCTCTTGAAGAAACTCGGTATCGACGTCAAAATGTCGTTCAGATCAAATGTTGCACTTCGTGCCTGAATCCACCATATGAGGAAACCCACATGACCAAATCCGAACTGATTGCCGCCATCGCTTTTCCAGGGGTTCTCAGCCGGATCGCCAAGGTTGCTCGCCTGCGCGCTCCCGGTTCGGAGAAGATCCAGCACCGCCTGCTTTCCGGCCCAGCGGCCGGCCAAGGACTGATCCTTTACCGTGGCGTCATAAGGCGGCGGCTCGGGCAGCCGGACATCGAAGTCCCTGGAGGCGGAGGCCGAGGCGATCGATAGCGCCGAGGACGAGATGTTCGGGGAGAGCCGGGGT
>PIVK01000321.1 GCA_003354135.1 Rhodospirillales bacterium
GTCCAATCCAACAGCACGGCCATCCGGTTGACGGTGGTGCCGATCTTGCCCCGGCTTTCCGAGAGCTTTTGCGGGTCGTGGATGGTGTCCTCGATGGCTCTGGCGATGCGGTTGTCAAATTTGTTCCCCGCCTCGCGGGGGGAAGGATTTCTCCGGCTGGGGGAATACCGGTTAGTGAACGCCGAGGGAGACGAGACGCCGCGCAAGGCGGCGGCGCGCGGTCCGTCCTTTAGTTCCGGAATTCCGGCGTCCGCTTGTAAATCTCCTCGAATTTCATCTGCCGTATCCCTTGCAACACTTCTGTCCGTCTCATCGAAGCCCTCCTCTTTAGGCTCCGTTCTAAACCGGACAGATCACATGTTACCTACGGCGGTCATATCGTGTGTTACCGACAGCTTGCCCGCCACACCCTATCGTCGTATAATGTTTAAGGCCGCTGTGTGACCCGGGAAATCGGAGATCGGGTGAGCGCTTCACTATGTAACGTAGTGGACGGCTGGGATGTGGAAAGTTGCGTGCCACCTCAGCGGCCACCTTTTCCAGATTTTCCGTATTAACCTAAATCCAGCAATTAACTGCTCTGCAGTTGGACGATATGATGCAGAATCAATGCTGTAACCTTGGCCATCCCAAATTCCGACCTCACCCGGCGGGTGAGGCGATGATAATGCTTAACGTCAAGAAAAAGCGTCGGAATTCTCTGCCATCCCCCTTCGAACTGCCGGGTTTAGGATTAAGGCTTGCCTTTGATCATGTCGTACTGAGGCCCCAATAGGTCTCGGAGAGGTATCGTCCGCGCAGACACTACCCTCGCCGCATCCACCTTCCGTGCCCCGGCCGGCGTCCGCAACTTGGCGCCGTACTCCATCTTGACGACGAACTTGGCGTGCTTGTTGCTGCCTTTGACCGGCAGGTCGAGGACATAGAAGGCCGCGTAATTGCCCTCGCCCTTCTGG
>PIVK01000322.1 GCA_003354135.1 Rhodospirillales bacterium
TTAATATGATCAAATTCAGGACCATGAAAATACAAAATTTGACTTTCACAGCCATGAAATTTTTATTAAATATTTTTCATGGCCATTTGTAGATTTTTCATGGCAATGAAAACACGAGAACTGGAAATAAAAGTAAGTGGGTATAAATTCATGGCAATGAAAATTTGAAAGTTGAACTTTCATGGCCATGACATTCACATATAAATCTTTCATGGCCATGAATAGATTTTTCATGACTATGAAATTATGACAACTGGCAAGGAAAGGCAACAGATATATATTCATGGCTCTGAAATTCCAAGGATGATGATTCATGGCCATGAATTCCACATGTTGAAATATTTATGGCCATGAAATGAAGGTCTGAAATATTTAATGGCCATGAAGATTTATTGCTTGAATTTCAGGGCCATGAAAATGAAGTCATGGCCATGAAACCCATCCCTATGCTGAATTCAGGGCCATGAATTGGATGTCATTTGGGGGACTCTATGTTTCATGGCAATGAAATATGTGTGAAACTGGATTATTCTGAATTTCATGGCCATGAAAAAAAATTCATGACCCTGAATTGATTTTCATGGCCATGAATTAAAAAAATTCAGAGGAAATTCAGGGGATGAAGCACCATGAAAAAGGAGCTTCGCAAAAATTCAGGGGGTCGAGGAGAAAATGTCTAAAAATGTTCCCAAAATTGCTTGAAAATTGTTGATTTTCAGTGCTTTTTCATGGCCTACGACGCGCCATGAAAATTAGCTTCGCAAATTTTCACGGCCTTGATCCAGACTTTTCATGGCTTTGCGGCAAAACTCATGGCTTTTTCAGTGCTTTTTCACAAATTTTCATGGCCCGTGCGTCCAGTAGTGATGCATACTTGTAAAAAGAATACCTGCTTCACGTTTAGAAATATCAACCCAAGAACACTATGTATCGGTATCTGCTAATCAATTTGTACT
>PIVK01000323.1 GCA_003354135.1 Rhodospirillales bacterium
AATATATACATTTTTGATTCTGATGCACATCATCATAGGCAACCGTTGCCTGGACGCATTCAGATTTGTTGATTTTCGCGAGAGTGTTGATTTTCGCGAGAGTGTATATTTTCGCATAGCGTATCTACACTACGTATAGAATACCCGCATGTATATTTCTATATGTGTACAAACTCGCACGTATTAAAAATATCAAGTGCCCGTGATTTTATATTACGGTACTCGCAATAACTGTATATGTTATACACAACACAAGTCCCGACAGAGTTCCCCATGAAAATAAAATGTTACATTTACGTAAGTTTAAATTACCATAGCCAGTCTAAGGGAATACCACTACACTTTAAGCTAACGTTAATATATACATTTTTGATTCTGATGCACATCATCATAGGCAACCGTTGCCTGGACGCATTCAGATTTGTTGATTTTCGCGAGAGTGCATATTTTCACATAGCATATATATACTACCGTACAGAATAACCGTATGTATATTTCTATGGTGTGTACAAACTCGCCTGTATTAAAAATATCACGTGCCCGTGATTTTTATATTACTGTACTCGCAATAACTGTATATGTTATACACAAACACAAGTCCCGACAGAGTTCCCCATGAAAATAAAATGTTACATTTACGTAAGTTTAAATTACCATAGCCAGTCTAAGGGAATACCACTACACTTTAAGCTAACGTTAATATATATATTTTTTTGTTTCTGATGAAACTTCATATAGGACACCGTTCTCTGGGCGCATACAGATTTGGTGATTCTCGCGAGAGTGTATATTTTCGCATAGCATATATATACTACCGTACAGAATAACCGTATGTATATTTCTATGGTGTGTACAAACTCGCCTGTATTAAAAATATCACGTGCCCGTGATTTTATATAATCGAGCACTAGCTACGAGTATAGCATATGTAATATATAGCAGAGCATA
>PIVK01000324.1 GCA_003354135.1 Rhodospirillales bacterium
TTTGAAAGGTTACCAAATCAATGAATAGTGTTTTAATGTGATTTGGAATGTTTAACCTCAATTTCGGTCATGACCTTGACCTCTGACCTTGGAGGTCATGTCACCAATGAAGTCCCTGACCCCATTAATAGGGGGTAGGTAACCTTAGATTCCTTCTCTGGTCCTCAGAAATGCCCAAACTAGGATTTCAGAAATTTTCGAGGCCCCACACACCCCCTGGGGGTGGGGCCAAAAATTACTAGAAATGTTAATGCAAGCATCAACATATGTTCACTCACTATACCAAGATAGATAAGATAAGATAATAGATAAGATAATAGTTAAGATAATAGATAAGATCAGAATAGATAAGGCAAGAGATCAGCATATAGACCCCCCTAGGCACCCTCCTGTTCAAGATGTCTAGATGTAGTATTTATATTAAGTGAGTCCAAATTTTGTCTCGTGGAAGACGCACAGTACGATATACTTTCCTAAAAACAATACAGATGTATAGGGCTCGTCAATACCTTTAAAATGAACCCAAATTTATTGAAATTGGACAAACAGAAGCCAAAAAATATAAAAAATAAAAGCAGACATATTTTAAGACAAAAAAATGGCAGCCCCTGCCCGGAATCGAACTCGGGACCTCCTGCATGAGAGTCCACAACTATAACCACTGAGCCAAATTATTTAGCACACTCAATGGCGTCATTACAATCTCTGTTGATGCAACAGATCTATGTAGTTAATGTATAATATCAATTTTCGACATGACCTTGACCTCTGACCTTGGAGGTCATGTCACCAATGAAGTCCCTGACCCCATAAATAGGGGGGTAGGTAACCTTAGATTCCTGCTCTGGTGCCCAGAAATGCCCAAACTAGGATTTCTCAAATTTTCGAGGCCCCCCACCCACCCCCTGGGGGTGGGGCCAAAAAAATAATATGCCCATGCACAT
>PIVK01000325.1 GCA_003354135.1 Rhodospirillales bacterium
CTGCTTCAGACAAGGCTACCATCTCTGCCTCACTCGAAGAAATGCACACCATCGCAGATGCCTTGCAGCTGACTTCCAGAGGTCCACCTCTGCCGTGAAAAATTGCCACTCCCAGGACTGATTTCCCCGGAGATGTCTGGTCCGAGCCAAAGCTTGCATCACAAAAGACAGAAAGCAACCGTGCTGGTTCGTCAATGACTCCTCCGAGGAGAATGCCGAACTTAGCGACTCCCTTGAGATACCTTGCCACTCGTATCAATGCCTTGAAGTGCTTCTTTCCCCAGCTCTGCTGGAACCGTCCCAGCTCCCTCAGTGTTGACAAAATTTCGGGATATGCCGCCGACACCCAGCGCAGACGACCCAAGAGACTCCGGTATGGCAGAGCCCTCGCTTCCTTGTATCCAATCGGGTCATCATCCTTGCACGGCACATCCTCCAACGTCGGGAATGAACCAGCCGATCCCGGTGTCTTTGCCGGTTTCATGGACCCCAGGTCAAAATCGTCCGCAATCTCCTTGATTTTCTTCTGCATGCGTAGACGAATCGTCCTCTTCTCACGATCCCGCGTGATCTCCAATCCCAAATACAACTTCGGCTCGCCCATGTTCTTCACCGAATATCTCTGGCTCAAATCCGTGTAGAAACCGTCCAACAGCCGTTGATCCGACGATACTACCAAGAAATCGTCAGAGTGCACAAACGCCACCGTCAACACCCCGGCTTCTCGCTTGATGTACAGGCAGTCATCAACCGCGCTCCTGACGAATCCGATGTCCAGCAGGTCCGTGTGTAGCTTCTTATTGAACACCATCGGGGACCGTCGCAAGCCGTAAATAGCTTTGTACGCGATAAGACAGTTCCCTCGTCCAGGATAGTCATCGAATCCAGGGGGCACAAGAATGTACGCTGGCTCATCCAGCGTCGCGTGAAGGAA
>PIVK01000326.1 GCA_003354135.1 Rhodospirillales bacterium
CGTCTTAACGAGCGCCTGAACATCAAGGTCTTCCTCAGAACTCGTGTAGGTGCAGGTAATGAACTCCATCATATTTGGGTCGCTCACATTGCCCTTGCAGTTCTGTGCGTCGGCTGCGGGCGCGGCGGCTGCGGGCGCGGCGGCCTCAACCAAAGACGCCGAGACCTGGAAGGAATGAATGGCTCTCCCGCTGCTCTTTGAACCGACCCCGACGCTTGACACGTGCCGGACGCTAATGGTGTCCGGGTGGTATCCCCTATCTTCCCGATGTGCCTCCCGGCCACGTGCCAGGTCGATTTCCAGGAGGTGCTCTCCAATCCCGTCGCCATTCAGATCCCCCATCCGTCGTTGTCGCTGGACCGAAGGATTAATGCCTCGGTTCTCTCCTCGTCTCTCCCGGTCATGGGACCACTTGGTTCCTTTGCCACTGGCAGTGGATGCTATTCCTGCCATACTTACCAAAAACAGCGTCATCACGATCGTTGCGATTGCTTTTGCTTTCATTCCATTAGCCTCCTGTAACTTTAATAATTTTTGCTAAATTCAACCCTGACCCCTTTGATTTTGCAACACACAACACAGCCGCGAAGGTGCGATGGGTGGAGCCCGGACCGTGTACCCGCGTCAGGTGAGGATGGCCTCGAAAAGAGCGGCTATGCGTGGCCACCACCTCATTCCATTCCAAACGACAAGGAGACAGGCTCTTCTCGCTGATCGGGTCATCAGGACTCGCCGGCAAATGTAAGTTCTGAGTTAAGGGTACTTAACCTCAAAAGTGATCAGAACCTTCGGATCCGAGTCCTTATTGGCACCATGTACCAGTTTGGGGTCCGGGTTGATTGTGGCTTTTCGCGACCAGCTGCCGGCTCCGCCACCTCCGCCCTTGTGGTATTTTGAGATGCCCCCGCCGCCGCCGCCGCCGAAGCCCCCGCC
>PIVK01000327.1 GCA_003354135.1 Rhodospirillales bacterium
AAAACTATAGAGCCATACAGGCCGCTGAAATCAACTAGCGGTCCATATGGGTCATATGGACCGCAACTAGCGGTCCATATGGGTCATATGGACCGCGCCATATGGACCGCTAGTGCAGGGACGTTTAGAGAGCTACAGGTGTAATGATTGTGTTTATGTTTGATTGAATATCTCAGCTATTAGGACAGGTACAGGTATCTATAACCTATCAACTGAACGGATTTTTAATAAGCTATTGAAATATCTGCCTTATTGCAACATTCAATAAATATAACATCTCTATTTGTAGTTGTTTATATTATTTTACTTTAAAATTGTATCAAAACTACTGTCTATTAACTGGCTGGATCCATGACATTTTGTCAGTGAAAAAACTTCATTGGTACTTGAATATCTCAGCTATTAGAACGTGTACAGGTATATATAACCTATCAATTAACAGATATTTGATAATCTATTGGAATATCTGCCTTATTGCAACATTCAGTAAATATAACATCACTATTTTTAGTTTTTTTATATTATTTTATTTTAAACTGTATCAAAACTACTGTCTATTAGCTGGCTGTGATCCATTCGGTATAATAAATCAGTTATAAATGGTCTAGGTGGACCGTATGGAGATTTATGGAAGCTCTCGGGAAGTGATATGGGCTCTCAGGCGCCTTCGCGCCTTCGAGCCAATATCACTTCCCTCGAGCTACCATAAATCTCCATACGGTCCACCTAGACCATATATAACTGATAATTATTATACCTCATATTTTATATAGAGAATTTGATTGGTCAATATGTGGTCACATGATAAAAACTATAGAGCCATACAGGCCGCTGAAATCAACTAGCGGTCCATATGGGTCATATGGACCGCAACTAGCGGTCCATATGGGTCATATGGACCGCGCCATATGGACCGCTAGTGCAGG
>PIVK01000328.1 GCA_003354135.1 Rhodospirillales bacterium
ATTGGCCACATTGAACATTCCTTGGGTGTTGGAATTGAGCGCCAGAGAACCGTTGGCCACATTACCAGCTCCCAAGATGTTGGAATTGAGCGCCTGATAACCATTGGCCACATTGTTGCTTCCTTCGGTGTTGGAAAAGAGCGCCTCAAAACCATTGGCCACATTGTTGTTTCCTGTAGTGTTTGTTTTGAGCGCCCGAAAACCATTGGCCACATTGTTGCTTCCTTCGGTGTTGGAATTAAGCGCAGAATGTCCTACTGCAACGTTTTTGTTATCTGAAAAATCATCATTTTCACCGGCCCCTGTGCCAAGGAATACGCTGTTTCCCGTATTTGATACCTCGAGACGGCCGTTGTCCATACGGAAAAACTCTGTGCCTGCCATATCAAAACGGATGATGTCGTCATCTGTGCCTTGTTCTACCTGTATTTTGGTGTCGTTGTCAGTGTCGCCAATAATAAGGGCATAGCCTGCCAAATCTGCCAATACAGCATATTGCGCAGTATCAGAATGTATTGCCTGATCGGCAGTAACAGCTGAGATGGCGGCATTGGCTAGTTCAGCATATTGTGCAGTATCAGAATGTATTGCTTGATCTGCCGTAGCAGCTGAGATGGCAGCATTGGCTAGTTCAGCATATTGTGCAGTATCAGAATGTATTGCCTGATCTGCTGTAGCAGCTGAAATTGCAGCATTTGCTAATTCAGCGTATTGTGCAGTATCAGAATATGCAGCTTGATCGGCAGTAGCAGCTGAGATTGCGGCATTGGCTAATTCAGCATATTGTGCTGTATCAGAATATGCAGCTTGATCTGCCGTAGCAGCTGAGATTGCAGCATTGGCTAATTCAGCATATTGCGCAGTATCAGAATATGTAGCTTGATCTGCCGTAGCAGCTGAGATTGCAGCATTGGCTAATTCAGC
>PIVK01000329.1 GCA_003354135.1 Rhodospirillales bacterium
CTCCTCCGGACTCAGCACTGCCTCCCAGTTCCTAAGGGCTTCGGCAGGCCTAGCAGCCTCCCAGTTCTCAAGGGCTTCGGCCGCTGCCGTGGTGTGGGTGACCGGGGACCAAAGGATTCCATCAATCCAAGTCACTGACATTCAATTAAGTACTTTCGACATCACTCGCAGCTAATCAGAGTCATCGGGCTCGATGAGCACTCCATGATAGGCGGTGAGGTTGTTGGCATGGACCTTCCGGGACACCCCTGTAGTTGGGTGTTTGATCTTGAAAGTATTGCCTTCAGCAACCTCAACAACCGTGTAAGGACCTCTCCATCGGGGCAACAGCTTATGCCCTAAGTCCTGGGAGTTTAGCTCCTTGACGAGATCACCAACGGCATGCCGTGGTTTCTCCGTCGTCCTGTTGTAGGTTTTCCGCTGGTTCCGTGCGGCCACTCCTAAGTTATCCCTCGCGATCCGGTGAGCCTTCCTCAATGCGGAGCGAAGCCACTCGGCATACTCCGACTCACATGGCACTTCCTGTGCCGGAGATGGGTTGGGAAACTGGAGGTCTAGCGGTGTGCAAACCTCTCGTCCAAGCATCAATCGGTTCGGACTCACTCCGGTACTCGCATGAGGTGTTGAGCGGTACGCCATCATCACCAACGGCAGCACGTCGGCCCAATCATCTCGACTCTCATTTGAGAGGCAACGCAGCATACTAATCAGGGTGCGGTTGAACCTCTCAACCAGGCCATCGCTCATGGCGTGGTACGGCGTGGTTTGCGTCTTGTCGACTCCCATCAGATGTAGAGACTCCTTCGTCAGTACGGCACGAAAGTTGCCGCCCTGATCTGAATGGAACTGTCTGGGAATTCCTAGTCGTGCAAAGAATTCCAACAAAATCTTGTCCACCGTCTCTTGAGCAGACTGAGTCTCAAT
>PIVK01000331.1 GCA_003354135.1 Rhodospirillales bacterium
TTTACCTACTCACAAACTCATATATGGGACTAGGAAGCTCATACTGGTACCAAGGTACCTAGCTGTAATTTGTGGAGCCTGGTGATGAAAATTGGCACTGGGCCAACTTTAAAGTGCTGAGTCAGCAGTTTTTGTCAAAATGTGTCTGTCCATGTTAACTTTGTCAAATCTTTGGGCATCTCAGAAGTATTCTGAGGTTACCTACCACCACATTTATGGGGTCACCAAGTATGATGGTCACATGACCTTGAATGTCAAATGTAAAGGTCATGTCCAGAACTCCAAGTATGATGGTCACATGACCTTGAATGTTAATGCCATGTCCAGAACTTAGGGACCTAGGGACCAGTCATTAATGACCGAAAGTGACTCCAGCAGGCCAGAAGTGATGTCATAATGACTAGAAGTAATGTCATAATGACTGCAATTGATGTCATAGTGGCTAGAAGTGATGTCATGATGACCAGAAGTGACCCCAGCAGACCAGAAATGATGTCATAATGCCTGGAAGTGACTCCAGCAGACCCAAAGTGATCTGGAGGTGATGTTATAATGCCCGGAATTGATGTCATAATGACTGGAGGTGAAGTGACTCCAGCAAACTGGAAGTGATATCATACTGACCGGAAGTGATGTTGTAATGTCCAGAAGTGACTTCAGCAGACCCATAGTGATGTCGTAATGACCAGAAGTGACTCCAGCAGACAGGAAGTGATGTCATAATCAATGGAAGTGATGTTATAGTGACCGGAAATGATGTCATACTGACTGCAAGTGACCCCAGCATACCAGAAGTGACGTTATGACTGGAAGTGATATCATAGTGATCGGAAGTGACTCCAGCTGGCTGGAAGTGATGCCATAATGACCTGAAGTCATGCAATAATGACCGGAGGTGATGTCATAGTGACCGAAAGT